>SHVP01000045.1 GCA_009694165.1 Alphaproteobacteria bacterium
ACCCAAGCCGCCGTCAGGGCGACAACGACCGCGGCCATGGCCAATGCAGAGACAAGTCTTCGCGTCGAGAATGCCGGTTTGACCGGTGCGGTCACGGCGCCTTGGTGAAGACCAATGACGCGTTGGTACCGCCGAAGCCGAACGAATTGGACAGGGCGGTGCGAACCTTCCGTTGCTTCGCCTGGTGCGGCACCAGGTCGAGGTCGCAGCCCTCCTGCGGATTGTCGAGGTTGAGAGTGGGCGGTACGACGCCATCCTGGATGGCCAGGATCGAGAAAATCGCTTCGACACTCCCCGCCGCGCCCAAAAGATGGCCGACCGAAGACTTGGTCGAGGACATCGACAACTGGTAGGCCGCGGGCCCGAACAACCGCTTTACGGCATTGAGTTCGATCTCGTCGCCCAAAGGCGTCGACGTCCCGTGTGCGTTGATGTAGTCGATATCACTCGGGTTCATTTTGGCCCGCTTCAAGGCGTTCGACATCGACCGGAACGCTCCGTCGCCGTCAGCCGCCGGCGCCGTAATATGGTAGGCGTCGCCGGACATGCCGTAGCCGATCACCTCGGCATAGATCTTCGCGCCGCGCTTTTTCGCGTGCTCCAATTCCTCGAGCACCACGACCCCCGCCCCCTCCCCCATGACGAAACCATCGCGATCACGGTCCCAGGGGCGCGAGGCCCGTTGCGGCGTATCATTGAAGTTGGTCGACAGCGCCCGTGCCGATGCGAATCCCGCAATGCCGACCCGGCAGATCGCCGCTTCGCTGCCGCCCGCCACCATCACGTCCGCATCCTCGAGCGCAATCAACCGAGCCGCGTCGCCGATCGCGTGGGCCCCCGTCGAACAGGCCGTCACCACCGAGTGGTTGGGCCCCTTGAGGCCGAAGCGAATGGAGACCTGGCCGGACACGAGGTTGATGAGCGACGAAGGGATGAAGAACGGGCTAAGTCGCCGCGGCCCCTTCTCCTGCATCAACAACGCGCCCTCGACGATGGTCGGCAATCCACCGATGCCCGAGCCAATCATGACACCGGACCGAATCTTGTCTTCCTCGCCCTCGGGTTTCCAGCCGGAGTCCTCGACGGCCTGTTGTGCGGCAGCCAGGCCGAACAAGATAAAGTCGGCCATTTTCCGCCGGTCCTTGGTGGAAACCCAATGATCGGGGTTGAATTGTCCGGGACCGTCGCCACGCGGAATCTGTCCGGCGATTTTCGCCGGCAGGTCGGATACGTCGAAACTCTGGATCGAGGAAATGCCCGAGCGACCGGCAAGCAGTCGCTCCCAGGTTTCCTTCACGCCGGATGCCAGCGGCGTTACCAGCCCCAAGCCGGTAACGACGACGCGCCTTAGTTCCAAGTTTGCTCTCGTTCCTGGAATGCCCGCATCACTTCGATGCGTTCTTGCTCAGATAATCGACCGCGTCCTTGACGGTCACGATCTTCTCGGCCGCGTCATCGGGAATCTCGACACTGAACTCTTCCTCGAACGCCATCACCAGTTCGACCGTGTCCAGGCTGTCGGCACCGAGGTCGTCGATGAAGCTGGCCGAGTCCGTCACCTTGTCTTCCTCGACGCCAAGATGCTCGACCACGATCTTCTTGACCCTCGCCGCAATGTCACCGCTCATCACTGATTCCCTGAAAAATATGAGTGCCTAGGAGCCTCGGACACATCCCCCGCGACCGCTCCTGGGTCGAAAGGTCCATATGTTGAAAGGTCGGAGGTTGGTAACACAATTTAGTCGGCTTGACCAGCCTGCGAACCGCCACTAGATCATCGCCATTCCGCCGTTGACGTGCAGCGTTTGACCGGTGATGTAGCCCGCCTCCTCGCTGGCGAGGAACACCGCGCAGGGCGCGACGTCGGCGGGCCGGCCCAATCGGGCCATCGGGATCGAACCCAACAGCCTCTTGCGGACCTCTTCGCTCAACGCTGCCGTCATCGGGCTCTCGATGAAGCCGGGCGCCAGGCAGTTGAGCGTGATGCCGCGGGAGGCCACCTCTTGGGCCAGCGATTTGGTCATTCCGATCATCCCCGCTTTGGAAGCCGCGTAGTTGGCCTGACCGGCATTGCCCGTCACGCCAACGATGGAGGTGATATTGATGATGCGGCCCCAGCGTTGTCGCATCATCCCTTTCAGCGCAGCGCGGCACAGTCGAAAGGTCGCGGTCAGGTTGACGTCGAGAACCTGCTGCCAATCGTCGTCCTTCATGCGTAGCGCCAAGGTATCGCGCGTCAGACCAGCGTTATTTACCAGAATATCCAACCCGCCGGCCGCCTTGGCCGCTTCATCGATCAGCCCGCCGACGGCGGGATCAGCAAGATTGCCGACGAGCACATGCGCCCGGCTGCCAAGCCGTCCGGCCAACGCGTCCAGCGCATCCCGGCGCGTTCCCGACACCACCACGGCGGCGCCGGCGGCATGCAGGGCCTCCGCGATGGCGGCGCCGATCGCTCCAGAAGCGCCGGTGACCAGCGCGCGCTTGCCCGTCAATTGAAACATTGTTCGCTCCGTCGGCGGATCAGATCGATTTGAAGAAGGCGTCGATGTCGGCCGGCGTGCCAACCGTCATCGTCTTGATGTCGGGCACCACCCGTTTGACCAAGCCGGATAAGACCTTGCCGCTTCCGATTTCGACGATCGTCGAAACGCCATGGTCGCGAAGAAACAGCATGATTTCGCGCCAGCGCACCGTCGCCGTGATCTGCTCGACCAGGAGCGTCCGAATTGCCGCCGGATCGACGACCTGATCGGCGGTGACGTTGGCAACCACCGGAACGCCTGCCGGCCGCATCGCCGCCGCGGCCAGGGCCTCACCCATGACCTTGGCGGCCGGCGCCATCAGGGGACAGTGAAACGGCGCCGACACCGGCAGCAGCATGCCGCGCTTAGCACCCTCTTCCTTGGCGAGTACGATAGCCCGTTCAACCGCCTCGCGGTGTCCGCTGACAACAACCTGGCCGCCGCCGTTGTCGTTCGCCACCGCGCACACCTGGCCCTGGGCGGCGGCAAGCGAAACCTCACGCGCCGCCTCCCATTCGATTCCGAGCAACGCGGCCATGGCGCCGACCCCAACGGGTACGGCATCCTGCATCGCCTGTCCGCGCGTGCGCAGAAGGCGGGCGGTGTCTGCCACGGTTAGAGTGCCCACGGCTGCCAGGGCCGAATACTCGCCGAGCGAATGGCCCGCGACGTAGGCCACGCGCTTGGCGACGTCGAAGCCTGATTTTTCGAGGACGCGGACGACGGCGAGACTGACCGCCATCAGGGCCGGCTGGGCGTTCTTGGTAAGAACCAGTTCGCCGTCCGGTCCCTCGAACATGACGTCGCTCAGGCGCTGCCTGAGGGCATCGTCGACCTCGGCAATCAAGTGCCGGGCCTCCGGCAGGGCCGCGGCCAAATCTTTTCCCATTCCCACGGATTGGGAGCCCTGACCGGGGAAAACCAACGCGATCGACATGGTGGCTCGTCTACGGTTGCGGAGGGCTTAGACAGACCAGCCCGAGTCCCGCTCTGTCAAGGCGGCGCTTATCAGGCGCATGGCCCTTGCGCCCGCCCCCGCGATCAGTATATTCCGCGGCTTCATAACTCCTTGCTGGCACTTGCCGGCTAGTCCGGCCCCGCCGCTTGGCACCCGGGCGTTAACAGCCATAAGGAGCAGTAAACGATGGCGTTTTACGAAAACGTCTTCATCGTCCGTCAGGACGTCTCCACGCAACAGGTCGAGGATCTGACCACGCGGTTCGCTGGCCTCATCGAGGCTGGCGGCGGCAAAGTCGGCCTGCGCGAATATTGGGGCCTGCGCAGCATGGCCTTTCGGATCAAGAAAAGTCGCAAAGGGCATTACGTTTTCCTCTGCGTCGATGCGCCGGCAGCTGCAGTGCAGGAAATGGAACGCAACATGCGGATCGACGAAGACGTGATCCGCTACCTAACCGTTCGCGTTCCAGCGCACGAGGAGGGTCCGTCGGCGATGATGCGTAATCGGGACCGCCGCGATGAGCGCGGCGATCGGGACCGTGATCGGGACCGTGGCGGCCGCGGCCGCAGCTATGGCCGCGAGGACGAACCGCCGGTGGTGGCGGTGGGGCGTGAGGAAGTCATCGTTCCCACAGGAGCAGTGTAATGGCAGCGCAAGCAGGCCGCTCATCCCGTCCCTTTTTTCGTCGCCGCAAGTCGTGCCCCTTTTCAGGCAAGGACGCGCCCAAGATCGATTACAAGGACGTCCGCCTGTTACAGCGGTTCGTATCCGAGCGGGGCAAGATCGTGCCCAGTCGGATTACCGCCGTGTCGGCCAAGAGACAGCGTGAATTGGCCCAAGCGATCAAGCGGGCCAGGTTTCTCGCCCTATTGCCCTATCTCGTTCAGTAACGACGGACGTTGCCCGGCGCAGCCTGATGTTGCGCCGCATCGAGGAGTAGTGTGATGCAGGTCATTCTTTTGGAGCGCGTCGAAAAGCTCGGCCAGATGGGCGATGTGGTGAACGTCAAAGACGGGTTCGCCCGGAATTTCCTGTTGCCGCAAAAGAAGGCGTTGCGCGCCACCAAAGACAATGTGGCGTCCTTTCAGACCCGTCGGCAGCACCTCGAGGCCACCAATCTCGAACAGCGCAAGGAAGCCGAAGGCGTCGCTGCCAAGATGCAGAACCTGTCGGTGACCATCCTGCGCCAGGCGAGCGAAGGCGGCCAGCTATACGGGTCGGTCAGCGCCCGCGACATCGCCGAGGCTATCTCCGCCGCAGGTTTCACCGTGGTGCGGCGGCAGGTCATCCTGCAGACCACCGTCAAGACTATGGGCATCGTCACGGTCCCGGTCGCGCTCCATCCCGAGGTCAGCGTCAACGTCAAGGTCAACGTCGCCCGCTCGCGCGACGAAGCGGAGGCGCAGGCTGCCGGCATCACCATCACCGCGGCGGCGAGTGATGCGACCAAGGCGGCCGAAGAGTTCTTCGAGTCGGCCGAACTGGCCGAGCGTGCCGACCTCAAGCCCACCGAGGCCGCCCAGACCCCAACCGAGCCTGCAGCGCCTGCCCCGGCCAAAGCAAAATCGGGCAAGAAAAAAGCCGACAAGGCAAAGTAGCCTACCGGGCTCCGCCAGCCACAGGACCCGTGCGCCCGCCCCGCGCCTGCGATATCGTTGGGCCGCGGGCTACGGTCGCTCGCCCTGTGATACGGCAACACTGCCATGCTTCTGGCCCAACTTCTTCGCGGGCTGATCAAGAAGGGAACGCTGACTCTGGTGCGCCCCAGCGGCGCCCGCGTCGTCTTTGCCGGGGCGGAAGCTGGACCACGGGTGACGATGCGCGTCCACGATACCGCCACCGAGTGGAAGCTCGCCGGCCACCTCAGCGTGGTGTTGGGCGAGGCGGTCACGGATGGAACGGTGACCGTGGAGGACGGCGACATCTACGACTTGCTGGAGCTGTTTCTCCTTAATCTGGGCTGGGGCCCGGGCGAGCACTGGTTGCAGCGATTGGTGACGCGGCTGGGCGTCATCGGGCGACGCATTGCCCAGCACAACCCCATCGGCCGCGCCCAGCGCAACGTTGCCCACCACTACGATCTGTCCGACACCCTCTATGACCTGTTCCTCGATCGGGACCGCCAGTATTCGTGCGCCTACTACATGACCCCCAACGACAGCCTCGAGCTGGCGCAAGACCACAAGAAACGTCACATTGCCGCCAAACTGCTGCTTGAACCGGGCCAGAGGGTCCTGGACATCGGTTCAGGATGGGGCGGGCTGGGCCTTTACCTGGCCAAGGTTGGCGGCGGCGATGTCACGGGTGTCACGCTGTCGGTCGAACAACTGAAGGTGGCTCAGGCGCGCATCGAACAGGAAGGACTGGGCGGACGGGTGCGCTTCAAGCTGCAGGATTACCGGCACGAAACAGGCCCCTACGACCGGATCGTCTCGGTCGGCATGTTCGAACATGTGGGCGTCGGTCATTACCGCGAGTTCTTCGAGAAGATTCGCGACCTCCTGACCGAAGACGGCGTAGCGCTTCTCCACACGATTGGACGCGCCGACGGACCTGGGGCTACCAACCCCTGGCTCGCCAAATACATTTTCCCCGGTGGATATGCTCCGGCCCTGTCGGAGATCGTCGCCGTGGTTGAGCGGGTTGGCCTGTTCATGACCGACATCGAGGTCCTGCGCCTCCATTACGCCGCGACGCTGCGCGATTGGCGTCGCCGCTTCAACAGCAACCGTGACAAGGTGCGCGCGCTCTACGACGAGCGATTCTGCCGGATGTGGGACTTCTATTTGGCCGGCTGCGAAGCCGCATTTCGCTATGGCGGGCAACTCAACTTTCAGATTCAACTCGCCCGCCGCCAGGAAGCGGTGCCGCTGACGCGCGACTATATCGGTCAATGGGAAGCGGCACGCATCGGCGCCAACGCTCAATCCCGCAGTACACAGCCTGTGGACAATTCTTCCCCACAGGTTCGTTGCGCCAACCACGATTGAATGGGCTGACCGGCCGCACGGCGAGGAGTACGGTGGCGCCCGCCTCTCTCGATGGGAATGTTCGTTTTGGCTGAGCCGTCCAAAGTCAGTACCCTCCCGGCAGCCAAGAACGACCGGCTGACGTTTCGGTCGCCGCCCCAGAACGTCGAGGCCGAACAGGCCCTCCTCGGCGCCATTCTGATCAACAACGAAACGGCGGCGCAAATCTCCGGGTTTCTCGTCCCGGAGCATTTCTTCGAGCCTATCCACGGACGCATTTTCGAGGCGATGCTGCGGCTGATCGATCGTGGCCAGATTGCCAACCCGACGACCCTGCGGGCGTTGTTCGAACGCGACGAGGCGCTTGCCGAAATCGGCGGTGCCGACTATCTCAAGCGGCTGGCCGGTGGCGCCGTCACCATCATCAACGCTGAGGACTACGGACGCCTGATCCACGACATGGCGGTACGCCGCCAGTTGATCGCGGTCGGCGAGGACATGGTCAACATCGCCTACGACTCGGCGGTCGATGATTCGGCGACCATGCAGATCGAAGCGGCCGAGCAGCGCCTCTACAATTTGGCGGAAAAAGGGCGATACGAAGGGGGATTTCGTCCGTTCTCCTCGGCCCTCGTCGAGGCCGTTCACAACATCGAACAGGCCAAACGGCGCGAAGGACATCTGACCGGGGTCGGCACCGGCCTCCGCGACCTCGATGCCCGGCTGGGCGGCCTGCACAGCTCCGACCTCGTCATCCTGGCCGGCCGCCCGAGCATGGGAAAAACGGCTCTCGCCACCAACATTGCCGTCAATGCCGCCCGCGCTTATCGGGAGCAGAAAAACGACCGCGGCGAAACCGTCGTGGCCGAGGGGGCGGTGGTCGCCTTCTTTTCGCTCGAAATGTCGGCCGAGCAACTCGCCGCGCGTATTCTTTCCGAGGAAACCGGAATCCCGTCAGAGAAGCTACGCCGGGGCCAACTCAGCGAGGACGATTTCCTGCGTCTCGTGCAGTCAAGCCAGCGGCTCGAGCAGTACCGGCTGTTTATCGACGACACGCCGGCGCTTAGCATCGCCACCCTGCGCGCACGCGCCCGGCGCCTGAAACGGCTCGAGAACCTCGGCATGGTCGTCGTCGACTATTTGCAACTGGTGCGACCCGCATCCTCACGCGGGTCCGACAATCGCGTCCTCGAAATTGCCGACATCACCCAAGGCCTCAAGGCGCTGGCGAAGGAATTAAACGTTCCGGTGCTTGCCCTCTCCCAGCTGTCGCGCCAGGTCGAGCAGCGCGACGACAAGCGGCCGCAACTCTCGGATTTGCGGGAGTCAGGCGCCATCGAGCAGGACGCCGACATCGTGATGTTCATTTTCCGCGAGGAGTACTATCACGAGCGGAAGCGTCCGACGAACGAGGCCTCCCCGGAGCACGCCGAGTGGAAGGCCAAGATGGACGAGGTGCAGGGCATCGCCGAGGTCATCGTCGGCAAGCACCGCCACGGACCGACGGGCACAGTGAAGCTGCTGTTTAACGGGAAGCTCACCAAGTTTGCCAATCTGGCCAACCCGGATTCGCTGCCCGAATCGTTCTAAGCCATGACCATGGAGCGACGCGCCGGGGTCACGCTAACGGTCGATCTCGACGCATTGGCAGCCAACTATCGGGCGCTGCGTTCGGCGGCCCCGGGCGCGGACTGCGCGGCCGTGGTCAAGGCGAACGCCTATGGCCTCGGTGCGAGCGAGGTCTCGGCGCGCCTCTATGCCGAGGGCTGTCGGCGCTTTTTTGTCGTTACTGTCGAAGAGGGTCTCGACCTACGCCAATTGTTCGAGAATGCGGCCCCCGGCCAGGTACCCGAGATTTATGTCTTGGCCGGGCCGTCGGCGACGACGACCGAGGATTTTGTCGCTGGCTGGCTGACGCCCGTCCTCTGCACGTGGGATCAGTTGGCCCTCTGGGACACCTTCGCCGCGTCGGTGGGCCGTCCGTTGGGAGCCGCCCTCCACGTCGACACCGGTATGAACCGTCTCGGCATCTCGATCGCTGAGGCGTCTCGCCTGCTCGATTGGGTCAAAACCCACCCGGCCGTCCCGATCACCCTGGTCATGAGCCACCTCGCTTGCGCCGAGGAGCCCACCCACCCAAAGAACGCCGAGCAGCTCCACCTGTTCGGCGCGATTCGCCGCCAACTGCCGCTCGCCAAGGCAAGCCTGGCCAACTCGGCGGGCATCCATCTCGGGTCCGCCTACCACTTCGAAATCGTCCGTCCGGGGATCGCGCTTTACGGCGGAAATCCGCTTCTATCGAAGGTGAACAAATTCCGCCAAGTAGTTACGATAAAATCGAAAATAGTGCAGATTCGTGAAATTGACACCCCGCAGACCGTTGGTTATGGTGCGACGCACAAAGCGACCCGCTCTTCGCGCATCGCAACCGTTCCCATGGGCTACGCCGACGGGTATCTGCGCAGCCTCAGCAATAGCGGGTTTGCCGCCGTTGCCGGTATTCGTGTGCGGGTCGTTGGTCGGGTTTCCATGGATTTTCTTACCCTAGACGTGACCGAGGTGCCCGCCGTCGGGCCCGGAACGGAGGTCGAGTTGCTCGGCGGCCAGGTCGACATTGACGCCCTCGCCGCGGCCGGTCGCTCCATCTCCTACGAACTGTTGACCCGCCTCGGTCCTCGGCTCCATCGCGTTTACCGCGGCAGCGTGCTTTAGGTCCGTGCGCTTCCTTTCCGCCCTCGGTGCCCTGGTGATCGCGTTCGCGCAAGCGACGGGCCGTCTTGGCATCTTCGCCGGGACCTCGCTCTCCCACATCGTCCGGCCACCGTTCTTCGCCGCCAACCTGGCGCAACAGATGGCCAGCATCGGCTACTTTTCGTTGCCGGTGGTGGGCCTGACCGCCCTGTTCACGGGCATGGCTCTGGCGCTGCAGATCTTCGAGGGATCCTCGCGCTTCAATGCCGAGGGAACCGTGGCCTATGTCGTCGCTATCGGCATGACGCGCGAGTTGGCGCCGGTGTTGGGCGGCCTCATGGTGGCCGGCCGCGTCGGCGCCGCGATGGCGGCCGAAATCGGCACGATGCGGGTGACCGAGCAGATCGACGCCCTGGTGACGTTGTCGACCAACCCGTTCAAATACCTGATGGTCCCCCGGCTAGTCGCCGGCATGACCATGGTGCCGTTTCTGGTCCTGGTCGGCGACATCATCGGCATCTTCGGTGGATTCACGATCAGCGTGAACCTGCTCGACTTCAATGCCGCCACCTACATCCGCAACACCTTCGACATCCTCGAGAAGATCGACATCATCGCCGGGCTGGTGAAGGCCGCCGTGTTTGGTCTGATCGTGACCCTGATGGGATGCTTCCACGGCTACTACAGCCGCGGCGGCGCGCAAGGGGTCGGCCGCGCCACCACCAACGCCGTGGTCAGCGCCTCGATCCTGATCCTGACCGCGAATCTCGTCGTCACCCAGATTTTCTTCATGTCGCGCGGATGACCGAAGCCCCGAAGATCAGTCTCGCCGCCGTCAAGAAGCGGTTTGGCGCCAAGATCGTTCTCGACGGCGTCGACCTCACGGTGGCGCGGGCCGAATCGCTGGTGATCATCGGCGGCTCGGGCACCGGAAAATCGGTCACCCTCAAATGCATCCTCGGATTGCTGCGACCGGACGCTGGCCGCATCGAAGTCGACGGCGAGGACATGACCGCGATCTCGGCGGGCGACCGCGAACGCGTGCTGCGAAAGTTCGGTATGTTGTTTCAGGGGGCGGCCCTGTTCGACAGCCTGAAGGTCTGGCAAAACGTGGCCTTCGGTCTGATCAACGGCCGTGGCATGGGCCGCGGCGAGGCGCGCCGCATCGCTCTCGACAAGCTCGGCCAGGTGGGACTCGGTCCCGAAGTCGCCGACCTAAGCCCTGCGGAGTTGTCGGGTGGCATGCTCAAGCGCGTCGCCCTCGCCCGCGCCATCGCCGCCGACCCGGAGATCATTTTCTTCGACGAGCCGACAACGGGCCTCGACCCCATCATGGCCGACGTGATCAACAACCTGATCGTCGATTGCGTGCGCCGGCTCGGCGCCACCGCGCTGTCGATCACCCACGACATCGCCAGCGTCCGCAAGATTGCCGACCGCGTCGCCATGATTCATCAGGGCAAGATCATCTGGGTCGGTTCGGTGCGCGATCTCGACGCCAGCGGCAACCCGTACGTCGATCAATTCATCAATGGTCGCGCCGAGGGACCGATTCATATGCAGGTCCTGCGCCCATGACCCAGGCATGACCACGATCACGCGGTGGGCCTGAGCCATGGCGCGCGCGGCCGCCCGTTTCGTCTGCCAGCAATGCGGCACGGCCCACCCCAAATGGAGCGGCCGCTGCGAGGCCTGCGGGGCGTGGAACAGCCTGGTCGAAGAAGCTGGTCCGGTCGCCGGACCACGCGGCATCGCTGGCGGCAAAAAGGGTGGCCTCGCCTTCAGCAGCCTGCAGGGGGGTGACGCCGATCCGCCACGCTTCACCACTGGAATCGCCGAACTGGACCGCGTTTGCGGCGGCGGCCTAGTTCCGGGCTCGGCCCTGCTGGTCGGGGGCGATCCCGGCATCGGCAAGTCGACGCTATTGCTGCAGGCCGCCGCTGCGTTGGCCCGCGGCGGGCACCGCTGCGCGTACATCTCTGGCGAGGAAGCCGTCGCCCAGGTTCGTATGCGCGGCCAGCGCCTCGGCCTCGCGAACGCGCCGCTCGAGCTCGCGGCGGCGACGAGCGTGCGCGATATTCTTGGGGCGCTCGATTCGAGTCAGGCGCCAAGCGTTGCCGTGATCGACTCCATTCAGACGATGTTCGTCGACACCCTGGACTCGGCGCCCGGCACGGTCGCCCAGGTGCGCGCCAGTGCGCAGGAGTTGATTCAGCTGGCCAAGCGCCGGTCGATGGCGCTGTTCCTGGTCGGACATGTCACCAAGGAAGGCCAATTGGCAGGCCCCCGTGTGCTGGAGCATATGGTCGACACCGTGCTCTATTTCGAGGGCGAGCGCAGTCATCACTTCCGCATTCTGCGGGCGGTCAAGAACCGCTTCGGACCGACCGACGAGATCGGCGTGTTCGAGATGACCGACGGCGGCCTCGCCGAGGTGGCCAACCCTTCCAGCCTCTTCCTGGGCGCGCGCGACCGCTCGGTCAGCGGTTCGGCCGTGTTCGCCGGAGTCGAGGGAACCCGTCCGCTCCTCCTCGAGATCCAGGCGCTGGTCGCGCCATCATCCCTGGCGACGCCGCGGCGCGCGGCCGTCGGCTGGGACAGTGGCCGGCTATCGATGATCCTGGCCGTCCTCGAAGCGCGCTGCGGCCTTGCCTTTGCCGGCCGGGACGTATATCTCAACGTCGCCGGTGGTCTTCGCGTCCAAGAGCCTGCAGTGGATCTAGCCGTCGTCGCGGCCCTCACCTCGAGCCTGGCCAATCGCCCGGTGCCGCCGGAAACCGTCGTGTTTGGCGAAATCGGGCTAGCCGGCGAGATTCGCATGGTGAGCCAGGCCGACCTGCGGCTGAAAGAGGCCGCCAAGCTGGGGTTCGCCCGCGCCATCATTCCCGCCGGGACGCGGGTGCAGCCGTTGGGACTGACGATCACCGAGGTTGCCCACGTTTCCGACATCGTCGATCAGGTCGAACCCGGCGACTCGACCGAACAGAGGCGCTGGGGCCGATGAGCCTGCTCGACGACCTCGCGTTCAACTGGTTCGACCTCGCGGCGTTGGCCGTGGTGCTGTTGTCCGGCATCTTCGCCCTGTCGCGCGGCCTGGTGGTCGAGGTGCTGTCGGTGCTCGGCTGGATCGGCGCCGCCGTCATCACGGTCAACCTGTTCGAGGTCGCCCAGCCCTACGGGCGCCAGATCGTGCCGATTACCATTGCCGCCGACGTGGCGACCGGCCTCGTCCTGTTCATCGGCTCGCTCATCATCCTCTCCCTGCTGAGTCGCCTGATCGCCCGCGCCATCAACGCCGGCAGCATCGGCTTCCTCGACCGGATTCTGGGCTTCCTGTTCGGCCTGGTTCGCGGCGTCGCCCTGCTCGCCATCGTCTACGTCCTGTTCAGCCAGATCGTCCCGGTCCCTGACCATCCCCACTGGCTGCGCGAGGCCCGCAGCACGCCCGTGCTTATCTGGTCCGGCAACCTCACCCTCAAGGTCGTGCCCTCATCGCTACGGCCCGCCGATTTGCGGCAGAAACTCGACAATCGGGCCGGCCATGACTCGCCGCCGCCGACCGGCTATAACACCGCCCAAATGGCCCTCCCCTTCACGCCCGTCGACGGCCGCGGAAACGGCTAATGGTGCCGGAACACTCCGCGGCACCACCCGAGCCCGCCCGACCCCTGGCCGATAAATTCCACGACGAATGCGGTATTTTTGGCATCTACAATCACGCCGACGCCGCCGCCCATAACGCTTTGGGACTGCATGCGCTGCAGCACCGCGGCCAGGAAGCCGCCGGCATCGTTTCCTTCGACGGCCTCCAATTTCATGCCGAGCGCGGCCTCGGGCATGTCGGCGACATTTTCAGTTCCGCGACGGTGATCGCGCGCCTGAAGGGTTCGCAAGCAATTGGTCACAATCGCTACTCAACGACCGGCGATACCATCCTGCGCAACGTCCAGCCGCTGTTTGCCGAGTTTTTGTTCGGTGGATTCGCGATCGCCCATAACGGCAATCTGACCAATTCGACGATTCTGCGCCGCCGGCTCGTCGCCCGCGGCTGCATCTTCCAGTCGACCAGCGATACCGAAGTCATCATTCACCTGATGGCGATCAGTCCGCAGTACGCCATGGTCGATCGCATGATTGATGCGCTGCGGCAGGTGGACGGCGCGTACTCGCTGATCGCGTTTACGAACAACACGATGGCGGCCGTGCGCGACCCCTTCGGGGTGCGTCCGCTGGTCATGGGCACGCTTGATGGGGCGACCGTTTTCGCCTCGGAGACCTGCGCCCTCGACATCATCGGCGCCGCCTACGTGCGCGATGTCGAACCCGGCGAGTTGATCATCGTCGACCCGTCGGGCGTGCGGAGCATCCGCCCCTTTCCGCCGGCGCAGCATCGCTTCTGCGTCTTCGAATACATCTATTTCTCGCGCCCCGACAGCATCAGCGAAGGGATCAGCGTCTATGAGGCGCGCAAGCGGATCGGCAACGAATTGGCGAGAGAGAGCCACGTGCCGGCTGACGTCGTCGTCCCGGTGCCCGATTCGGGCGTCCCCGCCGCCATGGGATATGCGGCGCAGACCGGCATCCCGTTCGAATACGGGATCATTCGCAATCACTATGTCGGCCGCACCTTCATCGAGCCGACCGAACAGATCCGCCACCTCGGCGTGAAGCTGAAGCACAACCCAAACCGCTCGTCGGTCGCCGGCAAGCGGGTCATCCTGGTCGATGATTCGATCGTTCGCGGGACGACGTCGGTCAAGATCGTCGAGATGATCCGCGCGGCCGGCGCCAAAGAAGTGCACATGCGAATCGCCTCCCCGCCTACGACCAATTCCTGCTTCTATGGCGTCGATACGCCGGAGCGCGAAAAACTGCTGGCGGCTCACCACGACCTCGAGGCGATGCGCCAATTCATTCAGGTCGACACCATCGCTTTCATCTCGATCGACGGGCTGTACCGGGCCATGGGCCGTGGCGCACGCAACGCGAGCAATCTCTACTGCGATGCCTGCTTCAGTGGCGACTACCCGATTCCGCTCACGGATCGCGTCGGCGGCGACGGTGGGGCGCAATTGTCGTTGCTGGCCGAAGTCTAGGAGCGGTCGCGGCCGTGCCCGGGCGCTTGCAGGACCGCGTCGCGCTCATCACCGGCGCCTCGCGCGGCATCGGTGCGGCCGTGGCGCAATGCTTCGCCGCCGAAGGTGCCCATGTGGTGCTGGTGGCGCGCACAGTGGGCGGCCTCGAGGAAGTCGACGACACAATCCGGGCGGCGGGCGGGACGGCGACGCTGGTTCCGCTCGACCTGCGCGACTTTGCCGGCATTGACCGAATGGCGGCCGCGCTGGCCGAGCGCTTCGGTCGCCTCGATATTCTCGTCGGCAACGCGGCGACGCTTGGCGAACTCCGCCCGGTGCCGCACTACAGCCCGGAGATGTGGGCGGAGGTCATCGAGCTCAACCTCACTAGCAATTGGCACCTCATCCGCGCGTTCGACGGGCTGCTGCGGCGCTCCTCTGCCGGACGGGCGCTGTTCGTCAGTTCAAACCTTGTCCGCCATCCGCGCGCCTATTGGGGCCCCTATGCGGCAAGCAAGGCGGCGCTCGAAAACCTTGTCCTGTGCTACGCCGCCGAGATTGCCGCGACGTCGGTGCGCGCCAACGTCATCGACCCGGGCCGCGTGCGCACCCGGATGCGGGCGCAGGCCTATCCGGGCGAGGACCCGGCCAAGCATCCGGCGCCGGCGCTGATTGCGCCACGCCTGATCGAGTGGGCGAGTGCCGCTGCCACCGCGAACGGCCAGATCATCGCCGTCGCGTAACCCGCCGCCGGCGCTTTTCCGGTTCCTTCTTGCGCTGGGCGTAGGGATTCTTGCCCTGGCGCAGTTGCAACCGAATCGGCGTTCCCGGCATGGCAAACGTAGCGCGCAATCCATTCGCCAGGTAGGCGAGATAGGAATCGGGCAACGCCTCGGCCTGGCTGGCGAATAGGACGAACGTGGGCGGCCGGGCACCGGTTTGGGTCAGGTAGCGGATGCGGATTCGCCGCCCGCGGACCGCCGGCGGCGCATGTTTTTCGAGCGTCGGCGCCAGCCACCGGTTGAGGGCGGCAGTCGAAATCTTGGTGTTCCAGGCGCGGTACGATTTCCAGGCCGCGGCCGGAATCTTGTCGATCCCCGCCCCGGTCAGCGCCGACACATAGACGACGGGAACCCCCTTCACCTGGGCCAAGCTTTCCTCGACCCGTTCGCGGATGAGGCGCGCCACCGCCGAACGCGATTCGACCATGTCCCACTTGTTCGCCACGACGATCAGCGGCTTACCCTCCTCGGTGGCGACACGGCAGATGTGTAGGTCTTGCCGCTCCATCGGGGCGGTCGCGTCAAGGATGAGGGCGACGATATCGGCGTGGCGGATCGCCGAAATGGCGGCGCCGGCCGCGTGTTGCTCCAGTTCCGAGACGATACGGGCTTGCTTGCGCAGCCCGGCGGTGTCAACCAGTTCAACCACGCCGTCGTCGGTCTGCCACTTGGCGGCGATCGCGTCGCGGGTGACGCCCGGCTCCGGCCCGGTCAACATCCGCTCCTCGCCAAGCAAGCAATTGACCAACGTCGACTTGCCGACGTTGGGCCGCCCGACAATGGCAAGGCTCACGCGCCGTTCGACCACCGGCTCGTCAGGTTCGCCCGCGCCGGCGCCAGCGTGACCGGCAGCCGCCGCTAGGGCCACGACAAGGTCGTCGATGCCTTCGTTGTGCTGGGCGGAAATCGGCAGCGCTTCGCCAAAACCGAGGGCGACGGCCTTGTCGAGCCCGGGCAGTACCGCCGAAGGCTCGCATTTGTTGGCGGCGATCACGACCGGTCGTCCCAGTCGATGCAGCAGACGGGCGAACGTCTCGTCGAGCGGCATCATCGCCGACCGCCCGTCGATGACGAAGAGAGCGACATCGGCCAGTCCGATCGCCCGTTCGGTCATCTGCGCCGCCCGGCCTTCCAGCGACGCAACCGAATTCTCCGACCAGCCCGCCGTATCGATCACGCGGAAGCGGACGCCGTGCGCGTCGGCATCCCCTTCGTTGAGGTCGCGGGTCACCCCCGGCTGATCGTTGACGATCGCCCGCCGGCGGCCTAGCAGTCGGTTGAACAGCGTCGACTTGCCGACGTTGGGACGGCCGACGATCGCCACGGTAAAGGACATCTACCGGTAGGCCGCGAGGCGGCCGTCATCGGTCAGCACCAGGAGCGTTTCCGCCGCAAGGATCGGCGCGATGAAGGTGTTGTCGGCGAGGCGAACCGAGCCGAGCATCCGCCCGTTATAGGGCGACACGGCGACCGCCTGGCCGTTCGACGAGGTGATGATCAGTCGATCGCTCGCCAAAATCGGACCGCTCCACAGAATGCGCCCCCTGCGGTCGGCGGGCCGCTCGTAGACCGGCAATTCGGTCACCCAACGGATGCGGCCATCGGCCCGCGACAGCGCCGTCAGCTCGCCCTCGAGCGTAATAAGAAAGATGTAGTCGCCCGCCACCCACGGCGATTCGACCCCCGCGATGTTCTGGGTCCAGACCCGAGCTCCGGTGACGAGGTCGTTGGCGACCATGCGGCCGCCGTGGCCGACGGCGTAGACGACCCCGCGGTCGATGACTGGTCGGCCGTTGATATCCGAGAGCTCGCCGATAGCGGCGGCCTGGCCCGTGCGCGAGAGCGATTCGGTCCAGATCACGCGGCCGGAGTCGGCCCGTAGCGCCACCAATTCGCCCGACGAATAGGCCGCCACGACGACGCCTTCCGAGACCGCCGGGCTGCCTGCCCCTACCAGGCCGGCCGATTCGGCGATGCCAACGTGGTTCCACAGCACCACCCCATCCGCGGCGGCCAGGGCGACAAGCTGATTGTCCTCGGTCACGACGAAAATCCGACCGGCCGATACCGTGGGGGGCGAGGAAATGGGTGGGCCGACCCGCCGACTCCAGATTTCGCTGCCCCGCTCGACATCGAGCGCGATCACTTCGCCGTAGCCCGAACTGACGAAGACCATGTTGTAGGCATAGGCGACGCCGCCGCCGATGACACCGGCGTCTTCGCCCCGGGGAACGATCGAGGTGCGCCACAGCCGCCGCCCGTCGGTCAACGAATGGGCGCTCACTTCGCCCTCGGCATCGAGGGCGAACACGCGGCCCCCGGCGATCGCCGGCTGCGCGGTCAGGCGGGTGTATTTGCTGGAACCCGAGCCGACGGTGGCGCGCCATATCTCGCGCGGCGCTTCGGCTAGCACGAGATGGTGCATGGCCTTGTCGGCATTGCCGCCATCTTGCGTCCAGTCGGGATTGGCGAAGGGGCGCGGTAGGCGGACCTGGACATCCTGGATGCCTGGGTCCGGTTCGAGACGTTGCTGTAGCGCGAGAACCGACCGGCGGTCCCCCGGCAGGGGCGGCGGCTTGTAGGGCTCGAAGATCGACTCGCAGCCGGCCAGCAGCAGCGCCGCCAGCGCCAACCCAAGCAAGCGTCCCGGTTGCACCGCGCCACCACGGGACCGGATCACGGCATGGCCCATGCTCGCCCCCTCACCCACCGAGCGCCCTCAGCAGTTCGCTGGCGCGCGCCCGAATCCCGGGCGGCGCCGACAGATCGTCGGTCAGCGTCAGGAACTGTTCCTTGGCCCGGGCGCTGTCGCCTCCGCGCAGCGTCAAGAGGGCAAGCAACTCGCGAGCCGAATAGCGCCATGTGCTGCCTTCGCGCGCCAGCAGCTCGAGACGGCGGCGGACGTCGTCCTCGCGTCCGGAATCCATGCTGTGCAGCGCCGCCAGCAGCGCCCCGAGGTCGCGCAACACCTTGTCGACGTCGCCATCGGCGGCCAGCCGGTCATAGGCCGACACCGCCTTGGCCTGCTCGCCGGCGCGGATGTAGGCCGCGGCCTCCTGCAGGATCGCCAGCGCGCGATAGCCGCCACGCGTGCCGGCGGCGATTTGTTCGAAGGCCGTCGCCGCATCGCCCGCAGCGCCGGTTCGGGCCTGGGTCAGCGCCTGGGCGAAGCGCTCGCCGGTGGCTTCCCGGCGCGATTTTATATAGCCCTGCCAGGCCACCGTCGCGACCGCCGCCAGGACCACCAGCGCGACCGCCGCGAGAATATACTTCCCGTACGCTTTCCACAGCTTCTCGAAGCGCTCGCGGCGAACGTCCTCGTCGACCTCGCGGAAAATGTCGGCCACGCTTTACTCCTTAACTCGTCCGCGTCCCACCGGCGGCGAGCCCATCGGCCTGGCGGGCCCGTCCAACCGGACCATAGTTCATACCCCGACTCAGTGGTCGGCCCGAATCAGGATCTTGTCGCGCAGGCCGGTGTCATAGCTGAGCCCCGCCGGAGTCAGGGCCAGCCCGCCCTCCGGTTCCGCCGCCGCCAACCCCTTGCGGATCAAGGCGATCCACACGCTGCGATTGTGCAGCCCGGTGGCGTCGCTCGCCATCGCCACCGCTTCGCCGATGTGGAAATGATCGCCGTGCGGGCTGGGCAGCCAGCCGAGGAGGACATTCCCCGTGGCCTCGTCCTTCTTCGCCGTGTCGGGCAGTCCGGCCAGTTCCTGCAACAGCGTCAGTGTCTTGAGCTGCAAGGCATTGAGACCCAGCGGATTGTTCTTCGGCGCCACGTGTCACTCCCGTTCCCTAGTGTTCAGGCCTGCAAAATTCCCCACCGGCGACACTTGTTAATACGTGAAAGCGCCGAAGTGAACCAGTCTATGGCGCGAAAAGCCTTGCCAGGTCCGCCAGCGGGCGCAAAAGCCGCGTCGGCGATCACTCCCACTCGATCGTTCCCGGCGGTTTCGAGGTGACGTCGTAGGTGACGCGGTTGATTCCGCGCACCTCGTTGATGATGCGGGTGCCGACGCGGCCAAGGAATTCCATGTCGAAGTGAAAGAAGTCGGCGGTCATGCCGTCGACCGAGGTGACGGCGCGCAGCGC
>SHVP01000046.1 GCA_009694165.1 Alphaproteobacteria bacterium
CCGCTTCGGCCCTTCGACAGCGAAACAAGGATCATCCGTCCGCAGCCCCTCACTGAAGAGAAAGCGATGAAACTGGCGGATGCAGGAAAGGCGTCGCGCCACCGTCGAGGGCTCCAGCCCGACCCGGCCCAAGCCAGCCAGATAGTCACGGATCAGGCGAGTGTCGGCGCCATCCGCTGGCACGCCTTTGCGCACGGCAAAGGCGGCAAAATCCAGCAGGTCGCGCCGGTAGGCCTCGATCGTCAGCCGAGCCGATCCGCGTTCGGCCGCGAGCATCTCGAGAAACGCGTCGATCGCCGAGGCTGTCGGTTCATCGGCCAACGCGCCGGCCTATTTTGTCTGGCCGAGCAGGGCGTCGACCGCAATCGCCTGCGCTTCGTTCGCCAAGCCGACCTTATGCAAAGCCTGTAGGACGGCTTCGAGCACGGCGGGCTGCACCGTCTCGAGCCCCTGGTCGCCGAGCACGATCAGGGCATGCACGATCGTCTCGCCGAGTCGCCCCGCTTCCGACGCCGACTTGAGGGCGCGCAGGACGGCCGCCGAGGGCACCGGGGCAACGCCCTCGATCGACCCTTCGAAGATCGCCGCCCAGGAGCTCGGGTCGACATCCTTGCCGGCCGATGCCAGCGCGACCAGAAAGACCTCGGCCCGGCTGCGCCGCTTGGCGACGGGCAGCAAGCCCAGTCCGTCCTTCCATTGCAGCAGGATCGCCGGATCCCATTGCAGCGGTCGTTCGCCGTCGACGAGCAGGAATAGCGGCCACAGATCGATCACGGCGCGCGCGGCATCGGGCTGCGCCGCCAAGGTCATGCTGCGCGCGAACTCGAACCACTTCCGCGCCGATGCCACCTGCCCGGCGGCAAACAGGATCAAGCCGGCGTCACCGGCGAAGGCTGTCAATTCGGGAGTCGGTTCCATTTCGGCGACGATCGGGGCGAAGGAGCGTGCGATCGTATCGACGTTGCGCCCGGCCCGGGCCGCGGCCAGGGCGGCACGAATAGCCGCCGCGCGACCGGTCGCGGTCGTTTCCGCCGCCGCGGCCTGAAAGAGCAAGGCATTCGCCCGCGGCCCCGGCGTCGCCTCCGCCGTCTTGATCGCGCTCGCCAACTCCTCGGGCTTCGTCGGCAAGCTGCGATAGAGCTGAGTAAGCGCATCCGCCGACAGGGTGCCGAAGCCCTCGGCCGCTTCCGCCGCCGCAAGACGCACCTCGATGCTGGCGCTCGGGGCGCTGGCAATGGCGCGGAGGGTCGGAACGTTGGCCACGCGGATGGCGGAAGCCGGAATGTCCAGGCGAGCCGACCGCAGCATCGCCAGGACCAGCGGCGAAGCATCGGTCAGGCTGCCAAGGCGCGGCGCCGCCTCGCCCAACAGGGGCGCCATGAGGACGAAGAATTGCTCGTCCGACAGACCGGCCAATTCGCGCAGCAGATCCGCTGCCAGCCGCGCCGCGTCGCGCTCACCGGCAATCGCCCGGCAATAGGCGAGCCGCTTGAGCCAGAACGGCCCGGCCGCGCCCGCGCCGATCGCCAGATCGACGCGCCGACAAGCTCCGAGAATGTCGCCAATCAGCAGCGCACCATCGACCAGCACCTGATCCAGCAGCGGGTCGCGCAGGCTTGGCGGCGCGAGTTGGGCGACCGCCAGCGCCTCGTTGGTCAGGCCAAGGGCGAAGAGCCGTTCGGCCCGCAGCCCCAACAGACTGGCGGCCTTGCCGGGTCCCTCCGGAACCGCTGCCGCCGTTTGCAACAGTCGCTGCGCCAGCTCACGCAACGGGGCCGAGCGCACCGGCGCCGGCAGCCGCGCCAACAGCACCTCGACGCGCTCGCGCGGGATCCCTCGCCACAGCTGAGGACTGAACCCACCGTCATGTTCGCCGATCGTCCCGGCGGTCGACGGATCGATCGTGTCGAGCCTGCCCACCGCGACGGGCTGGTCGTCGGTGTCACGCCGGCCCGACGGCCCGGGCGGCAGCGCCGGCGGCGTCGGAGTCCGCTCCACATCGTTCGCCGGGGGCGTCAACCGAATGGGCCCCTGCTGCGCCGAAGCGGGCGCCATCGACGTCATCCACAGCAAGCCAGCCAATAGAGCGGTCGCGCCTAACGCATGGACTTGGCGCATCGGTCAGCCTCGCTAGTTCGGGAAGCGGTCGTTGGGCAAAGTCTTTTCGACATGGCGCCCGGGTGTCGGAATCTCCCAAGTGGCAAGAAAAACAGCCACACCAATGACGGCAACCGCCAAAAGGGCCAATAGAATTCGAGAGACCATCAACGGCAACCTGCATCCTCGCGGTGGGAACATGCCCGCCACACTTCCTCTTATGGTACCCTTGGGCGACGATTATGGCGAAGTTACGACATTCTGGAAGCCGGGACCGGGCGAAAACCCGTCGTCTTCCGCGGTCGGTTTAGCACCGGCGATGGGAACGACCAAGCGCCCGGCGCCGCGCCAGCGCCCGGATCGAAGCATCGTCCTGGTGGGCCTGATGGCTGCCGGCAAAAGCACGGTCGGCCAGCGCCTCGCCCGTCGTCTCGGCTTGCCCTTCGTCGACGCCGATAGCGAAATCGAAAAAGCGGCCGGCTGTTCGATTGCCGATATTTTCTCCTTCCACGGCGAGGCGGCGTTTCGCGACGGGGAACGTCGCGTCATCCTCCGTCTTTTGGACGAGCCGCCCACGGTGATCGCCACCGGCGGCGGCGCTTTCATCAATCCGGAACTGCGCCAGCGAATCCTCGACCAGGCCGACTCGGTGTGGCTGCGCGCCGACCTCGATACGCTGGTCAAGCGGGTGCGCCGCAGCACCGCCCGGCCGCTGTTGCGCGAGGGCGACCCGCGGCAAGTCCTCGAACGATTGAGCCACGAACGCAATGCCGTGTACGCAGAGGCGAACATGGTCGTCGACAGCAGCGCCGGTGCGGCTGAGACGGTCGTCGATCGTATTGTAGCCTCGCTCAACGATCGCTCTAACCACGCTGCCAAGTCATGAACGAGCGCATCACCATCAACCTCGGTGAACGCAGCTACGACGTGCTGGTCGGCACCGATGTGCTCGGCCGCCCCCAGCCCCAACTCACCGCATTATTGCCGCGCCGACACACGGCCGTCGTGACTGACGAGACGGTGGCGCGTCTGTACCTGCCGATCTTGCAGCGCAGCCTGCTCGACGCCGGCATCGTCCATGAGGCAATCGTCCTGCCGACCGGAGAGGACACCAAGAGCTTTGCGCAGCTTGAACGATTGGTCGATCGCCTGCTCGCGGCCAAGATCGAACGGCGGGACGTGGTGTTGGCGCTGGGGGGCGGCGTGATCGGCGACCTTGCCGGCTTTGCCGCCAGCATCATTCGGCGCGGCGCCGGCATCATCCATCTCCCCACGACTCTGCTGGCCATGGTCGACAGCGCCATTGGCGGCAAGACGGCGATCAACACCCCCCGCGGCAAGAACCTGATCGGTATATTCCACCAACCAAAACTGGTGCTGGCCGATGTCGACACCCTGGCCACCCTGCCCGAGCGCGAGCTCCGCGCCGGCTACGCTGAGGTGGTCAAATACGGCCTGATTGACGACCCGACATTCTTCGCCTGGCTCGAGACGCATGGCCGCCGCATTCTCGGCGGCGACGCCGAGGCCCGGCGGCAGGCCGTGGTGACGTGCGCCCGGGCAAAAGGCCGATTCGTCGAGGCGGACGAGCGCGAGCTGACGGGCGCGCGTGCCTTGCTCAACCTCGGGCATACCTTCGCGCACGCGATCGAGACGGCGGTGGGCTACGACGGCCGAATCCTGCACGGCGAGGCAGTGGCCATCGGCCTGACTATGGCCTTCGATCTCTCGGTAGCGATGAAGCTGTGCCCTGCCGAAGCGGCCGAGCGCGTCCGCCGCCATTTGCACGACGCCGGTCTGCCGACGACGCTTGCTGCCTATCCCGAACTGAAGGTGGCCGAGTTGCTGGCCAATATCGGCCAGGACAAGAAGACCGAGTCGGGCCGTACGGCCTTCGTGCTCGTTCGCGGCATCGGGCAGGCATTCCTGCACCGCGATGTAGGCGCCGGAGACCTTGCAGCGCTGTTCGAACAGGCCCTCGCGGCCTAGCCGGAACCGCCATGGACACCGGCATTCTGATTTCTGTCATCGCCATCGTCGTGTTGCTGATCTTGTCAGCCTTTCTGTCGGCGTCGGAGACCGCGATCACCGCGGCCTCGCGGCCACGCCTCCGCCATCTCGCCCAGGAAGGTAATCGGAGGGCGACCCTGGCCGAGCGCCTGATCGACGCCCGCGAACAGTTTCTCGGCGCGGTCCTGCTCGGCAACAACCTGGTCAACATTCTGGCCTCGGCCTTGGCGACCGGCGCCCTGATCACCTTGTTCGGCGATGCCGGCGTCGCCTATGCGACGATCATCATGACCATCGTGGTCGTCCTGTTTGGCGAGGTTCTGCCCAAGACCTATGCGCTCCGCCATCCGACCCGGACGGCGCTGGCGGTGGCGGCACCGGCGCGGGCGCTGTTGTATCTGCTGTCGCCCTTCGTGGCGACCCTGACCGCCATCGTCGAACTGATCCTGCGCGGCCTCGGGACCAACCGCGTGCGCGTTTCGCTGGTCACGCCGCAGGAAGAGCTCCGCAGCACTATCCAATTGCAGGCGGAGCAGGGCGGCATCTTCAAGCGCGAGCGCGACATGCTCCACGGCGTCATCGACCTCGCCGAAACCACGGTCGAAGACGTGATGATTCACCGTAAGAACATGGTGTTGATCGATGCCGATCAGCCACCGGCGGAGATCGTGGCACGTGTCATCGACATTCCGCACACACGGGTTCCGTTGTGGCGGCGCAATCCGGAGAACATCGTCGGCGTCCTGCATGTGAAGGACCTGTTGCGTGAGGTGGCCACCAAGGGCGGCCAGCTTGCCTCGATCGACATCGAGTCGATTTGCGCCAAGCCGTGGTTCGTTCCCGAGACGACGAGCCTGGTCGAGCAGATGACCGCCTTTCGCAGCCGCCAATCGCATTTTGCGCTGGTGGTCGACGAATACGGCGCGCTGATGGGCCTGGTGACGCTGCAGGACATTCTGGATGAAATCGTCGGTCCCATTTCGGACGAATACGACGTCGTCCACCAGGGGATACGCAAGCAGTCCGACGGCAGCGTCGTGATCGAGGGCGCCATGACCATCCGCGACCTCAACCGCGAACTCGGCTGGGATCTGCCCGACGACCAGGTGGTGACGGTGGCGGGCCTCGTCCTGCACGAGTCGCGGTCCATTCCCGACGTCGGTCAGGTCTTTTCGTTCTACGATACCCGCTTCGAGATCCTCCGCCGGCAGCGCAATCAGGTAACGTTGCTGCGGCTGAGTCGGATCGCGCCTCCGGCCGCAGCCTCCTAAGCGCGCAAACCGAGGACCGTTTGGTGCACGGCGATCTTTTCGCGGTCATCGCGCCCGTGTTGATCACGGCGGCGATCGGATATGCCTGGGCCAAGAGCGGCCGCTTGTTCGACACGGAATTCATCACCAGCATCGTGCTGACGCTGGCGACCCCCTGCCTCGTGTTCTCGGCGCTTACGGGGGCCAATGTCTCGCTGGCCGCGATGGGCCAGGTGGCACTGGCCTACCTCGCCGTCCTCGCCATCATGGGCGTCGGCGGCGCCCTGCTGTTGCGCGCCATCGGCTGGCCCGCCCATTCCTACCTGCCGGCGATCATGTTCGGCAATCTCGGCAACATGGGCATCCCGCTCGCTCTTTTTGCCTATGGCGAGGCGGGCCTCGCTCTCGCCGTCGCCGGCTTTGCCATTCATTCGATCGGTCAATTTACGGTCGGCGTTTCGGTCGCGGCCGGCACGCTGAGCGTTCGGCAATTGATGCGCACGCCGGTCATCTACGGCGTGCTGCTGGCGCTCCCGTTCCTGGCGTTTGCGTTGCAGCCGCCATTGTGGGTCGCCAACACGGTGAAATTGCTGGGCACCATGGTGGTGCCGCTGATGTTGTTGACGCTGGGTGTGGCCCTGGCCCGGCTCAAAGCGCGGCGCCTTGGTCGCAGCGCGATCATCGCCCTGATCCGCCTTGGTGGCGGTCTGCTGGTCGGCATCGCGGTCGCCGAGGCCCTGGGCCTCGAGGGCACCGCGCGTGGCGTCCTCATCATCCAGTCGACCATGCCGCTCGCCGTCTTCAACTACGTCTTCGCGCAACGCTACCAGCGCGAACCGGAGGACATCGCCGCCGCCATCATCATGTCGACGGTCGTGTCCTTTGCGAGTCTGCCGTTCTTGCTGCTTTACGCGGTCTGAGACCGTTCCCGCTCTTCTTCCGGGGTCAAGGTGACCAGGGTCAAGGCGTGAACATCGCCCTCGAGCTCGGCGGCCAGCGTCGCATAAACCGCGCGGTGACGGGCGACGCGTGGACGACCGCTGAACGCCGCCGACACGATGGTCACGCGGAAATGGGTCTCGCCCGTCGGGCGCGCTCCGGCGTGACCAGCGTGCAGGTGCGATTCGTCAACGATCTCCAGGCGCTCCGGCTTGAACGCGGTCGTTACCTTGTCGCGGATGAGTTGTTGCACGCGCATCACGGGAAGCCTCGTTTGTAGCGGCGATCGGACAGCCATGTTGCGACAACCGACCGGGGTCACCATACTTATCGCATGAGCAGGCGGCGGAAAATGGAAGACGAGATCGCGGTGGGTATTCGCCCGTGCGAGGCGCCCGGTTGCCCAGAGTCTGCCCTTTACCGCGCGCCGCGGTCACCCGGTGAATTGAACCGCTTCTACTGGTTCTGCATCAAACACGTCCGCGAATACAACCAGGCGTGGGACTATTTCCAGGGCATGAGCGCCGATCAGATCGAGGCCTACCGGCATGCCGCCAATACCTGGCACCGCCCGACTTGGCCGATGAGCGTCAACGGCAAGAAAAAATCCGACCAGTCCTTCGATTGGACCAGCGTCCACGATCTGTTCGGCGTGTTCGCCGAGAGCGGAAACCCGTTCGAGCGGCACGATATGCCGCTGCCCCGGGTCGACAAGGCGGTGGCAAAGGCCCTGGCGACGCTCGAACTGGCCCCAAAGGCGACTGCGCAAGACGTCAAGACGCGGTATAAGGCGCTGGCCAAGAAATTCCACCCAGATCTCAATGGCGGCAGCAAAACAGCGGAAGAGCGCCTCAAACAAATCAACGAGGCCTATTCCTGCCTCGTCGCCGCCGGCTACGCCTGACGGGCTGGCGCGAGGCAAGCGGAACCACGTAGGGGCATCCATGCAGACACAACACGAAACCTCCTTGACCCAGGCGAAGGATGCCAGCCACGTGCCCGACATCACCGTGTCGGTTCGCCAGGTCTTCGGCCTCGACAGCGAGATGCAGGTGCCGGCCTTCTCGCTCGCCGACGAGTACGTACCCGAGGTCGACGACGCCTACCGGTTCGACCACGACACCACCGTGGCCATTCTGGCCGGCTTCAAGTTCAACCGAAAGGTCCTGATCCAGGGCTACCACGGGACCGGCAAGTCGACCCACATCGAGCAGGTGGCCGCCCGCCTCAACTGGCCCTGTATCCGCGTCAACCTCGACTCGCATATCAGCCGAATTGATCTCATCGGCAAGGATGCGATCGTGTTGCGCGAGGGCCAGCAGGTGACGGAGTTCCGCGAGGGAATCCTGCCGTGGGCGTTGCAGACCGCGACGGCCCTGGTGTTCGACGAATACGATGCCGGTCGGCCCGACGTGATGTTCGTCATCCAGCGGGTGCTGGAGTCGTCGGGGAGGATGACCCTGCTCGACCAGAACCGGGTCATTCGCCCGCATTCGGCGTTTCGCCTTTTCGCCACCGCCAACACCGTCGGCCTCGGCGACACCTCCGGCCTCTATCACGGCACGCAGCAGATCAACCAGGGTCAGATGGACCGCTGGAACATCGTTGCCACCCTCAACTACCTGCCGCACGAGGCCGAGGTGGCGATCGTCCTCGCCAAGGTGCCCGAATACGACACCGCCGAGGGCCGCAAGACCATTTCGCAGATGGTTCGCGTCGCTGAACTGTCGCGGTCGGGCTTCATCGCCGGCGACATATCGACGGTCATGTCGCCGCGCACCGTCATCACCTGGGCGGAGAATACGCAGATTTTCGGGGAAGTCGGGCTGGCGTTTCGCCTGACGTTTCTCAACAAATGCGATGAGACCGAACGGCCGGTGATCGCCGAGTATTTTCAACGTTGCTTCGGCGAAGAGTTGCCGGAATCGGCGGCACGCAAGAGCAAGCACGCGACCGGCCGTTGAGCGACCAACACAACCCTGTCGAGAACTTTAAGCGAGCCGTCGGCGCGGCGATGCGGGCGGTTGCCGGTGGCCGGCCGCTCGAGGTCTCGTTCACCGCGGAAACGCCGTCGCTGAAAGCCGATACCGCCCGCCTGCCGCTGCCCTCGCGCGAATTGTCGGCGAACGAGGTCGCCAATATTCGCGGGGTCGCCGACTCGTTTGCTCTGCGTCTCAAACACCACGACGCCAAGTTGCATGCTCGCCGGCGCCCGCAGGGGACGCTGGCGCAGGAGGTGTTCGACGCCGTCGAACTGGCTCGCATCGAGGCCATCGGCGCGTTGCAGATGGACGGCGTGGCCCACAATCTCGATGCCGCCCTCACCCAGTTTTGCGAACGCTCGGGCTATGCTCAGGTGAGCGACCGTCGTGAGGCGCCGCTGCCCGAAGCCGTCCGCCTACTGTTGCGCGAAAAGTTGACTGGCGCGGCACCGCCGGCGGTGGCCGGCGGCGTGGTCAACGCCTGGCGCAAAGCGTTGCAAGAAAAGGCCGGTGACGATATCGAGGCCCTATGCCTATCGCTCGACGATCAGACCGCCTTCGCCAAGCATGCGCGCCGACTGATCGCTCACCTCGACCTGGCTGAAGAGGACCTCGTTGAGCCCGAGCAGGAAGACCAGCAAAAGGCCGAGGAGGCCGACCAGCAGCAACAGGGCGAGTCCGAGGACGGCGAGCAGGGTGGTGAATCGTCCAGTGCCTCGGAGATGTCGGGCGACGAGGTGGCCGACGGCGAGCAGGATCAGGACGCGGCCGCGCAGCCGTCGAGTGCGACGATGCGGGAGCGGCGCGAGATGGCTGACGGCGAACCGGGCGGCCAACCCCAGGAGTGGCCGGTGGACCGGCAGCGGCGCAACGAACCCTCCTATCGGGCGTTCACCACCCAGTTCGACGAGATCGCCCGGGCCGGCGACCTCTGCGATTCCGAGGAGCTCGCCCGGCTGCGCCGCCACCTTGATCAGCAACTCCACTACCTGCAGGGCACAGTGGCCCGCCTGGCCAATCGCTTGCAACGCCGCCTGATGGCGAAACAGCAGCGGTCCTGGGAGTTCGACCTCGAGGAAGGCATGCTCGACGCCGCGCGCCTGTCGCGCGTCATCGTCAACCCGCTGTATTCGCTCTCCTACAAGCAGGAGCGTGAGGCCGATTTTCGCGACACCGTCGTCACTCTGCTGATCGACAACTCCGGCTCGATGCGCGGACGTCCAGTCACCGTCGCGGCGATGTGCGCCGACATCCTCGCCCGTACGCTCGAGCGCTGCGGCGTGAACGTCGAGATTCTCGGCTTCACCACCGTCGCCTGGAAAGGCGGCCAATCACGGGAACGCTGGCTGGCCGAGGGCAAGCCGCTGAACCCGGGGCGTCTCAACGACCTGCGCCACATCATCTATAAGTCAGCCGACGAACCCTGGCGCCGGGCTCGCAAAGGGTTGGGGCTTATGCTGCGCGAGGGCCTGCTCAAGGAAAACATCGACGGCGAGGCGTTGATCTGGGCGCATCACCGGCTGATGGCGCGGCAGGAGCAACGACGCATCCTGATGGTCATTTCCGACGGCGCGCCGGTCGACGATTCGACGCTATCGGTAAATCCCGGCAACTACCTCGACCGCCACCTGCGCGAGGTGATCCATTGGATCGAGAGCCGGTCGCCGGTCGAACTCATCGCCATCGGCATCGGCCACGATGTCAACCGCTACTACCGGCGGGCGGTCACCATCGTCGATGCCGAGCAGCTCGGCGGCGCGATGATGGAGCAACTTGCCGACCTGTTCGACGAAGACCCCAAGGAGAGCACCGCCGGCCGCGGCCGGCGCCGGGTCCATTAGGCGGGCGACGCCAGCCTCTCAATCCAATACCGGCAGACGGTGACCGGCCGTCGCGGTGACCCCGATGTTGAAATCGAAGGTTCCCACCACAGGGTGCAGTTTGAGCCACAGCATCATGTACATCTCGGTACCGCGCGCGGTGGTGATGTCGCCGAGGTCGATCACACGCCGCCAGTTGAACCACTCGCGAAGTATCCGCGTCACTTCGGCCTTGGCCGCGGTATCGTTGCCGCTGATGAACATGTCGTGCTGCCCCGGAATATGGCCGCCGTTGGTCATCGCCCGATAGCTCACGGTGTTGAGGGCCTTGACCACGCGGGTGTCGGGGAAGCGCCGCTGAATTTGTTCGCCGAGCGAATCGTCGTTGCACACCGTGAGCCGGAACGGTCGGCCATTGGCGCCGTATTCGAGGGGATTGGCCAGATCGATCAAGATCTTGCCGCGCAGCGCAGACTCTCCCGCCATTTCAAGCGCCGCCACCGACGCCGCCCCGAAGGTACAATTGAACAACAATTCGCCGAACCCGGCTGCGTCGGCGAACGTTCCCTGCGAGCCGCGCGCGCCCGTCTGGGCGACCCAGCGGACGGCCCGGGCGTGCCCGGCCTGCCGGGCGCCAACCCTGACGTCGTGGCCCAGTGCCGCCAGCTTGCCGGCGATGGCCAGGCCGACCATGCCGGTCCCCAACACGCCAAACTTCATCGTTCACCTCGCCGTTCGTCGCAAGCGATCACGGGAACTGCCGCCGCAGGGTGACCGCTGTTGGACGACACCCTGGTGCAGTCTCGATTGCGCCGCGATAATAACCCGATGGTCCGTGATGTCCTGCTGGCGGCAGCGGCGATCGTCTGGCTCGCCGCCGGTGCCGTGGCGGCGCCCATCGTCGTAACCGCTACGCCGACCGCCCTCGACAACGCCAACCCCGACCACGAACGCCTGGGCGCGCTCCGCTATCTGGGCGGTCTCATCCTGCGATCGGAGGACGCGCGATTTGGCGGACTCTCCGGTCTGGTCGTCGACCATGCCGGGCATCTGACGGCAGTGTCTGATCGCGGCTATTGGTTCGAGGCCGATCTCCTGCACAACTCAGCCGGCCGCCTATCGGGACTGACTGCGACCCGCTATGCGCCGATGCTCAACGAGGCGGGCGGCCCCGTTCAGTCCAATTGGCTGATGGGCGACGCCGAGGCACTTGGTCGTGACGGCGAGGATGTCGTGGTCACCTTCGAGCGGCGCCATCGGATGTGGCGCTACCCAGCCAAGGGAGATCTCGGGACCGCGCGGCCCAAACCGGTGGCCTTGCCGAGCGACGTGGGCCGCCTGCCCCGGAACGGCGGCCTCGAAAGCCTCGCGGTGCTCGCCCCCGGCCGCTACCTGGTGATCGCCGAGGAGCCATTCGACGGCACAGACGCAAGCGAAAATCCAGGCTGGATCGTCGATGCCGCCAGTGCCAGCGCCGTCCGCTATCCGCGTTCCGCGTGGAAGCCGGCCGATCTTGCCCGTCTTCCTTCCGGCGACATCCTCGTGCTCGAACGACGTTTTTCGGCAATTCGTGGCTTCGGGTCGCGGCTAAAGCGTATCCCGGCCACCAATGTTCAGCCGGGCGCGTTGCTCGAGGGCGAGGTGGTGGCCGAGTTCGAGCCGCCGGTGGTAACGGAAAACTTCGAGGGACTGGCAGTGGCGGAGGATGCCGCCGGACGGATCCACCTGTTCATGGTGTCCGACGACAATTTCCATTTTCTCCAGCAGACGATCCTGCTCGAGTTCATCTGGGATCCGGAAGCTGCGCCCTAGGCGCAGCCCATGGCCAAGCGCTAGGCGCGCGCCTTGAGAATATCGCGCTTCAGCCGGCGCGCGCGGTCGGACAGCAAGGCGTCCTTCGTCTGCAAGACGTAATTGTCGAGACCGCCCACCTTGTCGACCGTGCGCTGGGCGTGGCGGGAAATGCGCAGATGGACCGACCGGCCGAGCGTGTCGGACAACAGGGTCACATTCTGCAGGTTGGGCAAGAACCGCCGCTTCGAGCGATTGTTGGCGTGGCTCACATTGTTGCCGACCAGCACCGCCTTGCCGGATAATTCGCAGCGTCGTGACATGGCGCCCATCCCAATAGATCGCCGACCGTCCCGGCCGGAAAGGCGGGTTTAATACGGGAGCGCTCGGGCCCCGTCAAGGCGACGCCCGGCTAGCCCCAGCAACTCTGCGGGTTTCCCTCAGCCCTCGCCTTCGATGAACTCGGTCAGCGCGCCGCTGGCCGGGTTGCGCAGGAGGGCAACGGCGCGCCGGCCGATGCCGGGGATGTCGAGTTCGTGGGCCGCCGTATAGGGTTCGGCCCCGGCGGCGACGGCGGCGGCGACGGCCGGACCGAGGGTCGGGACCAGAAAGGCCTGGGCGAGATAGCCGCAGTTGGGGGCGACAGCACGGGGGACCAGGTCGGCCGGGGTGTAGTTGACCGGCCAGGACATCGCCACCTTGCCGAAGCGATGGCACCCCTGCACGAACGTCACGTGGGTGCGCGAGGTCGCGGGAATGTTGAGGAAGTGGTTCGACGCCACCGAATTCATTTCCTCGTCGATCACGATCTTCATGCCGAGCACGTCGCGGTAGAACCCCACTCCTTTGTCGCGCGAGCGGACGCAATGCGAACTGGTGACAACCGGCGTGAAGCCGGTCCGGGTCGTGCCGTGTTCCTGCAGATAGGCGCGCATGTCGCCGATCCGCGACCCCGGGGCGCCGCCACGCAACTCGACGAGGTTGATCGGCAGATCGTCGGGTCCGTCAAAGATGACCTCGACCGGCGAGCCGACCTCGGGCGAGAAATTGTGCTTGGTCGGCTCGCTCCAGAAGGTAAACCCCATCGCGGCCAGCTCCCTGGAGGCGGCGACGATGTCGTGCGTGTAGAAGTTGAGGTTCCATAGCCCATAGCCGCGCCGTTCGCGGTTGCCGCGCACCAGCACCCGCTGGGCCGCGTCAAATTCCAGCAGCAGGATCCGCCCGACGGTATGGGCGGCCGCCGACAGGAACACCGCGCGGGCGCGCGATCCTTTTGCCAGATGCCAGTGCCGCTCGAAGGCGGCGCCCGACCACGCCACGTCCGCCTTGACGTCCATCCCGATGTGGTTGCGATAGAAGGCCAATGCCACCGCCATGTCGCGAACGCCGACAGTCGCTACGGTGATCGGGCTGCCGCCCGGCAAACCGACGGTCATCAGTCCCCCTCTTCCCCTTCATCGGGGCCCCGGCGAAAGGCCTTCACGATCCGCTCGGCCGCGGCGGCGACGCTCAGTTCGCCCTGCGCCACTCGCCTTTCCAAGTCCGCGGTCAGGGTGGCGAGCCGGGGCTCCTCCCGGAGGTGGGCGAGAACCGATTCGGTGACCTCTCCCCACATCGCCGCCTTCGCCTGCTGGGTGCGCCGAGATGCCGATTCGCCGGCAGCCTTGAGCGCCTGGCGCTGGCGGCACACCGCCTGCCAAACCGCGGCGATCCCTTTTCCTTCGATCGCCGAACATTGAATGACCTCCGGCTGCCAATGTGCCGACAGCGGGCGAAGGAGACCAAGCGCCGCGGTGTAGTCGGCGGCGATGCGACCGGCCGCGGCCGCGAGGTCGCCGTCGGTCTTATTGACGACGATGAACTCGGCCAGTTCGACGATGCCGCGCTTGATCCCCTGCAGATCGTCGCCGCCTCCCGGGGCGATCAACAACACGAACATGTCGACCATGGCGGCGACGGCCGCCTCGGACTGACCGACCCCCACGGTTTCGACGATGACGACGTCATAGCCGCCCGCCTCGCACAGCAGCATCGCCTCGCGCGTTCGGCGCGCGACGCCGCCCAGAGTCCGGCCCGACGGCGTCGGGCGGATGAACGACTGCTCGGACCGCGCCAGCCTCTCCATCCTCGTCTTGTCGCCGAGGATCGAGCCGCCGGAACGCTGGCTCGTCGGATCGACGGCGAGCACCGCCACCCACTTGCCCATTTCGACGAGGTGCAGGCCGAAGGCCTCGATGAAGGTCGACTTACCGACACCGGGGGCGCCCGAGATACCCAGTCGGATGGCCTGCCCGGTCGCCGGCAGCAGTGCTTGCAACAACGCCTCGGCCTGGGCCCGATGATCGGGGCGTTCGGATTCGACCAGGGTGATCGCCCGGGCAAGGGCGCGGCGATCGCGTCCACGCACCCCCGCGGCGATCTCGGCGACGCTCTCGCCCGCCGATGGACCGGGCGCGCTCATGCCCGCGCCACCCACTCGAGGCAGCGCCGCATGCCGGCCGGCGCCGCGGTCAGATCGTGGTTGGTCGCGGTGCCGATCGCGCCGAAGTCATCTTCGACACTGATGGAAAGCGGGTGCGCAAGCGAAGCCATGCGGCGCTCATGGTAGCCTTCCGGCCCGGGAAATGCGCGCTCCCGCTACTCGGTCAAGTCCTTGCCCGTCGCGATCTTGTAGAGCTTGCGCACGGTCTCTTCGCCGAGTTTCTCGCGCACTTCGGCACGCACGCGCAGCGCTTCGGCGACCAGATCCTTGTGATCGGCCGGCACGGCAGGGGTTGGGGCCGCGTCGACGCGGGCGACAGCTTTGGCAGACGCTTGGTCCACCGCGCCGGACCGCCAAGACCCAAACAGACGGAAAGGCAACTTCACGGGCGATCTCCCCTGGGCCGGATGACGACAACCGCGACGGCCCACCGGCGGATCGTCATTTTGCCCCGCTTTGTCCCAGGCGGCACGACGACTCGACGCCTTAGCCGGTGGCGCATTTCATGGCACCTTCCAGCCCATGACCGACGATACCCAACAGAATTTAGCCCGTGGCAGCACGTGGTTGCGACTCGTGTTCATGGTGCTGTATGCCGTCGCCTTCTATATGGCGACCTGGGTGCTCCTCTTCGTCGCCATCATCCAGTTCGTATGCAAGTTGCTGACGGGGCACGTCTTCGTTCGCCTGATGGGGCTCGGCCAAAGCCGAGGCCTGTTCGTTTACCAGATCATCGCCTACGAGACGTTCCGCACCGAGCAACGTCCGTTTCCGTTCAATCCGTGGCCACCCAGCACCATCCAGGCCGGCCGACGCCGCACCGACCAACGACGCCCGACCGGCGCGCGCGCCGCGGGCGAGCGCGGGACGGGTCCCGGCGCCGCGGGCGAACGGCGCCCTAGCGCCGGCGGACCGATCCGGTTTGTGCGCACGCCGGCCTGCGCGGCGCAGGATCGTGCCAAAACCGACGAACCGAGCGACAACAAGCCGACGAAGTAGACGCCGGCGCCTACTCGGCCGCCGCCCGTTCTGAACTCGAGAGCAGGGCGACGATGCGCCGAGCCGCCTCGGCAATCTTGGTGCCGGGCCCGAAGATCGCGGCGACCCCGGCACGCCGCAAGAATTCGTGGTCATCGGGCGGCACGATTCCCCCGCAGACGACGACGATGTCGTTGCCACCCTCGCGGCGTAGCGCCGCGACGAGGAGGGGCACCAGCGTCTTGTGCGCTGCCGCCTGACTCGAAATCCCGACCACGTGCACGTCGTTCTCGATCGCCTGGCGCGCCACTTCCTCCGGCGTCTGGAACAGCGGGCCGATATCGACGTCGAAGCCTAGGTCCGCGAAGGCGGTGGCGATCACCTTGGCGCCCCGATCGTGGCCGTCCTGGCCAAGCTTGGCGACCAGAATTCGCGGCCGCCGGCCTTCGCGTTTGGCGAAGCCGGCGATTTCCCGCTGCACGCTGGCGAACGACTCGTCGTCGGCGAACGCGCCACCATAGATGCCCGACACGGCGCGGACGGTTGCCTTGTGGCGGGTGAAGACCTGCTCGAGCGCGTCCGAGATCTCGCCAACGGTGCAGCGGACGCGCACCGCATCGACCGCGAGCTCCAGCAGATTGGCCTCGCCCGCGGCGCCCCGGCGCAACGCCGCCAGCGCACGGTCTACGGCGGCCGGATCGCGCCGTTGCCGCAGCGCCGCCAGGCGGGCTTTCTGCGTTTCCAGCACCTTGCCGTTGTCGACTTCGAGCAGATCGACCGGCTCGGCGCCGTCATGACGATATTTGTTGACGCCGACGATGACCTCCTCGCCGCGGTCGATGCGCGCCTGCCGGCGCGCCGCCGACTCCTCGATGCGCAACTTGGGCAAACCTTCGGAAACCGCCTTGGTCATGCCGCCCATCACCTCGACCTCGTCAATCAACCGGCGCGCGGCAACGGCTAGCGAATGGGTGAGATGCTCGACGTAGTAGGAGCCGCCGAGAGGGTCGGCCACCCGCGCGACGCCCGATTCCTCGGCGAGAATGAGTTGGGTGTTGCGGGCAATCCGCGACGACAGCGCCGAGGGCAGCGCCAGCGCCTCGTCGAATGCATTGGTGTGCAGACTCTGCGTTCCACCCAGGACGGCGGCGAGGGCCTCATAGGCGGTGCGCACGACGTTGTTGTAGGGATCCTGCTCGGTCAGCGACACGCCGGAGGTCTGGCAGTGCGTCCGCAACATCAGGGATCGCGCGTCCTTGGGATGAAAATCGGCCATCAGTTCGGCCCACAGCAGACGCGCCGCCCGCAGCTTGGCGATCTCCATGAAGAAGTTCATGCCGACGCAGAAAAAGAACGACAGGCGTGGTGCGAAGCGGTCGACGTCGAGTCCGGCCTTGCGGGCGGCGCGCACGTATTCGCGGCCGTCCGCCAGCGTGTAGGCCAGTTCCTGCACCGCCGTCGCCCCCGCCTCCTGCATGTGATAGCCCGAGATCGAAATCGAGTTGAACTTGGGCATGTGGCGCGCGGTGTAGCCGATGATGTCGGCGACGATGCGCATCGAGGGCTCTGGCGGATAGATGTAGGTGTTGCGCACCATGAATTCTTTGAGGATGTCGTTCTGGATGGTGCCCGCCAGATCCTTCGGCGCCACCCCCTGCTCTTCGGCGGCGACGATGTAACCGGCGAGGACCGGCAAGACCGCACCGTTCATGGTCATCGACACGCTGACGCGATCGAGGGGAATGCCGTCGAACAGCACCTTCATATCCTCGACCGAGGCGATGGCGACGCCAGCCTTGCCGACGTCGCCGACGACGCGGGGATGGTCGGAGTCATAGCCGCGATGGGTGGCGAGGTCGAAGGCGACCGACAATCCGGTCTGCCCATTGGCCAGCGCATTGCGATAAAACGCATTCGAGTCTTCCGCGGTCGAGAACCCGGCGTACTGCCGAATCGTCCACGGTCGATTGGTGTACATGGTGGCATAGGGGCCGCGCACGAACGGCGCGAATCCCGGCACGCCGGCGTCGTAACCGGCGGCGGCGATCGCCTCGAGATCGGCTTCGCCATAGAGCGGTTTGATCGTCAGGCCCTCGGGAGTGCGCCACGAGGCCGCCGCCGGATCGGCGTTCTTGAGCTCTTTGGCCGCCAGCGCCTGCCAATCGTCGAGGGATCGTTTGGGAAAGTCCGCCATGGGATGCCGTGTGCGCTGGCGGCGAGTATGCGAAGGGGCCAACGACCGAGTCAAACCGCGGGGGCCCGTTCAGGCCGGCGCCGGCCGCCGCCAGCGCCGGGCAAGAATGAGGGCGAGCGAGGCCAAAAGCGAGGTCGCCAGTCCGAGCGATAGACCGATCGCGCTGCCCCAGCGGCCGGCCGAGAGATGCACGACCAACATCGCGACGCTGAAACCGACCAACGGCATCAACGAACCCGCCATCAACGCAGCGGTCGCCGCCCCGCCGACCCGGTTTAGCAAGATGACCAACATGCTGGTAAAGACGACCGGAAAGACGGCGGCGACCCCGGTCCAGCCGGGACCGAGCCATTCGCCCGAAAGGGCGACGGCGACGACCACGGCCGACACCAAGAGCGCCCGCATCGGCAGGTCGAACCAGCGCCGGGATGGCGCGCGGCCGGCCACCGCGTAGGGCCCGAGCAGGCGGGCGGCAAGGACGCCCGCAGCAAAGACCACCGCCGTCAAGGAAACGCCCGACCACGTCGTCCATGCCACGGTCCGGATCGCCACCACGGTGGCCATCCACGCGGCGAGCGCCCCGAGCAGCGCCCACGGACCGATCGTCCGCGGCGCCAGAAAGATCATCGTCAGGACGAAGGCGACCATCGCCGGATGCGCGGTCAGGCTGGCGAGGGCGCTGGCGGCGATGAAGTCGGACGGATGCTCGAGCGCAATGACGACATAGGCTGGTCCGGCCGAGATCGGCAGCGACGCCACCAGGCCGGCCCAGAACGGGCCCGACCGCTCGGCCAAGGAGGTGGCGCCAATGACCACGACGGCAGCGACGGCCGCTTTGACAAACAGGGCAACGAACCACTCCATGGCCGGCCGCCTATATGGGCTTTTGCCGGGCGGTGCAAGCCGTCGTCTTCGCTTGCCAACGCCGGGCAAACGAGCAATCGTTGCCGCGATGGTGGCGGACATTTTCCGCGAGTCACGCGTGACCGCGGTGCTTGGCCCGACCAATACGGGCAAGACCCACTTTGCGGTTGAGCGCATGCTCGGGCACGAAAGCGGCATGATCGGCCTGCCGCTGCGGTTGCTCGCCCGCGAGGTGTATGACCGCATCGTCGCCCTGAAGGGGCGTCGCCGCGTCGCCTTGATCACCGGCGAAGAAAAGGCCGTCCCCGAGGATCCCCGCTACTTCGTCTGCACCGTCGAGGCGATGCCGCTTGACCGCCGCGTCGCCTTTCTTGCCATCGACGAGATCCAGCTCGCCGCCGATCGCGAACGGGGACACGTGTTCACCGATCGGCTGCTGCATGCCCGCGGTTCGCTCGACACCATGTTCCTCGGCGCCGACACAATCCGCCCGCTGCTGCGCCGGTTGCTGCCCGAAGTCGAAGTCGTCAGCCGGCCGCGGTTTTCGACGCTGCGTTTCGCCGGCTACCGCAAGTTGTCCCGGTTGCCGGCCCGCTCGGCCGTCATCGCCTACACCGCCGAGGAGGTCTACGCGATCGCCGAGCTGCTGCGTCGCCAAC
>SHVP01000047.1 GCA_009694165.1 Alphaproteobacteria bacterium
GCCGTCGACGCGCTGGGGCCGGGTCGCGTGCACACGGTGTCGTTGCCCTACCGCTACACCGCCCGGCAAAGCGTCGACGACGCGCGCGAGTGCGCCCGCCTGCTTGGCAATCGGTTCGACGTAGTCTCGATCGAGCCGGTCGTCGAATCCTTTAAGCAGATGCTGGCACCGCTGTTCGCCGGTCGTGCCGAAGACGTCACCGAGGAAAATCTGCAGGCGCGTGCCCGCGGTGTGACCCTGATGGCGATGAGCAACAAGTTCGGCGCCATGGTGCTGACGACCGGCAACAAGTCCGAAATGTCGGTCGGCTACGCGACCCTTTATGGCGATATGTGCGGTGGCTATTCGGTGCTGAAGGACGTCTACAAGACCACGGTCTACGAACTGGTGCAGTGGCGGAACGCCCATCGCCCTGCCGACGTTCTAGGCCCGGCGGGGCGAGTCATCCCCGAGGCCATCATCGCGCGGCCGCCGACGGCCGAGTTGCGTCCGGGGCAGACCGACCAGGACAGCCTGCCGCCCTACGCGGCGCTCGACGACATTCTGCGTGGTCTGGTCGAGGAGGCGCTGCCGTTTAGCGACATCATTGTTCGCGGACACGACCGCGCCACGGTGGAGCGCATCGCCCGCCTGCTCGATACCGCCGAATACAAACGTCGGCAGGCGCCCCCCGGCGTCAAGATCACGCGCCGCTCGTTCGGGCGCGAGCGGCGCTACCCGATCACCAATGCGTTCCGCGAAAAGGGCGTCGCCGGCCGATGAGGGCGCGCGCCGTCCACCGTTCCCCGGCTCGACGGACCATGGGAGGGTAGGCTGGGCCTCGTTCTCTACAACACGGCCGCCCGGCGCAAGGAACGCTTCGTTCCGGCCGATGCCGCCAACGTCCGTCTCTATGTGTGCGGGCCCACCGTTTACGATGCCCCGCATATCGGCAATGCGCGGCCGGTGGTGGTCTTCGACGTGCTCTTCCGCCTGTTGCGGCGGACCTATGGCGAGGCGCACGTCACTTACGTGCGCAACATCACCGACGTCGACGACAAGATCAACGCCGCTGCCCGCGAGCGCGGCGTGCCGATCGCGACCGTCACCGCGGCCACCGCCGAGATGTTTGCCGCCGATACGGCGGCGCTCGGCGCGCTCGCCCCGACGGTCGAACCGCGGGCGACCCAGCACATCGCCGGCATGATCGCGATGATCGAACGGCTGCTCGCCAAGGGACACGCCTATGCCGCCGACGGGCATGTCCTTTTTGACGTGCCCTCGATGCCCGCCTATGGCGCCCTGTCGGGCCGCAGCCGTGACGAACAGATCGCCGGCGCCCGCGTCGAGGTGGCGCCTTACAAACGCGACCCGGCCGATTTCGTCCTGTGGAAGCCGTCGCCGCCCGACCTGCCAGGCTGGGATAGTCCGTGGGGCCGCGGCCGGCCGGGCTGGCATATCGAGTGCTCGGCGATGAGCGAGGCCTATCTCGGCGACACCTTCGATATCCACGGCGGTGGCCGCGACCTCATTTTTCCCCACCACGAGAACGAAGTAGCGCAAAGCACTTGCGCCCACGGCGGCGCCCCGCTGGCGCGCTATTGGGTTCACAACGGCTTCGTGACGGCCGGCGGCGAGAAAATGTCGAAGTCGCTCGGCAATTTCCTCACCGTGCGCGACGCCCTCGGGCAGGCGCCCGGCGAGGTCGTGCGGTTGCATTTGCTGTCGGCACATTACCGCCAGCCGCTCGATTGGAGCGCCGAGGGGGTTCGGAAAACCCGCACCGCGCTCGACCGTCTCTACACTGCCCTAGGCCGCATCGCTGCCGTCCCGCCCGCCGTCACCGCGGACGCCGACCATCCAGTCCTTGCCGCGCTCGAGGACGACCTCAACACGCCGCAGGCGTTGGCGGCGATGATGGAACTGGCTACCGCCGCCAACAAGGCGGCCACCGACGACGCCAAGGCCGCAGCGCACGCTGCCCTGGCCCAGGGCGGCGCGCTGCTCGGCATTCTGACCGCCTCCGCGGCCGAGTGGTTTCGCGGCGCCGCGGCCGACGGTCTTGACAGCGCCACCATCGGTGCCCGCATCGCCGCTCGGTTAGCGGCGCGCCAAGCCAAGGACTTTGCCACCGCCGACAACATCCGGCACGAGCTCGAGGCCGCGGGGGTTCTGCTCGAGGATGGTCCCGGCGGCACGACCTGGCGGCGCAAGGCGTAGGAATGGCCGGTACCGACCGTTCAAAGAAGTCGATCGAGGGCGGTCCGTCGATCATCCTGGTCGAGCCGCAATTGGGCGAGAACATCGGCACGGCGGCGCGCGCCATGCTCAACTTCGGTCTTACCGACCTGCGCCTCGTCCGCCCGCGCGACAAGTGGCCGAGCCGGCGCGCCGCCGAGGCGTCCTCGGGCGCCGACCGGGTGGTTGAGGGTGCGCGCGTCTTCGCGACGACGCGCGAGGCCATCACCGACCTGCATGTCGTCTATGCGACGACAACGCGGCAACGCAACATGCGCAAGGCCATCGTCACGGCTGAGAAGGCGGCGCTCGATCTCCGCCTCGAAATGGCGCACGGCCGCGCCTGCGGCGTCCTCTTCGGGGCCGAGCGCATGGGGTTGGAGAACGACGACATTTCGATCGCCGACGTGCTGATCGAGATCCCGTCCAATCCCGCCTTTTCCTCGCTCAACCTTGCCCAGGCGGTGTTGATCGTCGGCTACGAGTGGTTGCAGGCCGGCGCGGCTCCGGTCCCCGAGACCTTCTCCATGGGCAAGACCCAGCCGGCGGCCAAAGGCGATCTGCTCGGCTTCTTCGAGCATATCGAGTCCGAGTTGATCGCGGCCGGATTCCTGTTTCCGCCGCACAAGGCGCCGGTGATGATGCGCAACCTGCGGACTGCCTTCACCCGGGCGCGGCTGACCGACCAAGAGGTGCGGACGCTGCGGGGCGTCATCAAGACCCTGACCCGATTGGGGAAGATTCGCTCAAAGGATTGATTGATATCGATATTTTCTGCCGGTTCTGGGCTCGCGGCGGCGCATGTCGTTTGACAACAAGGGCCGTCCGCGATATTTACGCGCTCCCCGCGGCCGGCCCAGGCCGGACACCGCGGCCTCCTCGATCGTTGACACCCGTGAACGCATGACCAAGCGGCTGAAGTCGAAGTACAAGATCAACCGGCGCCTCGTCGAAAACCTGTGGGGACGCCCGAAGAGCCCGGTCAACAGGCGCGAATACCGCCCCGGTCAGCACGGTCAGCGGCGCCGCAAGCCGTCCGATTTCGGCGTCCAGTTGAGTGCCAAGCAGAAGCTGCGCGGCTACTACGGCAACATCACCGAGCGGCAGTTTCGCAACATCTATGCCGAAGCCTCGCGCATGCGCGGCGACACCTCTGAGATGTTGATCGGGCTGCTGGAGCGTCGGTTGGACGCGGTCGTCTATCGCATGAAATTCGTGCCGACCGTCTTCGCCGCCCGTCAGTTCGTCAACCACGGCCACGTGACCGTCAACGGCAAGCGCGTCAACATCGCCAGCTACCGCGTCAAGGCTGGCGACGTCGTCGAGGTCAAGGAACAATCGAAGCAATTGGCGGTGGTCCTGGCGGCAAGCCAATTGGGCGAGCGCGACGTTCCCGACTACATAGAGGTCGACCACGGCAAGATGCGCGGCACTTTTGTCCGCATTCCCAAGCCCCCCGAAGTGCCCTATCCGGTGCAGATGGAGCCGCAGCTCGTGACCGAGTACTACTCCTCGCACTAAGCGAACCCTTGACCAATGCAAAAAGGGCCGCCCCGTGGGCGGCCTTTTTTGCATTGAACGAGATGGGAGATATCAAGCGGCGGTGGCGACGCCCTTCTCGGTCAGCACCTGCTGCAGTTCGCCGTTCTCGTGCATTTCGCGCACGATGTCGCAGCCGCCGATGAACTCGCCCTTGACGTAAAGCTGCGGGATCGTCGGCCAGTTGCTGAAGCGCTTGATGCCTTCGCGCAGGCCCGGATCCATCAGCACGTCCACGCCTTTGAACTTGACGCTGAGCCGGCTCAAGATCTGAACGATGGCGGCCGAGAAACCGCATTGCGGGAAAATCGGCGTGCCCTTCATGTAGAGGACGACCGGGTTGCCTTTGATCTCTTCGTCGATGCGGTCGAAGACGGGATTGTCGCTCATGGTTGTTCCTTTCGCTGGGCGAGCCGAGCCGCCCCACTGATGGTGTCAAAGTCCCCTATCGGGCGGTTGAATTCAACTCCATAGCCGATAGGGGTATCACGATTCGGGAACCGAGGTCTGCAGGGCCAGCGCATGGAGGACGCCGCCCATTTTTCCCTTTAGCGCCTGATAGACCATCTGATGCTGCTGCACGCGCGACTTGCCGGCGAAGGCCTGGGAGACGATGCGCGCCGCGTAATGGTCGCCGTCGCCCCGGAGGTCCTCGATTGTGACTTTGGCATCGGGGATGCCCTCGCGAATCAGCCGTTCGATCTCGGCGGCATCCATCGGCATGGCGGTCTCCTGTGGGCGGGCAGCGGTTCAGGCCATGTAGCCGGGTAACCACGCCTCGTGCGCCTGACGCAACTCCGCCAGAGATATGGCGGGGGCATCGTCCACTGTCAACGCGCTTCCGCCGGCGATCCCTAGCTCGGTCAGCGCGACCTTCTCCCTCGCTGCGGCCGCGCGCAGGCGGACGATCTCGGTTGGCCTGACCGCCAAGACATAGCGGGCCTGGTCCTCGCCGAACCAGAAGGCGTGCGCCGGCAGGTCGCCGCGTGGGCCGGCGAGCGTCGCCCCGGTACTCCCCGCCAGCGCCATTTCGGCCACGGCGACCAGCAACCCGCCGTCCGAGACGTCGTGGCAGGCGGCGACGATCCCCTCGGCGATACGGGCGCGCACGAATTCGCCGTTCCGGCGCTCGGCGGCTAGGTCGACCGGCGGGGGCGGCCCCTCTTCGCGACCGGCCACCTCGCGCAGATAGAGCGTCGCGCCAAGGTGCCCGATCGTCGCGCCGACCACGAAGATGTAGGCGGCGGCCGGCAAGGCGGTGGTGACCGCCGTGGCGAGGTTGTCGATCAGGCCGACGCCGCCGATCGTCGGCGTCGGCTGCACGCCCTTGCCGTTAGTTTCGTTGTAGAGCGAGACGTTGCCCGAAACGACCGGATAGTCGAGCGCGCGGCAGGCCTCGCCCATGCCCTGAATGGCGCCGACAAACTGCCCCATGATCGCCGGCCGCTGCGGATTGCCGAAATTCAGGCAGTCGGTGATGGCGAGCGGCCGGGCGCCAACGGCGATCAGATTGCGCCAGGACTCTGCCACCGCCTGGCGGCCGCCCTCGACCGGGTCGGCCTCGACATAGCGCGGCGTGCAGTCGGTGGCGATCGCCAGCGCGCGCTGGCTGCCGTGGATGCGGACGACGGCGGCGTCACCGCCCGGACGCTGCACGGTGTCGCCCATCACCATGTGGTCGTACTGCTCCCAGATCCAGCGCTTGGAGCAGAGATCGGGCGATGCCATCAGGCGTAGCAAGGCGGCGGAGATGCCGCCAGCCGGCGCCGGGACGCTGGCCGTCGCGACCGGCGGCCGCGGCGGCGTCGGCTGCCATGGCCGGTCATATTCGGGCGCCGCCGCCACCAGCGGTGCAATCGGCAGGTCGGCCGCCAGCGTGCCATCTTTGCGCAGCACCATGCGGCCGCTCGCGGTGATCCGCCCGATCACGGCGAAATCGAGTTCCCACTTGCGGAAGATCGCCGCTGCCTCAGGCTCCCGGCCGGCCTTGAGGATCATCAGCATGCGTTCCTGGCTCTCCGACAGCATCAACTCGTAGGCCGACATGCCGGTCTCGCGCGTTGGCACCTGGTTGAGGTCGATCTCGATACCGACGCCGCCTTTCGACGCCATCTCGAAGGACGACGACGTCAGGCCGGCGGCGCCCATGTCCTGGATGGCGACGATCGCGTCGGTCGCCATCAATTCGAGACAGGCTTCGAGCAATAGCTTCTCGGTGAACGGATCGCCGACCTGAACCGTCGGGCGCTTTTCCTCGGACCGATCGTCGAACTCGGCCGAGGCCATGGTGGCGCCGTGGATGCCGTCGCGGCCCGTTTTTGAGCCGACATAGATGACCGGGTTCCCGATGCCGGCTGCCTTCGAATAGAAGATGCGGTCACTGCGGGCGAGTCCGACGGTCATGGCGTTGACGAGGATGTTGCCGTTGTAGCTCGGGTGGAAGGTGCACTCGCCGCCGACCGTGGGGACGCCGATGCAATTGCCGTAGCCACCAATGCCGGCGACAACGCCCGCCACCAGGTGGCGCGTCTTGGCGTGATCGGGCGCGCCGAAGCGCAGCGGATTCATGATGGCGATCGGCCGCGCGCCCATGGTGAAGACGTCGCGCAGAATGCCACCGACGCCGGTGGCCGCTCCCTGGTAGGGTTCGATGAACGACGGGTGATTGTGGCTTTCCATCTTGAAGACGGCGGCCAGCCCCTCGCCGATGTCGATGACCCCGGCATTCTCGCCCGGGCCGCAGATCACCCAGGGCGCCTTGGTGGGCAAGGTCTTCAGCCATTTTTTCGAGGACTTGTAGGAGCAGTGTTCGCTCCACATGGCGGAAAAGATGCCGAGTTCGGTCAGGTTGGGCGGGCGGCCGAGCAGCTCGAGGATGCAATGAAACTCCTCCGCGCTTAGGCCCATGTCGGCAGCGAGCGTCGCGGTGATCGGCGGCTCCGTCTTGGTCTGCCTGGTTTCCCCGTGGGCGGTCATGGCTAAGGCAACGCGGCGAAAAGGTGCTCGAACAGGGCGCGGCCATCGGTCCCGCCCAACGCAGGGTCGGCCAGGCGTTCGGGATGCGGCATCATGCCGAGGACCGTGCGCTTGGCGTTGAAGATGCCGGCAATGTTGTGCATGGCCCCGTTTGGGTTGGCAGCCGACGTTGCGTTGCCGTCGGGTTCGCAGTAGCGGAAGGCGACGCGGCCGTCATCCTCGATCTCGGCGATCGTGCGTTCATCGGCATAATAGTTGCCGTCGGCATGGGCGATGGGAATGCGGACGACCTGCCGGTGCCGGTAGCCGCCGGTGAAGATGGTGTTGGTCGCTTCGACCCGCAGGTAGACGTCGCGACAGACGAAGCGCAGGCGCGCGTTGCGCATCAGCACGCCCGGCAGCAGGCCGGCCTCGGTCAGGATCTGGAAGCCGTTGCAGACTCCGAGCGTCGGCACGCCCGCCTCGGCGCGCGCCACCACCTCGCGCATGATCGGCGAATGCGCCGCCATTGCGCCGGCGCGCAAATAGTCACCGTAGGAAAAGCCGCCGGGTAGGACGATCAGATCGACGGCCGGCAGCTCGCTGTCGCGGTGCCATACCATGATCGGCTCGACGCCCATGCTCTGGCGCAGCGCCACCTGGATGTCGCGGTCGCAATTCGAGGCGGGGAAAACGACGATGGCGGCCTTCATGGGTGAGCCGTCCAACCCTTCGCGCACGCGCCCAAACTAGCCCTCGAGGTCGATTCGATAGTTTTCGATCACGGTATTGGCGAGCAGCCTCTTGCACATGGCATCGAGCGCGGCACGCGCCTGAGCCGGATCGGTTTCGCGCAACTGCAGCTCGAGATACTTGCCCTGGCGGACGTCCTCGATGCCGCCGAAGCCGAGACCATGCAGCGCGTTAGCGATCGCCTTGCCCTGCGGGTCGAGAACGCCCTGCTTCAGCGTGATGTGAACTCGCGCCTTCATCGCCGCCGCTATTGCATCATCTTCGGGCCGTCGAGATCGGTCGGGCCGCTTTCCGGCAGGATGCCGAGACGGCGGGCGACTTCCTGATAGGCCTCGGCGATGTTGCCGAGGTCGCGGCGGAACCGATCCTTGTCGAGTTTTTCGTTCGTCTTCACATCCCACAATCGACAGGAGTCGGGGCTGATCTCGTCGGCCAACACGATGCGGACCTCGTCGTTGCTGTAGAGACGGCCGAACTCGAGCTTGAAGTCGACCAGGCGGATGCCGACGCCGAAAAACAGCCCCGACAGGAAGTCGTTGATCCGCAGCGACATCGACACGATCTCGTCCATCTCCTGCGGCGTCGCCCAGCCGAAACAGGTGATGTGCTCTTCGCTGACCATCGGATCGCCGAGTTCGTCCGACTTGTAGTAGTACTCGATGATCGAGCGCGGCAGCGGTTGACCCTCGGGCATGCCGAGGCGGGTCGCCAGCGAACCGGCGACGACGTTGCGCACCACGATCTCGAGCGGAACGATCTCGACCTCCTTGACCAGTTGCTCGCGCATGTTGAGGCGGCGGAGGAAATGGGTGGGCACGCCCATCTCGCCGATTTTGGTCATCAGGTACTCGGAGATGCGGTTGTTGAGCACCCCCTTGCCGGTGATGGTGCCCTTCTTCTTGTTGTTGAACGCGGTGGCGTCGTCCTTGAAGTACTGGACCAACGTCCCCGGCTCGGGGCCTTGGAAGATTACCTTCGCCTTGCCCTCATAGATCTGTCGGCGGCGAGACATGATGGATGTCCTGGAGGGCCGGAGCGCCCCTTGCCAGGGGGTCGGCCGATGAGATCGCGATCGCTGGCGACAATACTTGATCCCTCCCGGCAAGACAATCAAGGCGCCCCGGCCGCGGGCGAAAATCGCCGCGGAATTCAGCGACTTTCCTGGCCAGCCGCCCTTGCGGCGCCGGGCCGGCGCAACCACCTGATGCGAAGTTGATTTGCAGCGAAGATACCGATATCCCTTCGCCCCACTCGTCCATGTTTGTTTCACCGCCTGCCCGGGAGCGCGACGTATGTCGACCTTCGAGAAACGCGAGAAAGCCGAAGAAACCAAGTTCGCTCGCAATTCTGAGCTGGCGTTCAAGGCTAATGCGCGGCGCAACAAGCTGCTCGGCCTGTGGGCGGCCGAAATGATGGGCATGAAGGGCGACAACGCCGAGGCCTATGCCAAGCAGGTGGTGTTGGCCGACTTCGAGGAGGCGGGCCACGAGGACGTGGTCCGCAAGGTGATGGGCGACCTCACCAAGGCGAAGGTGAGCGTGAGCGAGCACGACCTCCGGCGCAAGATCGAGACGCTGTACCGCGTCGCTGAAGAGCAGATCAAGGCCGAGGTGGCGAAGTCCTAGGATACTCAGCCGCCTTGCGCGCCTGGGTCGGGGGCGCGAAGACGCGCGCAAAAATCGTATCGACGTGTTTCAGGTGGGCGGCGGCGTCGAACAAGGCGGCGAGCGCCTCCGGTTTCAGTCGTGCCCGCACGTCGGCATCGGCCTGCAGCAGCGCCAGGAAGTTACCGCCGTGCTGCCAGACCTTCATCGCGTTGCGTTGAACCATTAGGTAGGCGTCCTCACGCGTGACCCCGGCCTGGGTCAGCGCCAGCAGGACGCGCTGCGAATGGACGAGACCGCCATACTGGTCGAGATTGGCGCGCATGCGCTCGGGGTAGACGATCAGGCGATCGACCAGCCCGGCGAGGCGATGCAGGGAAAAGTCAAGCGCGATCGTCGCGTCCGGACCGATGACGCGCTCGACCGATGAATGCGAGATGTCGCGCTCGTGCCAAAGGGCGACGTTCTCCAGCGCCGGCGTCACGTAACCGCGCACCAGCCGCGCCAGCCCGGTCAGGTTTTCGGACAGCACCGGGTTGCGCTTGTGCGGCATCGCTGACGAGCCCTTTTGGCCTGCGGCGAAGAACTCCTCTGCCTCGCGCACCTCGGTGCGCTGGAGGTGACGGATCTCGGTCGCCAGACGCTCGATCGACCCGGCGATGCCGCCGAGCGTGGCGAAAAAAAACGCGTGACGGTCGCGCGGGATGATCTGCGTCGAAATCGGCTCGGGGACGAGACCGAGAGCCTTGGCGACGTGCGCTTCGACACGGGGGTCGATATGGGCAAAGGTACCGACCGCCCCCGAGATGGCGCAGGTGGCCACCTCCCGCCGCGCCGCCACTAGGCGCTCGCGTTGGCGCGCGAACTCGGCATAGGCCTGCGCCATCTTCAAGCCGAAGGTCGTTGGCTCGGCATGGATGCCGTGACTGCGACCGATGCAAATCGTGTAGCGATGTTCTTCGGCGCGCTGTCGCAACGCCGACAACACCAATTCGAGCCCGCCCAGCAACAGGTCGCTCGCCCGCGTCAACTGGACGGCGAGGCACGTGTCGAGCACGTCCGACGAGGTCATGCCCTGGTGCAGGAAGCGCGCTTCCGGTCCGACGTGTTCGGCGACGTTGGTCAGGAAGGCGATGACGTCGTGTTTGGTTTCCCGCTCGATGGCGTCGATGCGCGCCACGTCGAACCGCCCGCGCTGCCAGATCGCCTGGGCGGCCTCGCGCGGAATCAGGCCGAGTTCGGCCATCGCGTCGCAGGCGTGCGCCTCGATCTCGAACCAAATGCGGTAGCGAGTCTTGGGAGCCCAGACTTGGGCCATTTCCGGACGGGAATAGCGATCAATCATCGGTGATCCGTGACGAAACCTCGATCATATCGGGACGGGGGCGTCGCTGCCAGGGTGCCGCCGGAACGAATTACCGTGCCGGTCGCCCCGTTCTTCGACTACCCTTCGGCACGCACGTTACCGCTTGTGGAGGGTGCCATGCGGTGTCGTTGGCTACTGCCGTTGGTCGTCTGGCTGGCGGTTGCGCCGCCGGTGGCGGCCCAGGAGGTCCCGGTCGACCTCGAGCTGATCCTGGCGCTCGACGCCTCGGGCAGCGTCAACCAGCAGGAATTCGCCCTGCAACTGCGGGGATATGCCGAGGCCTTTCGCAACCCGGTGGTTATCCAGTCGATCACCACCGGCGAGTTCGGAGCGATCGCCGTCTTGATGCTGATTTGGGCGGGTGATCGCCGCGACGGCATCCGCGTCGTCGCCGATTGGACCTTCGTCAATGGGCCGGAGTCGGCCAACGCCTTCGTCGAGTCGTTCACCAAATCGCCCCGGTACATGCTGCGCGACGGGACGTCGATATCCAACGTCATCGAGCTTGCGTCGAAGATGTTCGACGCCAACAACTTTCGCGCCCCCCGCCGGCTGATCGACATTTCGGGCGACGGCACCAACAATGTCGGCTACGAGCCCAGCATCGCCCGCGACATCGCGGTGAAGAGCGGGGTCACGATCAACGGGCTGGCAATCCTCACCGACTTCCCCGATCTCGACGACTATTACGCCAAGAACGTCGTCGGCGGCGCTGGCGCTTTCGTCGTTGCGGCGCAGAACTTCGAGGCGTTTTCGGCAGCGATCTTGCAGAAGCTGGTGCGCGAAATCTCGTCGCGGCCGCAAGCCGATCCGAAACGCGACTACGCTCGCGTCCTGCCGACCCGCTGACTCTCAGGCGTCGAGGAAGCCGACAATCTCGGCCGTGTTGGCGGCGATAGCCTCGGCCGGCTCGAACGTGGCGTCGGGAATGGCGCGATGGCGCTTCACCTTGGCTCCCGGCAGCAAGGGCGCGGCGGCTTCGTTGGTCAACACGGGCTGCGTGAGCCGCGCCAACCGCTCGGCCCCGGGGTAGCGTAAGCCCGCTCGCAGGAACAGGTGATAGGTGCGAATGCCGCGCAGCACCTCGACCACCTTGTCATGCAACTGCTCGGCAGTGGGAATGTCGCGGACCGATCGATGGGCGCCGTCGCGGGCATACCAGGGAAAGAAGCAGTACTCGTCGCGGACGAAATGCCAGGCGAAGCGAAGCTGGCTGCCGAGCGCGTCCGGCGCCGCCGTCGGGGCGTAGTCGGCCAGCCAGGCGGCCCGCGTCGCCGCATCCATCAGCAGCAGCCGGTCGACAATGACGCGGCGGACCTGGCCGGGCTGCTGCAGGGCAAGTTCGATCGCCGAATTGGCGCCGGTGAGGATGCCATGGACGTCGTAGCGCTCGATGCCGAGTGCGGCGAGCGCCCGCGCGGTGGCGCCGGCGTAATAGGGGATGTCGGGGTCGGCCACCGCCGGCGGCGAAGAGTCGCCCATGCCGAGCGCGTCGAAGGCAACAACCGGCCGCGTCGCCGCGAGCGCCAGCAACTGCCGTTCGAGCACCCCCGACGCGGCCGGAGCGGCATGCAGCACCACCAGCGGCGGGCGCGGTCCAGACCCGGCGATCCGGTAGTGCATCTGGCCCTCGGCGACGTCGACGAAACCGCGGCGAATGGGCATGGCGCTCCTGCAAGGGTGATGGCGTACGATCCCGCGTCGGGTGCATTCTAGCCGGAGAAGGAGACGGGATCATGGCCGGGAACGACGAGCGGGCCGTCCGGGCGACGGTGGAAGAGGTATGGGATCGCTTCCTCAGGCGCGACCCGCAAGGAATGCTGCGCCTGATTCGGCCCGAGTGCACGATCTGGGATGTCTTTCAACCCGATCTGGTCTCGCGGGCCACGCTCGAACAATACGTCGCCAAGGATTTCGCCCAGTCGCAGGCGCGCGGTCGCCTGACGCACACCTTGTCTGATTTCGTCATCGACATCTGGGGCGATACGGCGCTCACCCGCTTCTACATCGACTACGAGTATCAGTCGCCGAACGCCCATCGCGGTCGCCTCCGCGTCAGCGTGGTCTTGCGCCGCTTCGCCGAGGGTTGGCGGTTCGTCCACGTTCACGAGGGAGCAATCCCGACCGGCGTCCCGCCGATCGCCTCCTGAGTCATGAACGCGATGCCGGCAACCGTGGCCGACGCCGTCCTGCAAACCGTGAAGGCGGTGTGGCAGCGCTTTGAGGCCCAGGACCCGCAGGGCATGCTCGCGCTGCTGGCCGAGGAGTACACGGTTTGGGACACCTTCCAGCCACAACTGGTGACCAAGGAAACGATCGCCGCCTACGTGCGGAAGGATTTTGCCCAATCGGCCGCGCGCGGTCCGCTGACGCGCCGAACCGCTGACTATGTCATCGATGTCTGGGGCGACACCGCGCTCGTACGCTTCACGACGTGGTTCCAATATCAGCCGCCCAACCCGGTGTCGCACCACGGCCGGACGACCGTCGTGCTGCGCCGCCGGCCCGAAGGCTGGCGCCTGGTTCATGTCCATGAGGGCGAGCGTCCGAGTGGATCGCCGCCGATCGCCCCGCCGTGACCACCGGGCGGCGGACCTCAACCGACGTCGTGGCTGGGCTGCGGATCACGCCGGCCGCGGCGACGTTGGGGGCTGAGATCAGCGGCGCCGATCTGGCCCGGCCGCTCGACCGCGACACCAAGGCGGCGATCGACGCCGCCTGGGCGGAACACTTGGTGCTGCTGTGGCGCGACCAGACGTTGACCGTCGACCAGCATGTCGCCTTCGGCCGCCAATTCGGCGAGCTCGAGGACATGGCGCATGTCGCGCTCTCCGACGACCTGCCGCGTGAGGTGTTGGTCGTCGCCAACGATCCGGCGCTCAATGGCGCCGCCGTCGCTCCCGAAGCCTATCGCCAGGGTTTCAAGTACCACCCGGTGCAATGGCACTCGGACAACTCGTATCGTCCGATCCCACCCAAGGGCAGCGCGCTCTACGTCCGCGAGTCGCCGCCGGTCGGCGGCGCCACGCTATTTGCCGACATGTACGCCGCCTGCGAGGCGTTACCGCCCGACCTGCGGCGCCTGATCGACGGGCGCGAACAGATCCACGACCCGAGCCTCAACAGCGCGAACGTGTTGCGCCGGGGCGCCACGCCGCCAGCCGACGTGAGCCAGGGTCGCGGTCCGCGCCACCCGCTGATCCGCCGCCACCCGGTCACCGGCCGGTGCGCGCTTTATCTCGGTCGGCGTCCCTATGCGTATATTTGCGGCTACAGCGTCGGCGATAGTGAGGCCACCCTCGACCGACTGTGGCGCCACGCAACCGAGCCGCGCTTCGTATGGCAGCGCGAGACCAACCGCGCCGGCGACCTGTTCCTGTGGGACAACCGCTGCACCATGCATGCGCGGGACGGCCTCAATCCCGCCGCCCGCCGCCTGGCGCACCGGGTGCAGATCCTCGGCGAGCGCCCGATCGCCGGCTGATCGTCACGGCGCGCTGGCGTCCCGTCGCAGTTCGGCCCAGGCGGGCTTCGGCTCGTTATCGATGGTGCGCAGCCCGGTCGTGCATTGCAGGGCGATGAAGGCCTGGTTGCCCGACAGGCCGCTTGCCTCGGCGAGGCGGCTGCATTCATCGAGGGAGTCGTCGAACATCTGGCTGAAGGCGAGAAACGGCAGCCGCGCCGGCGACCGGCGCCAGAATGCAAGGGTGGCGGCGACGAACGTCGCCTGCGCCCGATCGCTACCGCCGACGGCGCCGCCGGTCGGAAAGCCCCATTCCTTGACCAGTACCGGGCGTGGTCCGGCAAATTGCAGCGCGTCGCCCAACACGCGCTCGACGGCGGCGCCGATGTCGGCCCCGTCGCGCCGGGGCACGAAATAATGCGACAGCACCACCGCGCCGTGCTGCGCGGTTAGGCGCGCGGTACGCTCATCGAGTCCGGTGGCGCTGAGGGCGACGCCGAATCGGGTGTCCGGTCTCAGGCGCAACACCGTGCGCTGGGCATCCTGCGCCAGTGCGCGTATTTGCTCCCACTCGCCGGCCCGCCGACTCGCCAAGAACGTATCAAGATCATCGCCAAGGACGACATAGCGGACTTCCTCGCCGGCCAATTCCAGGAGGTGGCCGAGCGCGGCCCGCAGACGAGCCGTCATCTTGCCGTCGTTCCACGGCACGCGGACGAGATCGGCGGGAACCTGGCGGCGCACCGAATCGGTGAGGCCGAGGGAAAGCAGCACGACCATTCCCTCTTCGCGGTAGAACGCGAGCAGCGGCTTGATGTCCTCGCTGTCGAACTGACCCGCCCGCGGCTCGAGCACCGCCCACGGCAGGCTGAGCGTCACGCCTGTCGCCCCCGCCTCCTTGGCGAGGGCGATCGCCTCGCGATGACTGAAGCCCGGCGGTTCGTTGATCTCGATCGCCAGAACCGGGTGCGCAGCCTCGGCTGCCTCGGTTGGTCCGGCGCCGAGGAGGGCTAGCGCTCCGGCCGCGAGGCCGAGCCAATGGCGGGAGGGGCGGCGGCCCGGGCCCATCGGCGGTGGCGGGCGGACGGCTGGCGCGGAACTAGGAGGGGGCCGAGGGCGGTTGATCGCCGGGGGGCGTCGCCGCGCCTCGGATGGCCGCAAGGACGACGGCAACGACGAAGGCGGCAATGCCCCACGTCGGGTCCTCGGCGCCGGCGAGGCCGGCACCGACGACGAAGGCGGTGAAGATCAACAGGTCGAGTCCGATCACCAATGCCTCCTGAGGGGGTCGCGGGCGTTTTTTATATCAGTCCCAAGCCGCGAAAGCTCGATCGCTAATCACGATGCCATCAGGTCCGTGGGACGCTTGGACATGAAGGCGGCGGGGGCGTGCCACCGGTTGGGTAGGTAGCGCTCCCCCCAGCGGCAGAACTCTTGCAGCACCGGGAGCAGGGCCGCACCCTTTTTGGTCAGACGGTATTCGTATCGGCGTGGCCGATGCAGGTAGAGGCGGCTGGTGACCAGTCCCGATTCGACCATTGCTGCCAGGCGCGCGGTGAGAATGTTGCTCGCTATCCGCTCGGGACTGTCGAGAAAGTCCTTGAAGCGGCGCTTGCCGTTCACGAGGTCACGCATCAAGACCAAGGTCCAGCGGTCGCTGACGAGCTCGAGGGTCGAGGCGATCGGGCATCCTGAACGAAACTCTGTCCCCTGAAAGGGGTCGGCTAATTTTCGGCGCGCCAAGATTTTCCCTTGCAAATTGCAATTTGCCATCAAGAAGCGGTCTCGCCAAGAACCAAATGCCCTGGAGGAATAGCCAATGGCTGCATCGTTCTCAGGAAAATGTCTTTGCGGCTCGGTGCGCTACACATGCAGCGCCGAGCCAATGATGTCGGGTCACTGCCACTGCGAAGATTGCCGCCGCTCAAGCGGCAGCGGGCACTCCTCACACCTCGCGGTCCCCGAGGCCAGCGTGACGTTCGTGGGCGCGAGCAAGGGCTACGATAAGCCCGCCGACAGCGGAAACCTGGTGTCGCGCCATTTCTGTCCGAACTGTGGCGCGCCGGTCTTCTCGAGCAACTCCGCGATGCCGGGCTTGATCTTCCTGCGCGCATCCAGTCTCGATAACCTCGAGGTGTTCAAGCCTCAGATGCACGTCTACATGAGCCGCGCGGCAAGCTGGGATCGTCCCGCTGCCGACAATCTGCCCGCATTCGACAAGATGCCACCGGGTCGTTCCTAGCTGCAGCTGCGATGCCTTTTCGGAGGCTGTCTCGGCTGGCCCGGTCGGGCATTTCCCACGGCTAGATCAGTCCCAAGCCGCGAAAGCTCGCGTGGCGGTCGCGGCCGATGACCAGGTGGTGGTGCACGGCAATGCCGAGCGTCTTGGCCGCCGCTTCGACTTCGCGGGTCATGGCGATGTCGGCTGGCGAGGGGGTCGCATCGCCGCTCGGGTGGTTGCGCACCAGGATGATTGCCGTTGCCCCCAGTTCGAGCGCGCGCTTGACCACCTCGCGCGGGTAGACCGGCGCGTGATCGACGGTGCCCTGCTGCTGGACCTCCTCGGCAATGAGGCCGTTCTTGCGATCGAGGAACAGCACGCGGAACGATTCGTTGGCGTCGAAGGCCATGCCGGCGCGGGAATGCTCGACCACCACCTGCCAGGAGCCCATCACCGGCCGGCCGATCAGGCGCCGACGCGACAGGTGCAGGGCCGCGGCCTCGATCGACTTGAGCACGGCCACGGCGGCATCGCCGCCGCCCTTGACCTCGCGCAGCCGTTCGGGCGGCGCGGCGATGACTTCGGCGAAGCTGCCGAAGGTGGTGATCAGGTCCTTCGCCAGCGGCTTGGTATCGCCGCGCGGAAAGGCGTGGAAGAGGATTAATTCCAGAAGCTCGTAATCGGGCAGGGTCTCGGCGCGGCCGGCGAGAAAGCGGTCGCGCAGGCGGCCACGGTGCCCCTCGCCGCCGTGGCGGCGCTTACCGGCGTCGGCGCGGCCCCGCGGCATCGCCGATCAGCGAAAGGGAGGGCGGTGTAAGCCGGCGGGCGAAGTGGTGAAGATTTCGTAGCCGGTCGCGGTCACGCCGACCGAGTGTTCGAATTGCGCCGACAGGGAACGGTCCTTGGTGACGGCGGTCCAGCCGTCCTGCAGCAGTTTTACCTGCCACTTGCCGAGATTGATCATCGGCTCGACGGTGAAGAACATGCCGGGCCGCAGTTCGACGCCGGTGCCCGGCGCGCCGTAGTGCAGGATGTTGGGCGCGTCGTGGAAAATCTGGCCGAGGCCGTGGCCGCAGAAGTCACGCACCACCGAGCAGCGTTGTCCTTCAGCGTAACTTTGGATGGCATGGCCGATGTCGCCGGTGGTCGCGCCCGGTTTGATCTGTTCGATGCCGCGCATCATCGCTTCGTAGGTGACGTCCGACAGGCGGTGCGCCTTCAACGGCACCTTGCCGACGAAATACATGCGGCTGGTGTCGCCGTGCCAACCGTCGATGATGACGGTGACGTCGATGTTGAGGACGTCGCCCTCCTCGAGCACCTTGGGGCCGGGAATACCGTGACAGACGACGTGATTGACCGAGGTGCAGATCGATTTCGGAAAGCCGCGATAGTTGAGGGGCGCCGGGACGGCGCCGCGCGCTACGATGAAGTCGTGACAGAGTTCGTCGAGCCGGGCGGTGGTCACGCCGGGTTCGACGAAGGGCGCGATGTAGTCGAGCGTCTCGGCCGCGAGGCGGCCGGCGATGCGCATGCCGTCGAACAGCGGCGCCGGGTGCAGCTTGATGACGCCGCTGTTGCGGCCGGGCGAGTCGGTGACGTCGGCGTAGACCATGGGCGTTCCTGGTTAGGCGACCCGGGCTAAAGAGCGGTTAACGACGATGGCCTGGGGCGACATGGCGCAACCGTAGCACAGGACCTCGACCCCTGCCGCGACCGCCCGATGCAGGGCCAGGGCATAGGCCGGATCGATATCGGCGGCGACCGCAAAGCGGGAGCAATCGGGCCGTTGGACGATGTAGAGCATCACCGCCCGCCCGCCGCCGGCCACGATCTTGGCCAGTTCCGCCAGGTGCTTGGCGCCGCGCTCGGTGACCGCGTCGGGGAATTCGGCCAGGCCCGGCTGCCGGCGCAGATGCACGTTCTTGACCTCGACATAGCAGGCGGCGCGCGCCGGGTCCTCGAGCAGCAGATCGACGCGCGAGCCGGTGCCATACTTCACCTCCCGCCGACGCACCGGGTAGCCGGCGAGCTCGGCGATGGCGCCCGCGGCGATAGCTTCCTCGGCCAGGCGGTTGGGGTGCAGCGGGTTGATGCCGACCAGGCAGTCCGGCCCGGCGGTTGGATCCTCGATCAGCTCCCAGGTGTGGCGCAGTTTGCGCTTCGGGTTCTCCGCCGGCGATAGCCACACCCGCCAACCCGGCTCGGCGACGCCCAGCATGCTGCCGGTATTGGGGCAGTGCGCCGTTACCAGCGAACCGTCGGCGAGGCGGACATCGGCGAAGAACCGCTGGTAGCGACGAACCAGGGTGCCGGCGATCAACGGTCGCGGGAACTGCATGCGATGGTTACCCCAGGCGGCGCATCGCTGCGTCCAGCTTGCTGGGAAAGTTATCGCTGCGGGCGTCGAGCAACTGGTACTGCTGCAGCGGCATCCGCAGTCCGTGCACCAGGCTGACGTTTTCCAGCAGCACGCCGAGGATCGGCTTGTCGACGGCGTCGGCGAACTTGACCTCGCGGCGGCAATATTTCGATTCGATCGTCGCCTGGCTGAGGAACGACACCAGCGCCCGGCAATTGGCGATTTTCTCTTCGAGCACTTCGTCCCACTCGCTGCCGCCGGGAATGCCCTGATCGATCCACACTTCCTGGCCGGCCTCGCGCAGCAGCGCCAGCATGGGGGCGATGCGGTCGAGGTCCTCGCGCTTATAGCTAACGAACAGATAGGGCCC
>SHVP01000048.1 GCA_009694165.1 Alphaproteobacteria bacterium
CCTGATGGTGCGCGGGTTCCTGCTCAACAACCACATGACCGATTTCGCCTTCCGGCCGCGCCGCGACGGGTTAGAACTGGTCAACCGGGTCGAGCCAGGGAAACGACCGCGCAGCTCGATGTCCCCCACCATCGTGATGGGCGACCGCGATCGCCTGCAAATGGTCATCGGCTCGGCCGGCGGCCCCCGGATCATCGGGCATGTCGCCAAGACGATCCTTGGCGTCATCGACTGGCACCTAGACATTCAGACGGCGATCGACCTGGCGCACGTCATCAATCGCAACGGCGACACCGAGCTCGAACGGGACACCCCAGTCGTCGCCCTCAAGGAACAGCTCGAGACCCGCGGTCACAAGGTGGTTGTCGAAGACATCAACAGCGGCTTGCACGGGATCGTGGTGTCGCGCCGCGGCCTGTTCGGCGGCGCCGATCGCCGACGGGACGGTGCCGCCGTCGGCGACTAGGCTAGCGACGCGCGAGCAGGAACAATCGCCGTATCGGAAAGATCGTCGAGCCGTCGCGCTCCGGGGGATAGGTGCGGCGCAGCCGGGCCTTCAGCTCGCGCTCGAAATCGGGCCGTTGTTCGGGTTCCAGATCGGCGAGAACGGGCCGTAGGGCGGTTCCGCTCACCCAGGTGAAGACCGGATCCTCACCGCGTAGGACGTGGAAATAATCCGTCTCCCAGATATCGAGCGCCGCGACGTGCGGCGCCAGCATTCGGTAGTAAGCCTCACCGGGATGGACCGGCGGATCGCCGGTGTGCCTCGTCAGCTGCCGGCGCCAGGGGCCGGCATCGATGCACTCGACGATGGCGCGATGGGAAGGCTGCAGATAGTTTCGCGGTATCTGCAGCGCGAGCAAGCCGTCCGGGCCAAGACGGCGGCAGAGCCGCGGCAACACCTCCGCATGCCATGGAATCCAGTTGAACACCGCGTTGGAGAACAGGAGATCGGGCGCATCTAGGTGCTGCTCCGCCGCGGCGTCGCCCTCGACCCAGGTGATGGGACCGCCGCCCCGGCGCGCCTGGGCCAGCATTTCCGGCGAGGAGTCGATGCCAATCACGGTGGCGTTCGGCCAACGCTCGGCGATCCGTCGCGTCACGTCGCCGGTGCCGCAGCCGAGGTCGTAGATGCGGCGGGGCTGGTTCCCGGCGAGACGCTGCAACAGATCGAGGGCCGGTTGCAGCCGGAATCGCGCGAACGCCCGATACAGGTCCGGATCCAAGGTCACGTCAGCTTGCCGGCGTCACCGGGCGGACGGCGCGGACGGCGCGTAATTCGTGAACATTGGACGGAATATCGATGCGAAAGGTGGTCCCGTGCGCGTCGCTACGATAGAGGGCCAGGTCGCCGCCATGCGAACGCGCCAGGTCGCGCGCGATCGCCAGGCCAAGACCCGAACCCGACGACTTGGCCGAGCCGCGGAACGGCTCGAACAAATGGGCGCGCGCCGCCTCGGGCATTCCCGGACCGTTATCGGCGATATCGATCACCACGCTTTGCGAAAGGTGCGCGGCGGTAATCACGATGCGTCCATCCCGCCGCCCCTCCAACGCTTCGATCGCGTTGCGGCCAAGATTCATCAGGATGCGGAAGCACTGGCTGCGGTCGGCACTGAGCAGAAGCCCCGGCGGCACCTCGTTGATCCATTGCGGTCCACGCTCGCCTGTGAGACCGAGCGCGTTGGCAATGTCGGCCACGAGCTGGCGCAGATCGAACGCCGTGCGCTGCGGCGGCGGCTCCTCAGGCTTGCCGAATTGCAGGGTGCGGGTGCAGAGTTCGATGGCCCGATCGATGGCGCTCACCAGCACCGGTGCGGTACGTCGCACCTCCGGATCACCGCTTTGCTCCAGACGATCGGCAACCAATTGCGCAGTTGCCAGAATGTTGCGCAGGTCGTGGTTGATCTTGCTAACCGCCAGGCCAAGATCGGCGAGTCGGGCCCGCTGTTTGAGCGCCGTCCGCAGATCGGCCTGCATGGCGGAAAGCTCACGTTGGGCGATCCCGATTTCGTCGGACCGGGTCGTTAGCGCGGTCTCGTCCGACTGCTCCTCGGGAGCCTGCCGAAAAGCCACCATGCGATCGACGAGGCGGCGCAGCGGGCGGGCAATCAGCCCGTGCAGGCTCAGGAAGATGAGCAAACCGGTGATCGCCGAGATCACCAGCGTCAGACCGATGACGCGGCCCGAATAGCTGAACAGCTCTCGCCGCAGTCCGGCTTCGTCGAGGACGACGTCGACGACCACGTCGGGCTGGTCGATGGCTGCGCCGACGACCCGGATCGTTCGGCCGGGGATCAGCAAGGTTTCGAACGTGTCGCGTATCAGCGTCCATGGCGAAGCCCCGCGCAAGTCGAACGTGGCATCAACCTCGGTCGGCGCTGGTTCGGCCACCCCCAGAATCAGCGTCCGCGCCTCCGCCCGCTTGATCACCACCGCCCGGATCTCGGCGCGTGTCAGGAGATCCTGCTCCGGTTCCTCGGTGACGCGCTGATCGGGTGTGGCGACGAGCACGAGGCTGGCGAGCTGGGCCGAGGCAATCCGGGCCTCCAGGTACCCTTGGCGGAAACGGGCGATCGACGGAACATAGATCAGTACTTCGCTGATCGAGATGAATATCAGCGTCAGGACGAAGAGCCGCGCCGACAGGCTCTGCGTCAGGGGAACGGCGCGTCGCCGCTCGCTGGACATGCCGACGGAATAGCAGAATTCCGACCGACCGACCACCCGGTGTCAGCCGAATCGCGCTAAGAAGCGCACGATTCTGCGGGTCCGACTGCTGGTCAGCATCGGTTGAAAATAGCTCCCGGCCGCCCGTTTGCCGATTTCCGCCACAATGGGATAGGGCACGACGAGCCCAGCCATCACCGCGATCCGCTGTCGCGCCTGCACGGCCAGGATCCAAGGCAGGATCAGATCGCCGGCGTTGCGCGCCACGATTTGCGCCCCGAGGACGACCCCACGTTTGCCAACGACGACCTTGATCAGGCCCTCGGTGTCGCGTTCGGCGATGGCGCGCTCATTTTCAGAAACCGGCCAGCGCAACACACGGATGTCGTGCCCCGCCGCCCGCGCCGCCTCCTCCTGCAAGCCCACGCTCGCCAACTCGGGCGCCGTGTAGGTGACCCACGGGATGGCTCGCTCGGAACTCTTGGCCGGCAGGCGGAACAGGATGTTCCGCAGAACGATCCCGGCTTGGTACGACGCCATGTGCGTGAATTGCAGCGAGCCAACGACGTCACCCACCGCGTAGACGCGCCGGTTGGTCGTGCGCAGCCGGGCATCGACTGTGACGCCCCGCCCCGTATGGCCGATGCCCGCCAACTCGAGACCGAGGTCCGTCACGTTAGCGCGGCGACCGGCGGCAACCAACAGATGAGATCCGTGCAGCGTCTCCTGCCGGCCGTCGCGTTCGATGGTCACGACGATGCCGTCGTCGGCGCGCGCAACGGCTGTTACCTTTGACCCGGCGCGGAGAACCACGCGATCGCGGGCCAAACTCGTCAACACCTGCTCGACCACTTCGGGATCGTCCTTGGGAAGGAATCGGGCCATCTCCAGCACCGTCACCTCGGCACCCAATCGGCGATGGGCCTGCGCCAGCTCCAGGCCGATCGGCCCACCGCCCAGGACGATCAGGTGACGGGGGCGGATCGAATTGTCGAAAATCGTTTCGTTGGTAAAGAAAGGCACCGAGGCAAGCCCCGGGATCGGCGGCACCAACGGCGAGGACCCGGTGGCGACGACGAAACGGCGGGCACGGACCAACGTATCGCCAGCCAAGACGGTTTCCGGGTCGATGAAGCGCGCAGTGGCGTGGATGACGTTGACGCCCATGCCCGCGTAGCGCTCCACCGAATCGTTCGGGGCGATGGCGGCAATCACCTGTTTGACGTGACGCTGGCTGCGGGCGAAGTCGAGGCGCGGCGCCTCATAGTCGACCCCGAAGGCGTCGGCTCCACGCCAGGCGATCGCCCGCGCCGCGGCGGCGATGAGCGCTTTCGAGGGGACGCAGCCAAAATTGAGACAGTCGCCGCCCATCCGATGTTTCTCGACCAGGACGACCGCCGCCCCCATGAGGGCGGCGCCGCTCGCCACGACAAGACCGCCGCTGCCCGCGCCGATTACGCAAATGTCGGGCTTTAGGGTATGCGCCATGCTCAGCCTCCGTATCGGTTGCCCCGGCATCCGCCGGGCGGCCAGGGCGACAGGGTCGCGCGCCCGTCACCAACCGGCTACCCGGGTCATCCACGAAAACTGGCGGAATTCCAAGGCTCCGCCAATTGACTTCACCCCTCCCAGCCCTTATACAGCGGGCCTTGTTTCGCCGACTTGGCATGTCGCCTTGGCGGGAGAGAATCAGTGAAAAGAACCTACCAACCCAGCGTCCAGGTGAAAAAGCGCCGCCACGGCTTTCGCAAGCGGATGAAGACCGTCGGCGGGCGCGAGGTGCTCTCTCGCCGTCGTGGCAAGGGCCGCAAACGCCTGACTCCGTAGGGTTGGTCAATGCCCGGCGCCGTCGGGCGAATCAAGCGCCGTTCCGATTTTCTTCGCGTCGCCGGCAGCGGCCGCCGATGGGTGACACCGGGTCTGATCTTGCAGGCCCACCGCAGTGGATCAAACACCGTTCGTGTCGGCTTTACCGTGACGAAACGCATCGGCAACGCGGTCGCGCGTAATCGGGTTCGCCGACGGTTGCGGGCGGTCGCGGCGCAGGTATTACCGGCCGGCGGACCGCGCGGTTTCGACCTTGTCATGGTCGGCCGACGCGCGGCGGCGGAGCGGCCGTACTTGGCGCTGGTCGGCGATCTTGAAACGGCGCTGCGGGAGCTACGAAGATGGGACGAAAGCCGCGCATGAATTCCTTTCGGCCGGCGGCTTGGCTACTCGGCGGCCTGATTCACAGCTACCGCCTGATCTTGTCGCCGATCGTCGGTCCGGCCTGTCGTTTCGCTCCCAGTTGCTCGGAATATGCGCTGGAAGCGATCGCCCAGCACGGCGCGATCAAAGGCAGCGCGCTCAGCGTGCGGCGCCTTGCGCGCTGCCACCCATGGGGCGGCAGTGGTTATGATCCCGTCCCCCAACGCCACACCAGGCCCCCTGCCTAATGGATCAGAAGAACCTCATCGCGGCGATCGCCCTGTCGGTGGCGATTCTGGTCGCCTTTCACTGGCTGATGCCGCCCTCGCGGCCGGCGCCGCCGCCGTCGGCGGTCGGCGAAGCATCGACGCCCGACGCGCCGGCGATCAGTAGCGCGCCGCCAACCCCGGCCGGCGGGCCGGCGGCCCCGGGAACGCAGCCGGTAGCGCGCGATCGTACCGCCGTTATCAGCGGCACCCCTCGGGTCGCCATCGACACGCCCTCACTCAAGGGATCGATTGCCAAGGCCGGCGGCGTCTTCGACGACTTGACGCTGGTGCACTACGGCGCATCGACCACCGCCGACAGTCCCAAGGTCAACCTCCTCTCGCCCACCGGATCGAAAGACGCCTATGTCGCCAAGTTCGGCTGGGTCGGCGAGGCGGGCGTCGCGGTGCCAGGCGAGGAAACCGTGTGGACGACCGACCGCGACACGCTCGACCCGGACCGACCGGTGACGTTCACCTGGGACAACGGCGGCGGCCTTATCTTTTCGCGGACGGTCGTGGTCGACCGCGACTACCTGTTCACGGTGACGCAGCGGGTGAAAAACACTGGCGGCAGGGCGGTGAATCTTTACCCCTATGGCCTCATTGCCCGCTCCGGCGAACCGGAGACGTCGGGATATTACATCCTGCACGAGGGCGGCCTTGGCGTGTTCGACGGCGTTCTCAGCGAGGAAAGTTATTCCAACATCAAGTCGAAGGGGCAGATCGAGAAGAAAGCGGTCAAGGGTTGGATCGGTATCACCGACAAGTATTGGCTGACGGCGCTGATCCCCGACCAGTCACGCCAGGTGACCGCCTCCTATCGCCATGCCGCGGCCAGCCCGTACCAGGTCGACTACCTGCACGCCGCCATGACCCTTGCGCCGGGCGAAACGATCGAAATGACCGATCGCCTGTTCGCCGGCGCTAAGGTCGTGCGGGTCATCGACGGGTACGAAGAGCGCCTGGCGATCAACGGCTTCGACAAGGCGATCGACTGGGGTTGGTTCTTCTTTCTGACCAAGCCGATGTTCCTGGCATTGCGTTTTTTCAGCGAATACTTCGGCAATTTTGGTCTCGCCATCCTGGCGCTCACGGTCTGCGTAAAGCTGGCGTTCTTCCCGCTGGCCAACAAGTCCTACCGGGCGATGAGCAAGATGAAGTTGCTCGCGCCCGAGATCAAGAAGCTGCAAGCGCGCTTCAAGGACGACCGCGCCCGCATGCAGCAAGAGATGATGGCGCTGTACAAGCGGGAGAAAGCCAATCCGTTGTCCGGCTGCTTGCCGATCGTCGTGCAGATCCCCGTCTTCTTTTCGCTCTACAAGGTCCTGTTCGTCACGATCGAAATGCGGCAGGCACCGTTCTACGGTTGGATCAACGACCTGTCGGTTCCCGACCCCTACAACCTGTTCACGCTGTTCGGCGTCATCCCGTGGATGCCGCCGGCGTTCATTCCGGTAATCGGCATTTGGCCGCTGATCATGGGCGTCAGCATGTTCCTGCAGCAGAAGCTGAACCCCCAGCCGGCGGATCCGGTGCAGGCGAAGATCTTCATGCTGATGCCGATCTTCTTCACGTTCCTCCTCGCCGGGTTCCCCGCGGGCTTGGTGATCTACTGGACTTGGAACAACGTCCTGTCGATTGGCCAGCAGTGGATCATCATGCGCCAGGCCGGCGTGAAGAACCCGATCGCCGACTGACCGCCCGGCTCGGGAACCGGTCGTGGATCGCGTTTTCGGACAACCACCCCAGTTGCTGGCCGCCGTCGCCGGCGCCTCCGCGTGGCCGCGCGAGGCCACCCCGGAGGTGGCTTTCGCCGGCCGGTCCAATGTCGGCAAGTCGAGCCTGCTCAATGCTCTGGTCGGTCACAGCCTCGCCCGCACGTCGCGCACGCCAGGATCGACCAAGGCCTTTTACTTCTATGCCGTTGGGCCACGGCTGACACTGGTCGATCTTCCGGGTTATGGCTACGCCCAGGGCGGGAGCGCGATGAAGGCCGAGTGGCGCGAGCGCTTTCTGGACTATGCCCGCGATCGGCGGGTGCTGCGTCGCATCTTGATCCTGGTCGACGCGCGGCGCGGACTGATGGACAGCGATCGGATGGTCTTGGATCTGCTTGGCGATCTGGCGGTGTCGACGCAGTTGGTGGCGACGAAGGTCGATTTGGCGGCAGAACCAGAACGGGAAGCGTTACTGGCCGAGCTGCGCACCCTCGCCAGCGCCGCGGCGAGCGTGCACCCGGTGATTCAGTGGACGGCGGCACCCCGCGGACTCGGGATCGCCGCCCTGCGGGCCGATCTCTCTGCCCTGGCCGCCTAGGCGCTCCTGGGCTATAACCCGCGGCGATGCCAGCAAGACCCGATCCCGACAAGCTGATGGAAACCGCGCGCACGCTGGCGGAAGCGCTACCCTACATGCGCGCGTTCAACAAACAGACCTTTGTGGTCAAGTTTGGCGGACATGCCATGGGCGATGACGCCCTCGCGCGTTCTTTCGCCGCGGACATTGTTCTGCTCAAGCAGGTCGGTATCAATCCGGTGGTCGTCCATGGTGGCGGGCCACAGATCGGCAAGATGCTCGAGCGGCTCAACATCAAGAGCAGCTTCGTCGACGGGCTGCGAATCACTGACGCACCAACAGTAGAGGTCGTCGAGATGGTGTTGGCCGGCACCGTCAACAAACAGATCGTTTCCAGCATCAGCGCGGTCGGCGGCGTCGCCGTCGGGCTGTCGGGCAAGGATGCCAACCTCATTTCGGCCCGCCGCATGACGCGGACGACCCGTGATCCGGATTCGAACATCGAGAAGGTTCTCGACCTCGGCTTTGTCGGCGAACCCACGCACATCAACCCGCATGTTCTGCGGGTGCTGGAACAATCGGACATCATCCCCGTGATTGCCCCCACCGGGCTGGGTGACGACGGCCATACCTACAACATCAATGCCGACACCGCGGCCGGCGCCATTGCCGGGGCCCTCAAGGCCAGCAAACTGATCATGTTGACCGACGTTGCCGGGGTGCTCGACAAGCAAGGCAACCTGATCGAGCGCATCGATGCGGCCAAGGCCAAGGCCCTGCTGGCCGACGGCACCATTCGCGGCGGCATGATTCCGAAGCTGGAGACGTGCCTCGAAGCCGTGCAGCTCGGTGCTCGGGCCGCCCACATCCTCGACGGTCGCGTGGCGCACGTGTTGCTGCTCGAGGTGTTCACCGCCCACGGCGTCGGGACGATGATTACGGCTTAGCCTCTAGCTTTGCGCCCTGACGCGCCACCGCGTCGCCGAAGTACTCGACGAACCACTGCATCTCCTCCTCGGTCATCGGGTAGTCGACCCCGTTGCGCGCTTTGACTATGTAGGCTGATGAGATGCGCGCCTGGTGCTTTTGCAGCGCCAAAGCCATGCGCATCGATAGCGCAGCCTTCCAGCACAGCGCCGTCATCGGTTTTCCGGCCTGACTGAGGGTCGCCGTTTTAGCGACGTCGTAGGGAAGTTTAGCGCGCAGCGCCAAGGCATGATTGACGAACGGTCGCTGGCCCATTGCGGCAGCGGCGCGAATCGCTTCGTCGTCGAGCTTGCCTTCGGCGAGAAGCTTCGCGCTCTTTTCTCAGCCTCGGCGTCGCCCTCCGCGCCCTGGCGCTTGCCCTTGTCGGCCGACTCGTCGTCCTCGGGTTCCTCCTTGAGTCGCTTGCGGATCGCCTTGGGCACTTCATCCCGCGTGGCATCGTCGATGTCGTCGCACTCGTTGAGGACGTTCAGCAAGGCGGTGGTGACAAAACCGGCTATGCGCCGGAGGGCGCCGGTGGACAGCTTCGGGCGACGCACGAGGGGCTCGTGCCAGGACTTTCGGTTGGGTGCCTGGGCGATCAACGAATCAAGCGTTTCCTCGCGAATCTGGGCGCTCAGGTTAGCGAGCAACGCGGCAATCGCCATCGTGTCGTTCGCGTCGACGATGGCGTCGAAAACGACCGAACTCAGATTGCGCCGGCGGGAAATCGCGCTGAGGACCTCAGGCGAGCCCTTGCTGGCGACGATTTTCAACAGATCGCGGTCTCTGAGCAGGACCGAGTACTGCAGGATGGGCGTCGAGACGATGTGCTCGATATCGCGCTCCAACTTCTGAATGACGTGGCGGGAAACATTGCTTGCGTTCGTGATTTCCTCGGCGACGATCTGACGGACCTCGGCGACGTGGTCCTGGGCGAGAATCTTGAGCACTTCGAAGGTCAGTTGCTGCAGCTTCTCCGACTCGGTCTCGGAAATGCCGGGAATCAGGCGCCCGATTTTTTGTGCCAGCACCTTGCGCACTTCATCGTCGGTGTCGCGCGCCAGGATCTTGTCGGCCTGGCGGGGCGTTGCGGTGTTGGCCGCAATCTTGACCCGCACCTCGGCAGCCTTGTCGGCGGCGAGGAAATAGAGGATCTCCGGCCGCGCATCCTCGCGACTGGCTAGGTCGGCGCGTACGGTCGCGTCGGTGTGGCCCGCCAGGTCCTTCTCTGATCGTAGGTGATCTGCGGCTTCTTGTTGCCCTGGGTCCAGCCAAATAGGCGGTTCAGCATGGTCAACGACTCTGTTCGATCGGGGCCCGACCCGGCCCGGGCGAAAGCGCGTAGCGACCCTTGCCGCCTCGCATGGAGCTGTACATCGTTTCGTCCGCACGCGCGACTAGGCCATCAAACGGTTCGTCGGAATCAGGGTCGGTCACGGCGATGCCGACCGAGATCCCCAGCGAAAACTCCTCGGTGCCGGAGAACCGCTGCAGAATCTTGCTTTCGGCCAGTAGTGCCTCCGCCTTGGCGATGGCCGCCGACTGATCCATTTCCTCGAGCCCCATGGAAAATTCGTCGCCGCCGAGCCGAGCGACCACATCACCGGCGCGACTGGTGCGCACCAATAACGATGCCAACATCTTGAGCGCCTCATCCCCTTGCTGGTGGCCGCCAATGTCATTGACCTTCTCAAAATTGTCCAAATCCACGTAGAACAGGGCGGCGCGGCGGTTGAACAGCTTGGTGAGCTCGTCGGTGCGGGACAGTTCTTCCAGCTTTTCGCGCCCCTCAATTTGCGCCAGCGCGATCCCAAGATGATCCGCAGCGTCGGCCAGCAACGCCCGGTCCTCGTCATCCCAGGGCCCATCCTGGTCGGTGCGGGCGACGCAGAGAGCGCCCTTGATCCTGTCGTGGTGGGCGGCCTTGGCGATCAACGCGTGCCAGGTGTGGTCCTTAATGCGGACAAAAATGTCGCTGGAGGTGCCGCACATCTGATCGGATACCGCGCTGGCGAGCGGCGCTGGCAGCACGCCACCCGGTCCGGCGTATTGCAACGGCGCCCCGAACAGACCATGGCCATCGGCGCGACACATTCAACTGAACGTCGCCCGCAAGATCGTGGCGGTCGATCTTACCGCGGCGCCCAGGATCTTGGGCGGCTCCACTTCGGTGCGAATCGAGGTGACGATTTCCCCAGCCAACTGCTCGTGGTCGCGTATGCGCTTGAGCGCGGCATCCTTCTTGCGCGCCTCGGTAACGTCGTGACAGACGCCGCGTGCCCCCACCCATTGACGCTGTTCGTCGAAGACCGGAATGCACGAAGTCAGCAGGCATGCCGGTTCTCCGCTGCGGTCGACCAGCCAGACCTCGACGTCCTCAAGGGGAACGCGACTGTCGAAGGGCAGCGGCCCGGACTCGCCGCCGTCCGGCGGAGCGACGCGCATCGTGGCGGCGGAACGCCCAAATAGTTCGCGCGCCGGATAGCCCATCGCGCCACGGCCCGAAACGAAAGTGAACTTGCCGTCGCGATTGGTTTCCCAGGCGAAATTCGCCGAACAACTGACCAGGTCCTTGAACAACTGGCGCGACGACACCAGGGCATCGATGAAGTTCCGCTCCAGGGTCGACTCGCGCATCAACACGATGGCGTAGGACCTGCCGCGATGGCTGAGTGGCAAGACGACGAGATCGAGCACGATCGACCGGCTATCGCGCTCGATATCAAACTCGCCCTTTGCGGGAACGCTCCCCGTTACCGCACCGCGCACGAGTTCGCCCAGTGTCGCCGCCATCCCCGCCCGGACATGGTCGACCAACGGTGCGACCGCTGCGTTGGCGGCCAAAATTCGACTCTGGTCGTCGAAGAGAAGGGCAGGACCCAGAAAGGCTGCCACCACCGTGCGCGGCGCCAGCGACAATTCCTCGGGGACGGTGGTCGTGGACATCCCGCCAAACTAGCGAAAATCCGCCCCGGCGAGGACTCGCCGCGACGGCGCCCTTGCGAGGCGCCGGCCGCTCCGCCCACACTTCGGCATGATCCGCAGGACCGCCCAAGACATTGCGGATACCGAGGCCTGGATATTCGATCTCGACAACACCCTCTATCCGGAGAGTTGCGACCTCTTCCCGCAAGTCGAGCGGCGCATTCGCGCATTTGTCGGTGTCACCCTGTCGGTCGACGAGCCGACGGCGCGCGACCTGCAACGACGCTATGGGGAGCGCTACGGCAGCACGCTGCGCGGGCTGATGAGCGAGCACCAGGTCGATGCCGAGGGCTTTCTGCGTTATGTCCACGATATCGACTACGGGTCGCTCCAGCCGAATCCGGCCCTGGATCGGGCCCTCGCAGGTCTCGCCGGACGCAAGACGATCTTTACCAACGGTTCGGTGGCCCACGCCCGAGAGGTTCTCGCCCACCTCGGGATCGCGCGACATTTCGACGATGTTTTCGATATCGCGGTGGCAGACTACTGGCCGAAACCCAACATCGCGCCCTACCGTGCGCTTTTGCACCGCCTGGCCGTCAAGCCCAGCGCCGCGATCATGGTCGAAGACATGCCCCGCAATCTCGAACCGGCGGCTCAGCTCGGCATGACCACGGTCTGGGTGGAGAACAACCATCCGCGCGCGGTCCTCGACCCGGGGGCACCACATGTCCACCATCGAGTCCGCGATCTTGCCGGCTTGGCTGGGTGGCGCGGCTCCCACCAGGTCGGCGCGTTGACTCCCGGGTCGGCCCCGGTATGTTCACGCGAGCAAGCAGGGGACTGGAACCATGGGCGCCGACCTCCAACGGATCATCGAAGAAGCCTGGGAAAGCCGCGACCAGATCGGCGGGAAGACGACTGGCGCGGTTCGTGACGCGGTCGAGCGCGCCTTGGAAGCGCTCGACACCGGCGAAATGCGCGTCGCCGAGCGAATGGCGTCGGGATGGGTGGTTCACCAGTGGCTGAAGAAGGCGGTCTTGCTGTCCTTCCGCTTAAACGACATGCAGAAAATCGCCGGCGGACCGGGCAACAAGACGCCGTGGTACGACAAAGTCGCGTCCAAGTTCGAGGGTTGGTCAGGCCAACGCTTTGCCGCCGCCGGATTGCGCGCGGTGCCCGGAAGCATCGTGCGGCGGTCAGCTTATGTTGCCCCGGGCGTCGTGCTGATGCCGTCTTTCGTCAATGTCGGGGCCTATGTCGGATCGGGCACCATGATCGACACCTGGGCCACCGTCGGCAGTTGCGCGCAAATTGGAAAGAATTGTCATATTTCGGGTGGCGCCGGGATCGGCGGCGTGTTGGAGCCGCTGCAGGCCAATCCCGTGATCATCGAGGACGACTGCTTCGTCGGGGCGCGATCAGAGGTTGCCGAGGGCGTCATCGTTGAAACCGGTTCAGTTCTTTCAATGGGCGTCTTCATCGGCGCTTCGACCAAGATCGTCGATCGGGCGACCGGCGAGATCCGCTTTGGCCGCGTGCCGGCCTACTCGGTCGTTGTTCCCGGCTCGTTGCCGGGCAAGCCGCTCGCCAATGGGCAACCCGGTCCATCGCTCTATTGTGCCGTTATCGTCAAGCGAGTGGACGCCCAAACGCGGGCCAAGACCGCGATCAACGAATTGCTCCGCGAATAGAACCAGCGGAGTCGCCATCATGACCGGCCATCGAGTCGATCCCTTGGAGCTTGCGCGGGCGATGATCCGCTGCAACAGCGTGACGCCGGCCGACGGCGGCACGCTCGATCGTCTGCAGGCCGTGCTAATAGATCTTGGATTCTGCTGTGAACGGTTGCCGTTCAGCGAGCCCGGCACCGATACGATCGACAACTTATATGCGCGCCGCGGTGACGGCGGGCGGCATTTCTGCTTTGCCGGCCACAGCGACGTGGTGCCGGTTGGCGATCGCCAGGCCTGGACGGTCGATCCCTTCGGCGCGGTCGTGGCGGAGGGCTACCTGTTCGGCCGCGGCGCCGCCGACATGAAGACCGCCATCGCTTGCTTTACCGCCGCGGTCGACCGCTTCCTAGCGCGGCGCGGCGGCTCGTTTGCCGGGTCGATCAGCCTTCTCATCACCGGCGATGAAGAGGGCCCTTCGATCAACGGAACGAAGAAAGTCCTGGAGTTCCTGGCGGCACGGGGCGAGCGGATCGACGCCTGCCTGGTCGGTGAGCCGACCAATCCCGAGCGGCTGGGCGAGATGATCAAGATCGGGCGCCGCGGCTCGGTCACCGGCCAGCTGCGAGTCTTCGGGGCGCAAGGTCATGTCGCCTATCCGCATTTGGCCGACAATCCTATTCCGCGCCTGCTCCGTATGCTTAGCGCGATCGCCGCCAAGGTACTCGACACGGGCACCAAGAATTTTCAGCCCTCCAACCTCGAGGTGACCTCGATCGACGTGGGCAACCCGGCCAGCAACGTCATTCCCGCCGAAGCCCGTGCCACCTTCAACATCCGTTTCAACGACCGGCATACATCGCAGTCGCTGGTGGATTGGCTGAACGGCGAGTTCGCCGCGGTCGGCGGCCGCTACGAATTCAGCCACCAGGTCACCGGCGAAGCGTTCTTGACCCCGCCCGGTCCGCTGTCGGACTTGATCAGTCGCGCCGTCGAACGACGGCTCGGGGTAAAGCCCGCCTTCAGCACCACCGGCGGCACCTCGGACGCCCGCTTCATCAGGAACTATGCGCCGGTCGCCGAGTTCGGCATGGTCGGTCAAACGATGCACAAGGTCGACGAACGCGCCCGTTTGAGCGATATCGCTGCGTTGACCGACATCTACGGCGACATTCTCGACCTCTACTTCGCCAACCGATGACGCGCCGAGACGTCGGGGCGGCGCTGTTCGGCGCCTACCGTTTGGCGCGCTTCGACGCGGCAGGAATCCGCTACTTCGATCTCTCGCTTGACGGCTTCTGGCAATCGTTTGCCGCCGCCCTCCTATGCCTGCCCCTCCATGGCTATGTGCGCATCGCCTCAAGGCCGCCGGGTGACGATGCAATCGCCTACTATGTCGTTCAGCTCATCGGCTACGGCGTCGGCTGGGTGGCGTGGCCGCTCTTGATGATCGCGCTCGCCCGCACGCTAATCTTGGGCCGCGGCTACGTCCCCTACATCATCGCGACGAACTGGAGCAGCGTGTGGATCACGCTGGTTCTCGCACCCTCGCAGTTTCTCTTCCTGTCGGCCGGAACCCGCGGCGTCGCTGCCGTCCTCTATCTGCTCTCCCTCGGATTTGTCTTCAGCTACCAGTGGTTCGTCGCGCGAGCCGCACTTGGCGCAACCAAGCCAACCACGGTGTTGATCGTCGGCTGCCAGTTCCTGCTTGATTTCGTGATTGCCCTCGCCACCGATCGACTGGCTCAGTCCTTGGGGTAACCAACGGCGAGAAGGTAGAGCCCTTGGGCCGGCGCCGTCGGTCCGGCACGACTGCGATCGCGCGCGGCAAGCGCGGTCGCCACGGCATCTTCCTGCCATGCCCCTTCGCCAACCCGTTTCAGCGTTCCGACCATGGAGCGAACTTGGTTATGGAGGAACGATCGCGCGACGGCGCTAACCAGAAGATGGTCGCCGCGTCGCGCGACGGTTAGTCGATCGAGCGTCTTTTCCGGCGACGCCGCCTGACATTGCGCGGAACGGAATGTCGTGAAATCGTGCCGCCCGACCAGCGCTTTGGCGGCGCGATGCATGGCTCGCGCGTTCAGACGCTGAGGCACGTGCCAGACGCAATCACGCTCGACGGTCGGCGGGGCACGACGGTTGAGAATGCGGTACTCGTATTTCCGCCACAAGGCCGAGAAACGAGCGTGAAAATCGGCGTTCACGGCCGCCGCCCGCAGCACGACGACCGGCGTCAGGCGCAAATGGAAATTGAGCGCGTTCATGACGGTCTCCGGGCTTGTATCCTTGGCCAGATCGAAGTGGGCCACCTGCCCGAGTGCGTGGACGCCGGCATCCGTCCGCCCCGCACCGAACAGGGTCACGACCTCACCCGAGAAGGCCGCGATCGCCTCTTCGATCGTGGCCTGGATCGAGGGACCGTTCTCCTGACGTTGCCAACCAACGAAGGGCGTGCCGTCGTATTCGATGTCGATGCGAAATCGCCGCATGTCAGTCAAAGACCGACCCCGGTGCGACCGGACGACCGCGGAGATAGTCGTCGGCGCTCAAGGGCCTGCCGCCTTCCTGCTGCACCTTCAGCAGCCGTACGGCGGTGGCGCCGCAGGCGACAGTCAACTGATGATCGATCACCGTGCCGGCCGGTCCCCGCCCGTCGATCTGGATCGACGCCAACACCTTCAACCGTTGCCCCTGCCAGCGGAACCACGCGCCGGGCCGGGGGCTGAGGCCGCGAATATGGCAATCGACGGTACGCGCCGGCTGGCTCCAATCGATCCGCGTTTCTTCCTTCGTGATCTTCGCGGCGTAGGTGACGCCATCCGAGGGCTGCGGCGACGGCGACACGGTGCCGGTCGCCAGGGCGTCCAGCGCACGGACGATCTCGGTGGCGCCGACCCCGGCCAGCTGATCGTGCAATTCGCCGGCGGTCGTTGTCGACCCGATTGGCACCCGCGCCCGGGCATAGACCGGGCCGGTGTCGAGACCCTCGTCCATTTTCATGATGCAGATCCCCGTCTCGGAGTCGCCCGCCATGATGGCGCGCTGGATCGGTGCCGCGCCGCGCCAGCGCGGCAGCAACGAGGCGTGAATATTGAGGCACCCCAGCCGGGGCGCGGCAAGAATAGCGGGCGGCAGGATCAGGCCATAGGCTGCGACCACGGCGACGTCGGCGCCATGACTGGCGAATTGCTGCTGCACCTCGTCGCTCCGCAGCGTGCGCGGGGTATGAACCGGAATGCCGCGCCGCTCGCCCACCAGCTGGACCGGAGACTTCCTCTCGCCATATCCGCGCCCAGCCGGCCGCGGCGGCTGGGCGTAGATAGCCACCACGTCGGGCGCGGCGTCGAACAGGGCCTGCAACGGCGCAACGGCAAACTCGGGCGTACCCATGAAGACGACGCGCAAAGGAACCTAGACCTCGGCGGTGGCCAGGCGCTTGGCCTTGATCATCTTGCGCATGATGATGCCGCGCTTGATCGCCGACAGATGCTCGACAAATACGATGCCATCGAGGTGGTCCATCTCGTGCTGCAGGCAGCGCGCCAGCAGTCCTTCGGCTTTGCGGGTCCGCGGTTCGCCGTCGAGATCGAGATAAGCAACCTCGATTGCGGCCGGGCGGACGACCTCGGCAAACTGTTCGGGAAAGGAAAGACAGCCCTCTTCGGTGCATACGACGTCGTCGCTGCGCCAAATGATCTCCGGATTGATCAGGGCGAAGGGCGCCGGCGGATCCGGATCCTTGGCCGGGTCGACGATGATGATCCGCCTCGGCACCGCGACCTGAATGGCCGAGAGTCCGACCCCGGGCGCGGCATACATCGTCTCCAGCATGTCGGCCACCAGTTGGCGAATCGAATCATCGACGGCGGTCACCGGAAGAGACCGCCGTTTCAAACGCGGATCAGGCGCTTTGACGATGGGAAGGATTGCCATATGGTGTCGTCGCCGGCTTGGGATGTCGCCTTTAGGTATGCGCCCGCCCCATGGCCGTCAAGCTGGAGCCCTTCACCATGCCCGTACTTGCCGGCGATTCGTCGTTGCCCTGGTTGGTGGCCGGCGTTGCCGCCGTCCTGCTCATCGGCCTGGTTGTCGCCGCCCTGCGGCAGGGTGGCCGCGGCGACGTCGAGCGCAAGGTGGTTGAGCTGTCGGTCGTCACCTCGGGCCTCCTCCAGGCCCAGACCGAAGTCCTCGGGCGCCTCAAGCAGTTGTCGGACACGACCGCCGCCGCGCAGTCTGAGCAGACCCAGGTTCTCAACGCGCGGCTCGATGCCGTGGCCGGCGGCGTTCGCCAGGCGCTCGAAACGTCATCCCTGCGCACGGCCGAAAGCCTGGGCTCGCTGCAGAAACATTTGAACGTGATCGATCAGGCCCAGCGCAACATTCTCGAGTTGTCGACGCAAGTGGTGGGACTGCAGGACCTGCTCGGCAACAAACAGGCCCGCGGCGCCTTCGGCGAGATCCAGCTCAACGACCTGGTCGGCAACATTCTGCCCCCCGGTGCCTACGAGTTGCAGGCAAGGCTCAGCAACGGCCTGCGACCCGACTGCCTGATCCACATGCCGCTGCCGCCGGGATCGATTGCAATCGACGCCAAGTTTCCGCTGGAGGGCTATCAAGCCCTTCGCGCCGCGGCGGCCGACGAGCCGGCCCGGGTCCGCGCCGGTCGGGAGTTTCGCACGGCGATCCTGCGCCACATTCGCGACATCGCCGAGCGCTACATTTTGCCGGGCGAGACCGCCGAATCGGCGCTGATGTTTCTGCCCTCCGAGGCGATCTATGCGGAGTTGCATTCCAATTTTACCGATGTCGTCCAAGAGTCCTACCGGCACCGGGTATGGATCGTGTCGCCGACGACGCTGTGGGCGCTCCTCAATACCGTGCGGGCCGTGATGAAGGACGTGCAAATGCGGGAGCAAGCGAGCGTCATTCAAAAAGAGGTGGCGGTGTTGCTCGGCGACATCCAACGGCTCGATCAGCGCGTGGCCAACCTGCAGCGCCACTTCAACCAGGCGGGCGAGGATATTCGCGAGATCCGCATCTCGACGGAGAAGGTTCAGCAGCGCTCCGGTCGCATCGGTGACCTGCGTTTGGAGATCCCCGAACCCGCCGATCCCGGGCGCCAACTTC
>SHVP01000049.1 GCA_009694165.1 Alphaproteobacteria bacterium
GGGTTCCATAGAACGCCCGGAGATGTCGACGCTAGAGGTGGCGCCGTCGATATTGAGGAACTACGGCGTCGCCATTCCTCGTTACATGCGGTCGCCCGCCCAGCTCGGGTTTGTCTGACCTTCGATCGACGTGATACCTAGGCCGCCACGTCGTTGTTGCCGACCGAGATCAGCAAGACCGAATCGTCGATCGCCCGCTCACAATGCTGGTGCATCGGTGGCGTGATCGCAACGTCGCCCGGTCCCAACAGCCGCTCGTCGACCTGCCAGCGGCCGCTGATCACGGTCAGCTGTTCCCAACCGGGGTGGCTGTGCGGCATGAACGCGACCCCCTTCTTCACGCGGTAGGCCACCAGATAGGCCACGGGCCCGCCTCGCCACAGCTCGCATTTCTCCGAGCCCGGCGTGTCGGTTGGCTCCCAACGGCAGTCGGCCAGCGTCCTGAATTGCATGCGGTGCCCCCCTCGTTGGTCGAGCAAGCGGCGGATAACGCCCAATCGGTGACGATGTCGGCTCCCCGTCCGATGCCGAGCGTCGAGCACCGCTATCTTGCCGGACATGCAGGGCCGTGCCAACCTGGGCCGCGGCACCGGTCCGCTGCCCGGCGACCGTTTTGGCCACGGCGGGTGGAGACCTGCCAGCGGCCTGCCTGGACAAGAAAAATGCGTTGGCCCATTGTCGCCCCCGGGCGATCGCGCCCCTGTCCCACGTGTCCATGGCCATTCCACCAGACGCTCCGCCAATCAAACCGTCGGCGCTGCAGGGCCTGCATGTGCTCGATTGCGCCACGTTCATCGCCGCCCCCTATTGCGCCACGCTGCTGGGCGAGTTCGGCGCCGAGGTGGTCAAGATCGAGCTTCCTGGCGTGGGTGATCCGTTGCGCAAATTCGGAACCCCGACCGAAGCGGGCGACTCGCTCTTATGGATGTCCGAGGGCCGGAACAAGAAATCGGTCACGATCGACCTGCGGCGCCCGCGCGGTACGGCCCTGTTCAAACGGCTCGTCGCCAACGCTGATGTCTTGTGCGAGAATTTTCAGCCGGGGACTCTCGAGCGCTGGGGTCTGGGTTGGGAGGTCTTGTCGGCGATCAATCCCCGACTCATTCTCATGCGGATTTCGGCCTATGGCCAAACGGGCCCTTATCGCGACCGACCCGGGTTCGGCCGCATCGCCAACGCCTTCGGCGGTATTTCATTTCTCGCCGGGTTCCCCGACCGGCCGCCGGTGACTCCGGGCTCCGCCACTTTGGCCGATTACTTGTCCGGCCTCTACGGCGCAGTCGGCGTGCTGCTGGCACTGCAGGCGCGCGATCGGACTGGGCGCGGCCAGGTGATCGACATCGGTCTCTATGAGCCGATCTTTCGCATCCTCGACGAGTTGTTGCCGGTCTACGATCGGACCGGTTTCGTGCGCCAGCGCATGGGCCCGGGGACGGTAAACGCCGTTCCGCACAGCCATTTCCCTACCAAGGATGGGCGCTGGGTTGCGATCGCCTGCACCAACGACAAGATCTTCGCGCGATTGGCCGAGGTCATCGGCTGCCCGGAGGTAGCGGGCCAGGGCAAGTTCGGCACGACCAAGCAACGCCAAGCGGCGCGTCACGAGGTGGATGCGTTGGTCACCCATTGGACGACCGCGTTGCCGCGCGACGAGGTGATCCGCCGTTGCGATGCCGGACAAGTCCCCTGCGGTCCGGTCTATGCGATCGATGAAATCGTCACCGATCCTCACTACTTGGCCCGCGGTAACATAACCCGCACGATCGACCCGCGGGTGGGGCCGCTCGCCGTTCCCAACGTGGTACCCCGCCTTAGCGACACCCCTGGCGCCGTCCGCTGGCTCGGCCCCGCGCTCGCCGCCCATGCCGACGAGATCCTCGGCGGGCTGCTCGGCCTGACGCCAGATGAGATCGCCAGCCTGCGGGCGGATACCGTGATCTGACTAAGCGGCCTGGCCAACCGCGCTACCAACAACGAGTTGCGCCGCCGGTGGCAGTTGCCGGCGAGCTAGCGTAGGCTCTCCGCGCCGTCCAGGTCGGAGATTTGCCATGAGTTCGGCTGTAGACGAATCGGTGCGCCGTGCACAGCCGAAGCGGCCCAACGCCCTGGTGTCGGAGCGCCTGGCAGCGTTCGCTCGAACCCTCAGCTTCGACCAGCTTCCCGCGTCCGTCGTCGAACGCGCCAAGCTGTCGATTCTCGATTGCCTGGGAATCGGACTGGCGTCGACCACGTTCGACTTCGGCCAAAAGACCATCGCCGCCGTGCAGGCGATGGCCGGCCCAGGTCCGTCCCCCGTCATTGGCACCGCGATCAGCCTGCCGCAGCGGGACGCCGTGCTGGTCAATGGCACGCTGATTCACGGCCTCGACTTCGACGACACGCACGCCGATTCGGTGGTGCATTGCTCGGCGAGCGCCGTCCCCGTCGTCCTGGCCTGCGCCTTGCAGAACCGCGCCACCGGGCGCGAGGCGATGACCGCCTACGTTATCGCTGTCGAAGCCGATGCCCGGATCGGCATGGGCGCCAACGGCGGTTTTCACCAGCAGGGCTATCATCCGACCGGCTTGGTCGGAGCCTTCGGCTGCGCCTTGGCGGCGGGGCGTCTGATGCAGCTCGGCGAGCGCGAGCTCGTCCACGCCCAAGGCATCACGCTGTCCATGGCATCGGGAAATCTCGAGTTTCTCGAGGACGGCGCGTGGACCAAGCGAATGCACCCCGGTTGGGCCGGCGTGTGCGGGATCACCGCGGCCGCCATGGCCAAAGGCGGATATGTCGGGCCGAGTCGCGCCTATGAAGGGCGTTACGGCCTTTACAACACCCACGCCGCAGCTGACGTGAGGACCAGCGCCGCCGTCGCGGCGGCCGATCTCGGCCAGAGGTGGGAATCGCTGCGGGTCGCGTTCAAGCCATTCCCGGCTTGCCATTACAACCACGCCTTTGCCGATGCGGCGCTTGCCTTGCGCGCGCAATACGGTCTGCGGCCGGAAGAGGTGAGCGAGATCGTCGCTCGTATCTCCGAGAAGCAGGTGGCGGTCGTATGCGAGCCTGAGGCCAACAAGAAGCGTCCGCAGAATTCCTACGATGCCCAGTTCAGCGTTCACTTCACGATCGCCGCCGCCCTAGTCCGCGGGCAATTCACCCTGGAGGAGCTCGAGCCCGAGGTCATCGCGGATCCCGCGATCCTGGCTCTCTGTGCCCGGACCCGGTACGAGCTTGACCCCGGCTCCGCGTTTCCGAAGTTCTATTCCGGCGAAGTCGAGATTCGCACCAAGGACGGGCGGATTCTCGTTCACCGCGAACAGGAGAACCGGGGCTCGGACGCCAACCCGCTGTCGGACGCCGACATCATCGCCAAGTTCCGGGCCAATGCGCGACGCGTGATCGAGGACTCCCAGGCGCAGGAGATCGTTGATTTATCTCTGTCGCTGGATCGCGCCCCTAACCTCGAACGGCTCGCAGCCGCCCTACAGACGCGACGGCACTAGCTGGCGCCGACGGTCGCGTTCGGCGATGCCCTCGACCAGCGCGACGATGCGTTTGGCTTTCTCGACGATCGGATAGTCGACGAAATAGCCGTCGACCTGGATTGAAGCCGAACCCTTGGCCTCGGCTTCGGCAAAAGCGGCGATCTGCCGCTTTGCCTCGGCAACCTGGGCGGGCGTGGGCGTGTAGACCCGATTGACCGGCTCGACCTGATCGGGATGGATGCAGAGCTTGCCCTGAAAGCCCATCGACAGGCCGGTGTGCGCAGAGCGCTCCAGATGAACCGAGTCCTTAAGGTCAATAAATACGCTGTCGATCGGCGGTTCAATTCCGGCAACGCGAGACGCCAGGACGAAACGCGAGCGAGCGAAATTGAGTTCGAGCTCGTCGCCAGTCCACAGCAAATTCATGTCGCGGGTGAAGTCGCCGGCGCCGAACGATAGGCGCCGCACGCGTGTCCGCGACGCGGCGATGTCATCGAGCCGGTGCACTCCTAGAGCGGTCTCCACGATGGGCAGGAGGTCGAGCGAACCCACGGAAAGGCCGCGCTCACGCTCGAGGTTCGTCATCAACCAGTCGATCGCCTGCAGCTGCGCCGCCGACTCGGTCTTGGGCAGAACGATCCCGTTTAACCACGGACCGATGGCCGCCAGCATGTCGCCGTAGCAGTAGGGCGTTTCGAACGCGTTGACGCGAACATAGCCGAGACAGGATCGCGGCCGCCGTAGCGCCTCGACCACCGTCGGTCGGGTGGAAACCTTCTCGGCCAAGGCGACGGCATCCTCGAGATCAAGAATGACAGCGTCCGCCCCGGCGCCGAAGACCCTCTCCACCTTGCGCGGATGGTTGCCGGGAGCGAATAACAGGGTGCGAAGCGGTGTGGCCATGATGCCCGTTGGTGGTGATGCGACCCAGTTCCGATCGCCCCGGTGGTCGAATAGGGGCGCTGCCGCGGACCCGTAGGTCATCCCTGCGCGTCGGGTTGCTATCGGCGTTGTTGCTGTTGCCCCGGCAGGATAGTGCGCAACGCGCCGCCCACTCCCTCTCCGCCGCGTTCGAGCAGTTGCCGGGCCGCACCGGGAAGCTTATCGCCTAGCAGATTCCTCACATCGGCGCTCGCGGTAATCGCCTTTGACGTCGCGCCGGTGATTTCGTCGATCAGTTTCTCGGCGATCTCGCCGTTGGTCGCGCCGCCCTTGTCCTTGGGCGCCTTGGAGTTGGTGGCCTGCCCACCTTTGCCGCCACCTCCCTGCCCGACGAAGCCTTCGATGTTCTTGCGAATGACCTCAATGTTGCTGCCACCTTCGCCCACTTCGTAGGTCAGCTGCGGCGCGACGATGACGACCTCACGAATGACGACCGGGTTCTTGGCGACCGAGGAGATGTCGAGGACGATGCTGGCGTCGTCGACTTGCATGGCACTCGGAGTCTTGTAGCCCCCGGGATTGCCGAGAACGAGGCCGCGGATCGTCCCTTTCCCTTCGGTAACCGAGATGTCGACGTCGCGAACGGTCACTTTGGTCTTGGTCGCCGCCGAGCCCGCCGTCTCAATCGCCGTCTTGACGATCGAGTTGAGAAAACCGAGGAAAACAAAGACAACAACCACCACGACTGCAGCGATGGCCGCCAGGACTCCCGCTGCGATAAGCGCGGTCTTTCTCATGGCTATGGTTGCCCCTTTTCTGAGGTGTCGGTCGCCGCATCTTACATGACCCGTTCGGGAACCGTCTTGCCACGGACCACATCGGCCGAGCCAACGAAATGACATTGAGTAGAACGAGCAACCGCCCCGATCCGGCGACGGGGAAAAGGCAACGGCGGCTTCTGCCGCCGTTGCCGGTACCGCGAGCGACTACGCTACCACACTACCAATAGCCCGCGCCTGATTGGCCCCAACCGAGCGGAGCCATCAGGCCCCGCGGTTGTGGCGGAGAAAACGGTTCAGCGGTATCGGGACGATCCCTTAGTGCCGGCTCACCGTTCGGCGCCGGTCGCCAGCCACTTCGCGGCTGCAAGGCTGGCGCGATAAAGTTGCTCACTAGTGAGGCATTGGGCGACGGCGTCGCGCTCGCGCCCGGCGTCTTTCAGCCAAGAGCTGGCGAGATTGAGCCACTTGTGGGCTTCGATCCAATCATGGTCGACACCGGCGCCATCCCGGTAGCGCCGTCCCAACTCGCGCATGGCGACGGCATCGCCGTTATGGGCCCTCTGCTCGAGCACGCCCAACCGCGTCCCTAACTGTTGGTCGGCGCCGGCGAAGCCACTGGCTGGCGCAAAAGCGGAGCCTGCCCCCCCGCAGCTGGCCGCCTCAACCGGTTGAGCCAAGCCCAAGGTTGCCAGCGAAAAAACCACCGGGGCCCCATAGCGCCACCAGCGCGGCCAGCCGATTCGAAGGGCGCCACGCCGACGTTGACCCCGCCGCCGGGCCTCCAACGACGAAATCTCCCGTTCCATCGATCCCCCCGCATCCCGCGGCCACCGGAACAGTGGAACGGACGCCCCTATCGCCAGTGCCGCGCACCAACGCTACTCAATCGCGACCGGCTTCTCAATCACAAGAGGATGATCATTAGGTTAACTAAACCTAAGATTGTGGACAAATTTGCTGATAATTTTGAACCGTCAAGGGTTGCCGCCGGGCGGACGGGCACGGCCAGGTTCGCCGATGCCGGTGAGGAAGGTGATCGAATCCTGCTGCGCCTTGAGCAGCTCCGCTTGGCTGAGGCAGCGCGCCAGTTCGCTTCTCAGGCGAGCGGCCTCGCTGGATCGCTCGGCCGCCAGATTGAACCAGGTGTAGGCGGCGGCCAGATCACGCTGTACCCCGACACCTTCACGAAGGGCCAAACCAGTCTCAAGCATCGCCGCTACGTCGCCACGGGCGGCGGCGACAACGCGATCGTTCGAATAACCGGGAGGAGCCTGAACCAATTCTCTGATCGAGGGACAGGCATTGGCCGTCTCACCGCCCAGCGCCGCCACCACCACCACGAAGATCCAGGCCGCACGCCGCCTGTTTACACGAAACCAGTTCATCATTGCCTCCTGCCGTTCTTTTCGACGGCTCGTCGCCCTCGGCCGATGAACAATGCCAAAAGGGGTGGGCGGCACCAATGCGTATGAACTCGTAGCGCGTCGTCTTCAGTGGCGCGCAAGGCGTCCTCGGATCCGACGGCCGATCGGGCGGCTTCGCCCCACTCGGAAACATCGGCTCGGCCTGTTGCAGCTCCAGCAATTGTTCGGCAAGTCGGTCGGGCGTCGCCAGTGCCCGCGCCGCCGCTTCCAATTCCCGTTGATACCCGCGCAGCTATACTCTCCGCCCCCATCGAGCCCCTTCCCCTCGCCCTAGTCCTGTTCGCCGCCCTCCTGCATGCGGCTTGGAACGCCTTGATCAAGATTTCACAGGACCGGTTTTCCGCCGCGTCTCTAGTGATTGTCGCGTGCGGGGTGCTGGCCGTACCGCTGGCCTTTGTTGTTCCGTTCCCGCCGGCGGCGGCATGGCCGTTCTTGGCCGTCTCCTTCGTCCTGCATGTTGCCTATGTCTGGTTCCTGTCACGCGCGTATACCCATGGCGACCTCGGACATGTTTACCCGATCGCCCGCGGCCTCGGACCCTTGCTGCTGGTCGTCGCCACGATGCCTCTCGTCGGCGAACGACTGGACCCACGGCAACTCGTGGGCGCCCTTGCCATTTGTCTGGGCATCAGCAGCCTCGCCTGGTCGCATCGGGGTCGCCTGCGCTCCCATCCGCGGGCGCTCCTCTATGCCGTCGGCACCGGATTGTTCATCGCCGCCTATACGTATGTCGACGGGACGGGGACCCGGGTGGTGGGTGAACCACTCACCTACATCACGTAGTTCTTCGCCCTCCATGCCGTGGGTTTCCTCGTCATCCTGCTTGGCAGCCGCTACGGTGTATTGACATCGGCGGTCCGTCGCGACGGCTGGCGGGCGTTGGCGGGCGGAACTCTCGCCGCCACTGCCTATGGCATCGTCCTGTGGGCCTTTGCGTAGGCCCCCTTGGCTCCGGTCGCCGCTCTGCGCGAGACCAGCGTCGTCTTCGCCGTCCTGATCGGTGGCCTCCTCCTAAAGGAGAGACTCGGCTGGCAGCGGTTGAGCTCGGCGACGGTGGTAGCGATCGGGGTCGTCCTGCTGGCCGTGCGCTGAACGCCGCGATGGCGTCCGATCGGGTGCCGCAGCCCGTGTTGCCAGGGTGCGGTCTCCCGCCTGCGCGCTCTGCGGCGAATGGGCGCAGCATTTTTCTCGCCTATTGCCAGGCGGTTCCCTGCCGATCGCAGCGGGTCTGAACCCTCGCGCCGGCCGGCGTTCGCCGCTAGTCTGCCTGTTATCGCTCGCCGATGCCCATCTTTGGCCCACCCAGGGAGTGATCGAGGTCGTGGATAAACGGACGAACGACCCGGTAGCCGGGATCGCCCAGACTCTGGTGGTGCGTTCGCCGCGCTTGGCGCGTCGCGCCCGCACCGCGGCGATCGCCGTCGTGGCGGTGGGCGGCATCGCCGTGCTCGCCAACTGGCTGCATGACCGATTTACCCACGTCTACGTGTCCGACGCTCGCATTGCGGCTGACCTGATCGCAGTCGCCACCCGAGTCCCCGGCCTGATCACGGCCGTCGATGCGTCAGCCGGCGACCGTATCGATTCGGGTCAGCTTCTTGTCACGCTCGACTCCCGCGATGCCGTCTTGAGCCTAGCCGAACTCGAAGCACGGCTGGCCGCACTGACCGCCGAACGGGCGCGGCTCGAAGCGACGATCACCATGGTTGACCGCGAGACCAGGAGCCGCGGCGAGGCCGAACGCGCGCGGCTTGCAGCAGCCAAGGCCAATCTCGTCGGGCGCCAAAACGACCTGCAGTTCGCCCGGGTCGAGTTCGAGCGCGCACAGTCGCTGCGGGACAGCCGGGTGATTTCGCAGCAACGTTGGGAAGAAATCCGCAACCGCGAACAGAGGGCGCGACAGGAGCAGGAGCGCTCCCAGGCCGATGTCGCCCAGGCCGAGGCAGCGTTGCTCGAAGCCGAGGCCGGACGCGGCCGCGTCGAAGTACTGCAACGCGAACTCGCGGCCCTGCGTCCGCGCGAACAGGAAGTGACCGCCCAGCGCGACCGTCAACGTCTAACCATCGACAACCACCGAATCGTCAGCCCGACCCATGGCGTCATCGACCGCATCTTCGTCAATCCCGGCGAATATGTGGCCGGCGGCCAGCGCCTCCTGTTGATCCATGATCCCGATACCATCTGGGTCGACGCCAACGTCAAGGAGACGGAAATCCGCCACCTGCGGTTGGGCGCGCCAGCCCATGTTTCGGTCGACGCCTATCCCGATCTCGAGTTCATGGGCGAAGTGGTGCGCATTGGCAGCGCCGCGACCAATCAGTTCGCCCTCCTCCCCAATCCCAATCCAAGCGGCAATTTCACCAAGATTGCCCAGCGTCTCCCGGTTCGCATCGCGGTGCGGCAGAAGGACGGGCTGCTTCGGCCTGGCATGATGGTCGAGGTGCGGCTTGACCTCGACCGTTGACCCGATCCGCTTCGACGACCTGAAGGCTCGCTATGGATCGAGTTTTCGCTGGCTGGTCGTCGGCACCGCGACGTTCGGCTCGTTTTCCTCGGTGATTGCCTCGACGACGGTGAACGTCGCCATCCCCGACATCATGGGCGCCTTCGGCCTCGGCCACGACAAGGCGCAATGGATCTCGACCGGATTCCTCGCCGCGACCACCGTGACCATGCTGGTAACACCCTGGCTGGTCGAGAGCTTCGGGGCGCGCGCCACGTTCATCGGCGCGCTGATCTTGTTTGAACTCGGTGCCGCGATCGGCAGCGCCGCGCCCAACGAGGACATCGTCACCATCGCGCGTGTCCTCCAGGGAGCTGGCGCGGGCTGCATCCAACCCATCAACATGATGATCCTGTTTCGCGTGTTTCCAGCGCACGAGCGAGGGCGAGCCATGGGCTTCTTCGCGCTCGGCGGCATTCTCGGTCCGGCGGCCGGCCCGGTGATCGCCGGCATGCTCATCGACAGCCTGGGTTGGCGTTACGTCTTCACGATGGGAACTCCGTTCAACTTCATCGGAATTCTGCTCGCCTTCCTGTTCATGCCCGGCTGGAGCCAGACGGCGCGGCGCGGATTCGATTGGCTCGGCTTCCTGTTCCTGACCGCAGCGCTGACGCTCGTGCTCATCGCGCTTTCAAACGGCCAGCAAGACGGTTGGTTGTCGGACACGATCCTGATCGAGTTCGCTGCGGCGGGCGCGGCGACGATCGCCTTTGTCGCGCGTGAGCGTTTGACCCGTCACCCGCTGCTCGACCTGGCCGTGTTCCAAAACCCGGCCTTTCTGTCGGCGACGCTGATCTCGTTCGTGTTCGGCGTCGGCATGTTTGGCCAAATGTATCTGTTGCCCCTGTTCGTCCAGACCATCCAGGGCTATTCGGCGACGCTCTCGGGGCTGCTGTTGCTGCCCGCCGCTATCTTCATGGGCATCGCATTTCCGCTTGCCGGCGTCGCGAGCGATCATCTGCCGTTGCGCGTGCCCATTCTGTGCGGCTTGGCGATTTTCGCCCTTTCCACCCTTCTGATGGGGAGCGTCGACTTCGATACACCGCTGTTGACTCTGGTGATCTACACGCTGATCGGACGGCTCGGGCTGTCGCTGATCATCCCGGCGCTCAATGCCGGCGGGCTCAGCGCGCTCACACCGGCGCAGTTGAACCAGGGCTCGGGCTTGATGAACTTCACCCGCCAATTGGGCGGCGCGTTTGGCGTCAATATCCTCGCCACCATGATCGATCGCCGCACGTCGTTCTACGGGCAGAATTTTGCCACCGACCAGGTCGACGGCAATGGCGCCATGCGCGACTTCATGCATTCAGTCGAGGGCCTGCTAGCCCAGGGCGGCGCGACGCCGGATCTGGCGCACAACGGCGCGTTGCAAATGCTGGGAACGATGATCTTTTCGCAGTCGAGCATGATGGGCTTTCGCGACGGCTATCTGATCGTCACCGGTGTCTTCCTGCTCGCGCTCGTTCCGGCGCTGTCGTTGCGGGGCGGCCCGCGCCGCCGATGGGGCCACACCCCGGTCGCACCCACCGGGACGAGCGGTCAAGCGGCGCCGGCCGAATAGACCGGCGCGGCCCCACGGCCTGGGCCAATCTCTCCTCTTGCGGTACAATTCACACTTGGCGGTCGTCGATGGCCGCCCTTTGCCGAGGGGAGGCCATGCCATGAAACAAGGAATCCAAGCCACGCTGCTGGGCGCCGTTGCAGTGTCGACATTGTTTCTGTCGCCGGGGGTCGCTCAGGCGCAATTACAGAACGACGCCATTCGATTCGCCACGGCCAGCATCGCACCGTCGTTCGGGCGCCCCGAGCAGGGCACGGCATCGCCGGACGTTTACACCCTGTGGCCGCTCTACGACTCGCTCACGATGGTTAGTCCGACCGGAGAGGTATCGGGGCTCCTCGCGCAAAGCTGGAAGAATATCGACAAGAACACCTGGCAGGTTACGCTCAAACGCGGCGTCAAGTTCCAGAATGGCAAGGGCCTCACGTCGAAGCAGATTGAGAGCCAGTTCACCTACGTCATCGAGAGCAAGGACAACGTCGGCACCATTGCGCAGTCGACCAACAAGAACCAAGCCTTCGTCGCCACCGCGCGGGCACTTGACGACTACACGGTCGAATTCAAGACCAGCACTCCCAATCCCGAGCTGCCGCGCCAGCTCGCCGGATTCTGGATTCCCGAGACCGGGTCCCGCGACGATATCGGAATGCCTGAGTTCTCGAAAAAGCCGGTCGGCACCGGGCCCTACATGAATCCGAAGTTCGACGGCGGCGTCGACGGCTCCATAGAACTGACGGCATTTGACGGCGGCGTGCGCAAACCCCGCGTCGCCAACCTCAAGATCGTGGCGCTGAAAGAGGCCGCCAGTCGGGTGGCCGGCATCACCTCGGGCCAGCTCGACGTCGTCCAAGGCATTCCTTTCGACGCGAAACAACAGATCGAGGCGGCCGGGCACCGGATCGACTTTTCCTCACGCCCCTCGGTGCTCGGCTGGCGCTTCATGTCAGTCCGCAAGGCCAGTCCGTTCAGCGATAAGCGCGTCCGCCAAGCCGCCAACTATGCGATCGACCGTGTCGCCATGTCGCGCGACCTGCTGGGCGGCAATGGCGACCCGCAAAGTCAATGCGCGACCAAGAACACCTTTGGCTTCAACCCCGATGTGAAGCCCTATACCTTCGATCCGGCACGGGCCAAGCAATTGTTGACCGAAGCCGGGTATGCCAGCGGCTTCGACACGGAGGCGCAAATCATCCCGGGCTCGTTCCCGGCCGACAACGAGATCTACCAATTGGCGGCGCAGCAACTGACCGCGGTCGGCATCCGCACAAAACTGACGGTCATCACCTTTCCCGAGTGGCTCGACAAATGGTTCGGTCGGAAGAACGCGCCGGACGGGACCATGGGCTTTTCCGACGTCTTCTCGAACGCCTGCCACAACTTCAACGCGATCCCGTTCGATGCCTACCCGAACTTGACCTGCAAGAAGGAACTGCCGTCCCATTGCGATCAGGCCGAGACGTCGTTGCTCGATCGCGCGATGGGTGAATTCGACGTCGACCAGCGTCGCAAGCTCATTCAGGAGCTGATGGCCGTCAACAAGGAGAATGCACAGAACCTCTTCTTCACCGAGTTGACCGATCTGACCGGCCTCAACAGGCAGGTGCAGAACTTCACCAACACCATTCAGCGCTTCAGCTTCGACACCATCACTCTGACAAGGTGAGGCGGAGCCTTCAGTACGGAGTCGACCATGACAACCGAACTCACCTATCTCGTCTTGACGGCCGTCCTGACGGGGTCGTTGTGGATTCCCTATGTGATCGCGCAAGTGGTCACCAACAGATTCCTGACGCCCCAGAACTACGTCGACCCAACAACGCAACCGCTGCCCTTCTGGGGCAAGCGCGCGGATCGGACTTACCTCAATGCCGTCGAAGTGCTGGCCCCGTTTGCCGTGCTGGGGATCGTGGTTCAACTCGCCCGCAAGGCCAACGCCATGACCGCCTTCTGGGCGATGAGTTTCTTCTGGCTCCGCGTCGCCCATGCGGTCATCTATCTGCTGGCCGTGCCCTATGTCCGGACGGTGGTGTTCGTCCTCGGTTATGTCGCCCTGCTGGGCATTGCCTGGGAACTGATCCGGTAGGAACGCACCTGCCGGCGCCGGCCCGGCGCGCACGGCGTCAGGTGGCAGTGGCCGAGCATTTGACGGGCGAGGCCGCCATTCCGCCATCGTCCTCGGATCGATCTTCGACCAGAAAACGGGATCCCCATGCCCATCAGTGTTCGTCGCGTCGTCACCGGCCATGATGCGGCGGGCCGCTCCCGCGTCACCGACGACCGGATTCTTCCGGTCGCTGCGCGCGTCGGCGTCTGGTTCACCGGCCCTGGTCCGTCGCGCAACGGCGACAATGCCGCGATCACGAGTCACCCGACGAAACTCGAGCCGCCGGCAGGAGGGACGACGCTCCGAATCGTCGAAGCGATGCCCGAGCAGGCGGGCGAAACGCTCAGCCACGCCGAGAAACGTCTCCGCTCGCGCGAGCGCTTCCGAGCGATGGACGCCGAGCACGTCCTGGTCGAGTCGGACAAGCACCCGAACATGCATCGGTCAAAGACGACCGATTACATCATCCTGCTCGAGGGCGAACTGACCCTTATTCTCGACGACGGCGAAGTGGTCGTACGCCCGAACGACATCGTCATTCAGCGGGGAACTGCACATGCCTGGGTCAACCGGGGATGGTCGCCGGCTCGGTGGATCGTCGTCATGGTCGACGCCGAGGCGCTGGCGCGGCCGTCGACCTGACCCGTGGTGGCCCCCTCGGAGAATCGCTCGATGAAGCGCGGCTACGCCGATACCACCCTCGGGCAAGTCCATTACCGCTACGGTGGCAGCGGGAGTCCGCTGCTGCTCTTGCACCCCGGGCCCCGTTCCTCGCGCTACTACTGGCGGCTCGCGCCACTGCTGGCGCGGCACTTTTCCGTCATGGCGCCCGACACGCTCGGTTTCGGCAACTCCGACCCCGCGCCGGCTGCGGTGACCATCGCGGCGCTGGCCGACAACATCGCCGAGTTTCTCGATCGCCTCGGCGTCGCGCGAGCGCATATATTCGGCATGCATACCGGCAACAAGATTGCCACCGCGCTGGCCGTGCATCGGCCCGAAAAGATTCACGGCCTCATCCTTTGCGGCATGACTCACAGTCTGGTCCCGGACCAAGAGCACCGCAATGCGGAGATCAAGAAGATCATCGGGCATTTCCACGAACCGACGCCGGCCGACCAGGAGCGTCGCCAGATAATCGATTGGGCGGCGGGATTTCGGACGATCGCCGAGGAGTGGTGGAGGCCGGATTTGTTGGCGCGAGCGGCGCTCGGCACCGACCGATTCACCCAACTCGAACAACGGGTAATCGACGTGATGCAGTGCCGTAACAGCATGGCGGCGTCCCGGCAGGCCATTCTTGAGTTCGATCTCGCCAAGGGTCTACGAGCGATCCGCCTGCCGACGTTGATCATCGAACTCGCTAGCGCCGGCGAGTCGCACCTGGGCCGCCAGGGGCCGAAGCTCCTTGAGCTGTTAGCAAACGGCAAACTCATCACCTTCGAGAATGCCGATCGGGATTTTCTCGAATTTGAGGCTCCTCGCGTCGCCGAGGTCATCCGCCGCCATCTAACCGCCTGATCCCGCCTTAATTCGCGCGAAAATTCGCGAACTCTCCTGCCGGAGCAAATGGTCCTATGGTGGCCGCGATCGTGTGGCGCGAACGTGACGACCGACGTCAGGGCGCGCGGAGCGGCGCCGGCCGTGGCTGAAGCGCGCCGATCCGCGCTTATCCCGGACCGGTCCGTTTAACCCCGCGGCTTGGGTCTGTCGCCGTCCTGTTCAAAACAGTCCGGCGAGATCGTTGATGTCGGCGAATTCTTCGACCCGGCGCGTCGCCTCCAGCAGTTGTCGCGCCCGCACGGGGCATCGACAGCGACAGCGACAGCGACAGCGACAGCGACAGCGACAGCGACAGCGACTCCAGGAATTTCGTTTCGATTATGGCTTCGGTCATATCGACCCCCGGACTGCCGTACGTCTCGAAAATCGTGTAGGCCTCGTCGATGCGCCGCCGCCACGCAACGCGCGGTCGCCGAAAGGAATCTGCGCCCCAACCACGTCGCTCGGGAGCGGCGAGCGAGCGCCTGGCGACCATCGCGTGGAGACGCCGACCGATGGAGCGGCGCCCGCGCCACAGAGCCGGCCTGGATCGAAGATCCGACGGGAGGCGCAGCGCCCTAGTTCGCCGAATAGAGTTCTCCCACAACCATGCGGGCGATAGGCATCGCCTCCGCCTTGGTCATTCCTGGCCGCAAGCGTGAGTCGAATACCGCCCGCACGATGATGCGATCGGCCCAGGTGAGTTCGTCGATCCGGTCGAAGTCGTCGGGGCAGAATCGCCTCGGCCGACGGCGAGGCCAACAAGATCAGCAAGCAGACGGCGCTCAGCGAAAAGGGCCTGCCGATCAACGCCCGGGGCGATGAACCCAACATGCATGACATCCTGACCGGCTCGAAGCCGGATGGGACAGTCGAGGTGGGAAAAACCTGCAACAACTGGACGAGCAGCGGCGAGGAAACGGCGCTCCTCGGTCATCACGACCGCATGGGACTGAGCGACGACGCGGCGTCGAAGTCATGGCACTCGTCGCACGCCTCGCGCAGTTGCAGCCAGGACGACCTGCGGGCCACGGGCGGCAACGGGCTGTTCTACTGTTTCGCGGTTCGCTGACCCCGACCGCGCCAGATCGCCGCGTCGCCCTGGTATGGAACCGCGCCCTAGGCGCTGGTCACGCCAGGGCCAGGATGAGACTGCTGCGGTCGTGGCCCACTTGCAGGGTTGCCGATTGCCCGGTGGCGACGGGAGGCGGGCGCGCGAAGAGATGAAGGTTCCGCACCCAGCCCTCGGCGTCGTCCACGTCGGGACTATTGGCGAAGTGGGTTTTGCGGTCGAGGTCGATCCGCATCCATTGCAGGATGCCGACCGCTACTCCGGTGGCGGTCGCAGTCACGGTGAACGGCGACAGCGCCGGCGGATGGACCGTTGCCCGGAGATCGAAGGGCACCAGCGGGTAGTCGGCAGAAAGGCGAGTCCATTCGAGGGCGCGACCGAACATCGGAATTCGCCGTACCGCCGGCGCGTTGAAGGCCGACAGGTCGAAGCCGGACACCCGGTCCACGAACGCGGGACGCTCCAGCGCCGCGCCGCCGACTAGACAGCCTACCGCGGTCACGGCTTCGGGGATGATGCTCGCCCCGGGCTTCACCAGGCGATCGAGGGCATCTTCGAAAGTGGCGAGGACGCCTTCGGACAAGACATCGCTCGACAAAACTTCGGAGATGAGGACGTCGACGCGCTCGTCGATATCCCTCCCAACGATGAGGTCGCTTGAGCGTTTGGCGGTCAGGTGGATGCGGTCGGCGTAGCCGTTCCGTTCGATGATCGTGCGCGCCACCTCGGCGATGACCGGATCGACCTCGCAGGCGCTGACCGCCGCCGCTCCGACGCGGATCGCCATCATCGACAGAAGACCGCTGCCCGCGCCGATGTCGAGGACGCGCGCCCCGGGTCCCTGGGCGAGAAGCGCCCGCCCGCTCGAACGCCGCATTGCGGCGCGCGTCGTTCATCATCGGCACGTGCCAGTTGGGCACCGTGGCGCTCGCCCGCCGCAACTGATGTTGGACCATCGCCGAGTCGGGCCACCGCGCGGCGGCGCGGCGCAGGGCGGCCACCCCGGCGCTGCGGCGGCCGGCGTCAAACAGGGCGACCCCGAGATTGGCGATGACCCCCGGGTGATCCGGGTCGCGCGCCGCAGCCGCCTCGAGGACCGCCGCCGCCTCGCCGTAGCGGCCAAGGCGATGGAGCAGCGTCCCAACCCCGACCAGCGCCGCCACATCGCCCGGCCGCAGACCGAGGACGTCCTGCCAACGTGTCAGGGCAAGGTCCGGGCGACCATCGACAGTCGCGAGGGCCACCAGCAATGCTGACACGTCGGCCCGCAAAAAGCCGGTGGACAGGAGTTCGAGATAGTCGGCCTCGGCCGCGGCCAGGCGACCCGCCCGGTGGTGCTCCATCGCCCGGTCTAGGAGAGCCTGCGCCGTCGGCGGTTGGGGCTCGGTCATGGCGCCTCGCAAGATGCTGAGCAATCGGACAAATTTGTCGGATCGAACGTGATTCGACAGGACCCGGGGCCTTCAGGCAACGGGCTAAATTCGATGATTCGCGGCAACTGAGGGTTTGCATTCGCGGCGGCATCGTGATTCTCTCCACCCGACGTTTCTCAACACTCCATCTCTGGAACTGGATCACCATGCCTGCCAACAAATCCGCCGCCGTGACCACCGTCACGTTGAAGAACCTCGCCGCCAAACTGGCCGGTGACCATGGCATCACCAAGAAACAGAGCGAAGCGATGCTGAATAGTTTGGTTGATCAGCTGGCGCTCAACCTCAAGAAAGGCCGACGCATCCGCCTGCCCGGCTTGGGGATCTTCCAGGTGCGCAAGCGCGCCGCCCGCATGGGCCGCAACCCGGCCACCGGTGAAGCAATTCAGATCAAAGCCGCGAAGAAGGTGACCTTCCGCGCCGCCAAGGAACTGAAGGAAGCGGTCTAGGCTGATCGCGTCAACGCGGAGAAGCGGCCCGCGAAACCGCAGACCAACTGCATTCCGGCCGCTGACCTGCTAACGATCACCCGGCTTCGCGGGGCGGCCGTCCTTCGGGCGGCCCCCCGTTACCGCCGGCGCCCACGGGCCGGCGGACAGAACGTCCGCATGCAATGAACAAACCGCCCCCGCGCCCCGGTTGAAGTCCCCGGGGGTCGCGGGCTGCCGAACTAGCTCCGGCGCGTCGCGTCCACCAGGCAATATTTGGCGCCATGGTGGCGAGGCGGCACGTCCTCGAGCCGGTGCCCGGTGTGGTTGGGCGCCCAGTGCGGCACCTCGACGACCTTGACGTCGCGTTTGTCGAACCCCGCCTTTTGCATGACCTGCATCAGATCGAGGTCGTGCAACGTGCCCATGAACGGCTCGGCGTTGTAATGCGTGTCCCAGTCGCCCATGAACTGCTCGAACGGCATCTTGCCGTCGAATTGCGGCGCGTCCATGTGCAGGGCGACGCCGCCCTTGGCCAGGAGACGCCGACTCTCGCGAAAGATGTTGTGCAGCGCCTGGGTCGCGGTCTCGTGCATGACGATGCAGGAAACGACAGCGTCAAAATGGCCATCGGGGAAGGTGGTGTGTTCGGCGTCCTGCTGCGAGAAATGCACGGTCTTGCCCAATGCCTCCGCGCGCGCGTGGCCATAGAGCAGGCAAGGCGCGGCCACGTCGATCGCGTGCACCTCGGCATCCGGAAATGCATCGCACCACGGCAGCGTCGAGGCTCCGATCGCGCAGCCCATATCGAGGATGCGCTTCGGTTTGAACCCCGGTTGGGCTTGCTTGAGGTAGTTGATCAGAACAAAGCCGCCGTTGTCATGCA
>SHVP01000001.1 GCA_009694165.1 Alphaproteobacteria bacterium
ACCGGACCGCCGGGGGTCGACTTTGCCGCCATGCCAGCGGGCGAACGACCGGGCGCGCCGTTTTTCCCCCGCCTATGGCCGCGCGAGGCCGGCGTCTGACACCGGTTTCCATGGCCGGACCCAACCAGGACAGCTAAGGTTCATGACTGGGTGCGTGCGAGGGAGGCCGTCCGTATGATCGTCGGCCGGTGGGTCGGTTGGATCTTGCTTGGCGCGGGGCTAGTGGCACTTGGCTGGGATGTGGTCGAGTCGGTGCGGACCGAATCGCTGGTCGTCGCCGATCTCGGTGCCCGCTGGTTCCTGATCGACCGCTTCAGCCTCGGCCTGATGCAGGCGGTGATCCAACGCTACATCCTCCCCGAACTCTGGGATCCGGTGATCACCACGCTTCTGCTGTGGCCTGCCTTCCTGGTGCTGAGCGTACCGGGCGTCGTTCTCAGCTACGTCTGTCGCGTCCGCAAGAAGCACACCTGGTTCATCTGACGGCCCACTGCGCGCGCCCTCGCCGCGGACGTCCGGCGGACGTTATTCGTCGCCGAGCTTGAGCGCGGCGATGAAGGCTTCCTGCGGGATCTCGACTTTGCCGATTTCGCGCATGCGCTTTTTGCCGCGCTTCTGCTTCTCCAGCAGCTTCTTCTTGCGCGAGACGTCGCCGCCGTAGCACTTGGCCAGCACGTCCTTGCGCAGCGCGCCCACCGTTTCCCGGGCGACAACGCGCCCGCCGATGGCGGCCTGAATGGCGATCTTGAACATCTGGCGCGGAATCAATTCCTTCAGCCGTTCGCAGATCGCCCGCCCACGCGACTCGGCGCGCTCGCCGTTGACGATCATGGCGAGCGCGTCGACCGGCTCCGCGTTGACGAGGATCGACATCTTCACCAGCGTTCCCTCTTCATAGCCGTCGAGGGCATAGTCGAACGAGGCATAGCCGCGGCTCACCGACTTGAGCCGGTCGTAGAAATCGAACACCACTTCGTTCAGCGGCAGCCGGTAGATCGCCACCGCGCGGGCGCCGATATAGGTAAGGTTCTGCTGGACGCCGCGCCGCTCTTCGCACAGCTTCAACACCGAGCCGAGATATTCGTCAGGCACCATGATGGTGGCCTTGATCCATGGCTCCTCGACCTTGGCGAGCCGCGTCGGCTCCGGCCAGTCGACCGGGTTGTGGATTTCCTTCATGGTGCCGTCGGTCAGATGGGCGCGATAGACCACCGACGGCGCGGTGGCGATCAGGTCAAGATCGAATTCACGCGACAGCCGCTCCTGGATGATCTCGAGGTGGAGCAATCCGAGGAACCCGCAGCGAAAGCCGAACCCGAGGGCAGGCGAGGATTCGGGCTCGAAATGGAAGCTGGCATCGTTGAGCCGCAGCTTGGACAAGCTTTCCTTCAGCACCGAAAATTCGTCGGCTTCGATCGGAAACAAGCCGCAGAAAACCACCGGCACGCTCGGCTTGAACCCCGGCAGTGGTTGGGTGGTCGGATGACGATCGTCGGTCAGCGTGTCGCCAACATGGGTGTCGGCCACCTCCTTGATCGCTGCGGTGATGAAACCGATCTCGCCCGGTCCGAGCTCGTCGACGGCCACCGGCTTGGGAGTGAACACGCCGACGCGCTCGATCACGTGCGCGGTGCCGGCTGCCATCATCCGCACCTTCATGCCCTTGCGCAGCATGCCGTCCTTCATTCGCACGAGAATCATGACGCCGAGATAGGCGTCGTACCAGGAATCGACCAGCAGCGCCTTGAGCGGGGCGCCGGCGTCGCCGGTCGGCGCCGGCAGGCGCAGCACCAATGCCTCCAGCAGATCGTCGATGCCGAGGCCGGTCTTGGCCGAGATCAGCAGCGCGTCCGAAGCGTCGAGACCGATGACGTCCTCGACCTGTTGGCTCGCCTTGGCGACATCGGCCGCCGGCAGGTCGACCTTGTTAAGGGCGACGACGATCTCGTGGTTGGCGTCGATGGCGTGGTAGGCGTTGGCCAGGGTCTGCGCCTCGACGCCCTGGCTGGCATCGACCAGCAGGATCGATCCTTCGCAGGCGGCGAGGCTGCGACTCACCTCGTAGGCAAAGTCGACGTGGCCGGGCGTATCCATCAGATTGAGTTCGTAGGTCTGGCCGTCCTTGGCCGCGTAGCTTAGGCGAACCGTCTGCGCCTTGATGGTGATGCCGCGTTCGCGCTCGATCTCCATCGAGTCGAGCACCTGCTCGCGCATCTCACGCGCCTCCAAGGCGCCGCAGCGTTCGATCAGGCGGTCGGCCAATGTCGATTTGCCGTGATCGATATGGGCGATGATCGAGAAATTGCGGATGCGGGATTTGTCGACCATCGATCCCTTATGTCCGCAGCGTTCCGCCGGTCGCCTTGGTGACCGCGGCGACGACCTTGTGGCCGAGCCCCTCGATCTCGGCGTCGGTCAACGTCCGCTCGGTCGGTTGGAGGCGCACGCAGATCGCCAGCGACTTCTGCCCGGCACCGAGCGAGGCCCCAGCGAAGACATCGAACACGGTAACATCGGCAATCAGCGCCTTGTCGACGCCCCGCGCGGCGCGCACGAGGTCTTGCGCCGGAACGTGCTCGCCGACGACGAAGGCAAAGTCGCGTTCAATCGCCTGCAGGTCGGAGGCCCGCAGCGCGCCCCGGTTGCGCGAGACCCTGCCGCGCCCCGTGGGCAGGCGGCCGAGGAACAACTCGAAGCCGACCAACGGGCCTTTGACGTCAAGCGCATCGAGTACCCGCGGATGCAGTTCGCCGAACCATGCCAGCACGGTCTTCGGGCCCTGGCTGATCGCCCCGGCACGCCCTGGGTGATACCAGGGCGCCGCGCCGGCGGCGACCTGCACCTTGTCGGCGCTCAGGCCGAGGTCGGCCAATGCCGCCAAAACGTCGGTCTTCACGTCGAACACGTCGACCGGCCGCTGCCGTTCGGCCCAATGGCGCTCGCCGTTGTTGCCGCGCCGAACTCCCGCCGCCACCAGAGCCTGTCCGGCGGGCGTCGCATCGGCATATTGCGGCCCCACTTCGAACAGCGCCGTGTCGGCCGCGCCGCGCGCCGCATTGCGGCCGGCGGCGACGATGAGGTTCGGCAGCAGCGAGGGCCGCATGGTGGTGAGATCGGTGCTGATCGGATTGACGAGGGTCAGCGCCGCGGCGCCGCCGCCGAAGAGTTGCGCCTGCGGCGCCGGCAGGAACGACCAGGTGACGCACTCGAACAGGCCGCGCGCGGCGAGCGCCCGCTTGGCCCGCGGCGCCCGTAGCTGCTCGGGCGTCCAGGCGGGCCGCGTCACCGCCGTCGCCTTTGGCAGGGAGACCAACGGAATCGCGTCGAAGCCGCGGATGCGCGCGACCTCCTCGACGAGATCGGCCTCACCCTCGACGTCGCGGCGCCAGGACGGCACGGCGACCAGCCACTCGCCGTCCGCGCGGCGGACGCCGAAGCCGAGACCCTCGAGAATGGCGGCGGTTTCGTTTTCACCCAATTGCAGACCGCTCAGGCGAGGCACGCAGCTCGGCCGGAAGCGTATCTGGCGCGGCCAATCGGGCATTTTGCCGGCGATGACCAATTCGCTGGGGTCGCCGCCGCAGAGCTCGATCACCAGGCGCGTCGCCGCCTCCATGCCGGCGACCACCGCGTCGGGGTCGACGCCACGCTCGAAGCGATAGCGGGCGTCCGACTCGATGCCGTGGCGCCGCCCGGTGGCGGCGGTGCGCGCCGGATCGAACAGCGCGGCCTCGATGAACACGTTGGTCGTGGTGTCGGTGCAACCCGACGACTCGCCCCCGATGACGCCGCCGAGCGCAAGCGCGCCATCGTCGTCGGCGATGACAGTCACCTGGTCGTCGAGCGCGTATTCACGGCCGTCGAGCGCCTGCAGCTTTTCGCCGCTCCGCGTCAGGCGAACATGCAGACCGCCCGCCACCGTATCGGCATCGAAGACGTGCAGCGGCCGGGCCCGATCGAAGGTCAGATAATTGGTGATGTCGACCAGCGCCGAAATCGGCCGGAGGCCGATCGCCTGCAGGCGCTGCTGCAGCCAGCGCGGGCTCGGGCCGTTCTTGACGTTGCGGACATAGCGGCCGACGAAGAACGGGCAGGCGGAGGGATCCGACGCCAGATCCAGGCGGACGCCGATCGGGCTCTTGAACAGCCCTGGAACCGGCAGCGGCGGCTTGGTCTTGAGCGTGCCGAGACCGGCGGCGGCAAGGTCGCGGGCGATGCCGAGGACGCCGAGGCAGTCCTGGCGATTGGGCGTGACGTTGATATCGATCACCGGATCGTCGAGACCCATCACCGTCGCGAACGGTGTACCGACGGGGGCGTCGGGGGGCAGCTCGATGATGCCTTGATGCTCCTCGGAGAGGCCCATCTCGCGTTCCGAACACAACATGCCGTTCGACTCGACGCCGCGGATCTTGCTCGCCTTGAGCAGCAGGCCGGTGCCCGGAAGCGTGCTGCCGACCGGCGCGAAGACGCCCTTGAGGCCGGTGCGGGCGTTGGGGGCGCCGCACACCACCTGCATCTTGGCGCCGCCAATATCGACCTGGCAGACCGACAGCTTGTCAGCATCGGGATGGCGCTCGCAGCGCTCGACCTGGCCGACCACGAAGGACCGCAGTTGGGCGCCGCGGTCGATCACGCTGTCGACCTCGAGGCCAATGGTGGTCAGTTTTTCGGCAATGGCGGAGAGGTCGGCAGTGGTCGCAAGGTGGTCCCTCAGCCAGGACAGGGTGACCTTCATCGCGCCAGCCCCCCCGACAGGGTCGGCAGATCGAGCGGCACAAAGCCGTAATGCTTGAGCCAGCGCAGGTCGCCGTCGAAGAACGAGCGCAGGTCGGGAATGCCGTATTTTAGCATGGCGATGCGGTCGATCCCCATGCCGAAGGCGAAGCCCTGGAAGGTAGTCGAGTCGACGCCGCAGTTTTCCAGCACCTTTGGGTGCACCATGCCGCAGCCGAGGATTTCGAGCCAATCCTCGCCCTCGCCGATCTTCAATTCGCCGCCCTTGCGCGAGCAGCCGACGTCGACCTCGGCCGACGGTTCGGTGAACGGAAAGTGACTGGGGCGGAAGCGCAGCTTGAGCGTCTCCACCTCGAAGAAGGCGCGGCTGAACTCGAGCAGGCAGCCCTTGAGATGACCCATGTGGATGTCGCGGTCGATCACCAACCCTTCGACCTGATGGAACATCGGCGTATGCGTCATGTCCGAGTCCGAACGGTAGGTACGCCCGGGAATGATGACGCGGTAGGGCGGTGGCCCGGCCATCATGGTGCGGACCTGCACCGGCGAGGTGTGGGTGCGCAGCACCTTGCGCTCACCGCTGCCGTCGGCGGGTAGGTAGAACGTGTCGTGCATCTGCCGCGCCGGGTGGTTGGGCGGCATGTTGAGGGCGGTGAAGTTGTGCCAGTCGCTCTCGATGTCGGGACCATCGGCGACGGTAAAGCCCATGTCGGCGAAAATGGCGACCAGTTCGTCGGTAACCTGGCTCACCGGATGCAGACGCCCGACCGGGTCGCGCCGCGCCGGCAAGGTGACGTCGATGCGCTCCTCGGCGAGACTCGCTTCAAGCTGGCGGTCGTGCAAGGCCCGCCGGCGCGCTTCGAGCGCGATCGTGACGTTGTCTTTGAGGAGGTTGAGCCGGGCGCCGGCCGCCCGCCGCTCGTCGACCGGCAGCGCGGCCAGTCCCTTCAGCTGTTCGGTGATGGCGCCCTTCTTGCCGAGCGCCGCCACGCGCAGTTGCTCAAGCGCCGCCAGATCGTTCGCGCCGGCGACCGCACCGAGCAGCTCATTTTCCAGTTGTGTCAAATCCCGCATGGTCGTTCCAACGGCGTTCGCGGGCGGCCAAGCCCCCGACACCGGTCTTCCAGCAGGGGGCGCGTTCAGCTCGCCTTCAAGGCCGCCTTGGCTTGATCGGCGAGGGTCTTGAAGCCCCCCGGTTCGCGGACCGCGAGATCGGCCAGAATCTTACGGTCGAGCTCAATGCCGGCGTTCCGAAGACCGCTCATAAATCGGGCATAGGTCAAGCCGCACTCCCGTGCCGCCGCATTGATGCGCTGGATCCACAGCGACCGGAACGCCCGCCGACGATTGCGCCGATCGCGATAGGCGTATTGACGCGACTTTTCCAGGCGTTCGTTCGCGACCCCGTAGGCCGTGCTGGCGCGACCGCGGAAACCCTTGGTCGCCGAAAGAACCTTCTTGTGGCGGGCGTGACGCGTGACGCCCCGTTTAACGCGAGCCATGGTCTACCTCACCGGTACGGCATGTATTTCTTCACAATGATCGCGTCCGACGGGTCGAGCGTCGTCGTTCCGCGCTGATTGCGAATCTGTTTGTTGGTGCGCTTGATCATGCCGTGGCGCTTGCCCGACTGAGTCGCGCGCACTTTCCCTTTGCCGGTGAAGCGAAAACGCTTCTTGGCTCCGCTCTTGGTCTTGAGCTTGGGCATTTTGGCACCCCTGACACGAAGGTTGCGATGAGAGCCGCCACGGCATGCCCGCAGGCCGGGCCACTCTTTGCGAGGGCGCGTTTATAGCCGCCGCCCGTTGCGCAACGCAAGGCAAACCGCGCTCTGGCACGGGATACTTGAACATATGAACAGATGTTCATATGTTTAGCCATGCCTGGACCGCGCGGCCTTACGGCCGATCAAACGAGCGAATTGGCCGACATGTTCCGCCTGCTTGGCGACGCCAGCCGGCTACGGATTCTGCTGGCTTGCCTGGGCACGGCCAAACCAGTGGGCACGATCGCCGAAGCGGTGGGCCTGTCGCCCTCGCTCGTCAGCCACCACCTGCGGCTGTTGCGCGCGGCACGCCTGGTGCGCGCCAAACGCCAAGGCCGCCAGGTCGCCTACGGCGCCGCCGACGCCCATGTCAGCCAGGTCATCCGCGACATGGCCGAGCACATCGCCGAGCCGGTCGGCCACGGAGACATCGAATGAGCGCGCATTGTCATCACACGGAGCCCACGGTCGAGGCGGGCGATCGCGGCTATCGCCAAGTGCTGTGGACCGTGCTCGTGCTCAACGCCGGAATGTTCGCGCTCGAAGCCGCCGCCGGTTTGTTCGCGGGCTCGGTCGCCCTGCAGGCGGACGCGCTCGATTTCTTCGGCGATGCCCTCACCTACGCCGTTAGTCTTGCGGTGCTCGGCGCGAGCCAGCAGCGGCGGTCCTCGGCCGCCCTCGGCAAGGCGGCGGCAATGACGTTTTCGGTCTATGGGTGCTGGGCCAGGCAGCATGGCGGTTCGATAGTGCCGCCCCACCCTCTGCGGCCGTCATGGGATCGCTCGGAATGGCCGCGCTAGCCGTGAACGTGGGGGCGGCGATCCTGCTGTTTCGCCACCGCGGCGGCGACGCCAACCGGCGCTCGGTGTGGCTATGCAGCCGCAATGATGCCATCGGCAACGTGGCCATCCTCGCCGCGGCCGTGCTGGTGGCGTGGACCGGCACAGCACTGGCCCGACCTCGTGGTGGGCGCATTGATAGCCGCCCTGGCACTGCACAGCGCCGCCAGCGTTCTGGCGCAGGCGCTGCGTGAGCGGCGGCAACCGGCGGTGGCCGCAACGACGAGCTAACGTGTTCGCGCCGGCCGCGTCAGCGCTCGTGCCGCTCGCCCAGGTCCACCCGCAGAATGTCATAGACCTTGTGAACGAAGGGGGCGCGCCCGACGCCTGTGGGCGGCGGAATCGGCTGGTCGGTCTTCTCGGCCAAACGCCGTGCCTCGGCGATTTCGGCCGCGGTCGCCCCGGTATCGAGGACGGCGAGGATGACCGACTCGTCGAGCGGGCCAACCAGCGCGGCCACATCCTTGGCCGAGAGGGATCGCGATCGGGGTGCTGACACGGGTACCTCCGGAGCAAGTTGAAGGCATACCCGGTTTGACCGGCCGGCGGTTTGACCGGCGTCAACCGCCCTGTCTGGGCCGTGGACGGCCGGGACGCATCACCCCGACAAACACGGCGCTATTTGGGCGCGATGATCATCGTCATCATGCGTCCCTCCATCCGCGGAAATTGCTCGATCTTGGCGACCTCCTCGACGTCGCCGCGCACCCGCTCGAGCACTTTCATCCCCAACTCCTGGTGAACGAGTTCGCGGCCGCGGAAGCGGAGGGTCACCTTGACCTTGTCGCCTTCCTCGAGGAAACGATTGATCGAGCGCATCTTGACGCCGTAGTCGTGGCTTTCGATGCTCGGGCGCATCTTGATCTCTTTGACCTCGATGACCTTTTGCTTCTTGCGGGCAGCATTGGCTTTCTTCTGGGCTTCGTACTTGAACTTGCCGTAGTCCAGAACCTTGCAAACGGGCGGGTCGGCGTTGGGGGAGACCTCGACGAGATCGAGGCCGGCTTCTACGGCCAAGGACATTGCCTTGGCGATCTCAACGACTCCGAGCATATCGCCCGAGGCGCTGATCAAGCGCACGCGGGGAACATCGATCATGTCGTTGAACCGCGGTCCATCCTTTTTTGGGGCCGACGGCAGGAACGATCTACGGACTATGCACTCTCTCCTTCCTTGGGCGAGACACGCGACACGGGACCCCGCGCCGTCCGAACGGACGGCGGCCGCGCCTCGTTCGATTGTGGACAAAGCAGCGCTCGGTGCGAGGTCACAAGCCCGGCGCCGCTGCTTCCTTGGCCAGTCTAGCCACTGCCTCATCGAGCGCAAGGATTTCCTGGCGCTGGTCGCCGAGCCGACGCAACGAAATCGAGCCATTCTGCGCTTCCCGCTCGCCCAGCACGCCGATTACCGGGATCTTGGCCAGCGAGTGTTCCCGCACCTTGTAGGTGATCTTTTCGTTGCGCAAATCGATATCGGCCCGCAAGCCCGCGGCCCGCAGACGCTGTTGCGCGGCCCGCGCCGCCGCGTCGGCGGCCTCTGTGATCGTCGTGATCATCACCTGCGTCGGCGCCAACCACATCGGCAGGCGCCCGGCATTGTGCTCGATGAGGATGGCGATGAATCGTTCGAGGCTGCCGAGGATGGCACGATGCAGCATCACCGGCCGATGCTTGGCGCCGTCTTCGCCGATATAGGTCGCATCGAGACGTTCGGGCAGGACGAAATCAACCTGCAGCGTCCCGCATTGCCAGGTGCGGCCGATCGAGTCGCGCAGGTGAAACTCGAGTTTTGGCCCGTAGAACGCACCCTCGCCGGGATTGAGTTGCCATTGCAGGCCGGTGGCGTCGACGGCCTCCTTGAGGGCACCTTCGGCCCGGTCCCAGACCGCATCGTTGCCCGCCCGCACCGGCGGCCGGTCCGAGAACTTCACCTGCACCTCGGTGAAGCCAAAATCGCGGTAGACCTCCTGCAGCAAGTTGCAGAAGCGCACCGTCTCGCTGGTGATCTGGTCCTCGGTACAGAAGATATGGGCGTCGTCCTGCGTGAAAGCGCGCACCCGCATCAGTCCGTGCAGGGCGCCCGAGGGTTCGTTGCGGTGACACGAGCCAAACTCGGCCATGCGCAACGGCAGGTCACGGTAGCTCTTGAGTCCCTGGCGAAAGATCTGCACGTGGCAGGGGCAGTTCATCGGCTTGAGCGCGAGCACGCGCTCCTCCGATTCGGCCGTGAACATGTTCTCGCGGAATTTTTCCCAGTGGCCGGACGCCTCCCATAGCTTGCGATCGACCAGCTGCGGCGTCCGCACTTCGACATAGTCGGCGGCATCGAGGCGGCGACGCACATAGGACTCGACGACGCGGTAAAGCGTCCAGCCGTGTGGGTGCCAGAACACGCTGCCCACCGCCTCCTCCTGGAGATGAAAAAGCCCCATCTCGCGGCCGAGGCGCCGGTGGTCGCGCCGCTCTGCTTCTTCCAGACGGTGCAGATAGTCCTTCAGTTCTTTGTCGTCGCGCCAGGCGGTGCCGTAGATGCGTTGCAACATCTCGTTGTGCGAATCGCCGCGCCAGTAGGCGCCCGCCACTGTCATCAACTTGAAGGCGTGGCCGAGTTTCGCGGTCGAGGGCAAATGTGGTCCGCGGCAGAGGTCGACGAAGCCGCCCTGACAATAGAGACGAATCTCCTCGGCGGCGGGGAAACTCTCGATCAATTCGGCCTTGTAGCGTTCGCCGGCGGCCCGGAAGAACTGCACCGCCTTGTCGCGCGCCCACACCTCGCGGGTGATCGCCTCGTCACGATCGACGATCTCGTGCATACGCTGCTCAATCTTCGCCAGGGCCTCGGGCGTGAACGACGCCGCGCGCGAAAAATCGTAATAGAAGCCGTTCTCGATCGTCGGGCCGATGGTGACCTGGGTTTCCGGCCACAGCTCCTTGACCGCCTCGGCCAGGACATGCGCCGCGTCGTGACGGATGAGCTCGAGCGCCTCGGCCTCGTCCTTGCGGGTAACGATGCTGACAGTGGCGTCGGCGCCGATCTCGCGACCAAGGTCCCAAAGATCGCCGTCGACGCGCATGGCCAGCGCCGCCTTGGCCAAACCCGGGCCGATGTCGGTGGCAAGCTTGGCGCCGGAGACCGCGCCGTCATAGCGGCGGACACTCCCGTCGGGCAGGGTAATGGCGACCATCAGCGGCCTCGCACCCACTCACTTGTGGCGGCACGGCGGCCGCGAAGGCGCGAAAGTACGACTTGCGCGGTCCAAGTCAAGGCGACGGGCGGAGGTTCCGCGCCCGAACGCCGATCGCGAGAGCGAAGATCGTCGCCAGCAGACTAACCGGCCAGCACGCTGCGGTAGACCCCCAGCGTCTGGGCGCACATGCGGGCGACGGTGAACTTGTCGGCAACGTGGGCGCGTGCCCGTCCGGCAATCTCCCCGCGCCGCCCCGGTTCGAGGGCGAGCGCATCTTCAATGGCACCGGCCAACGCCCGGGCATCGCCGGCCGGCACCAACCAGCCGGTCTCACCGGGGATGACCGTCTCGCGCGCACCGCCGTGGTCGGTCGCAACAACCGGGCGGCCCATCGCCTGCGCCTCGGCGGCAACCCGCCCGAACGCCTCTGGATCGGTTGAAGCCGAGACGACAACGTCCGCCAGCATGTAAGCGGCCGGCATGTCGCGGCAGACATCGACGATGTGGATGATGCGGTCAAGGCCGCGCTCGGCAATCAGTCGCTGCAACTCCTCGCGGTATCCGGTGCGACCTTGGTCGGAACCAACCAACAGACAGCGGACGTCGGTGCGGCCGAGAGCGGCGAGCGCTTCGATCAGCACGGTCTGGCCCTTCCACCGGGTTAGTCGGCCCGGCAACATGATGACCGGCATGCCGTCGGGCAGGCGCCAGGTGGTCGCCAGCGCGATGGTCCGCTCGGCCGACACATGGGATGGATCGAATACGGAAAGATCGATCCCGCGCAGGATGGTCACCAAGCGGTCAGGTCCCACCGCGTAGCGCCTCCGCACATGCTCGGCGATGAATTCGGAGATGGCGATGACTTGCTCTCCCTTGGCCATGATCGAGTTGTACCAGCGCTTCACCGCGTTCTCGGCGTTGTAGGTGCCGTGGTAGGTGGTGACGAAATGGCAACCCATCCGCCGCGCCGCGTAGAACGCGCTCCAGGCGGGCGCGCGTGAACGGGCATGAACAATGTCGACGCCCCGCACGTAGATGAGTTCGGCCAGGCGCCCGGCGTTCTCGTGCAGGCGAAGCGGGTTCTTGGCATCGAGCGGGAGCAGGATGTGTTCGGCCCCGCCGCGTTCGACGTCGCCTACCATCGGCCCGCCCGCCGACGCGACCAGCGACGTCCAGCCGGCCCGCGCGATCGCCGCGGCGACGTTGACGGCTCCGCGTTCGGCGCCGCCGGTCACCAGGGCGGGCAGCACCTGCAGGACGACCGGCGGGCGCTCCGACCGCGCAGCCCCGGTGCTAGAGTGGGGTGACTGATCCATTGCCATGCGGCTGCGAGATATAGGGCCCTGCGACCCATGACGCCAGAGTCCGCCGGCCAAATTCTCCGTCCCGACGGCGTCCGCCTCGCCTACCGCGCGACCGCGGGAAACCGGCCCGGCATCGTCTTCCTGCCGGGCTTCCGGTCGGACATGGCGGGAACCAAGGCCCTGGCCTTGGCGGCCCACTGTCGCGCGACCGGCCGGGCGTTCACGCGCTTCGACTATTTTGGCCACGGCGACAGCGACGGCGAGTTTACCGACGGTACGATCGGGCGCTGGATCGAGGACGCTGTGGCCGTACTCGACCACGCGACATCGGGACCGCAGATATTGGTTGGCTCCAGCATGGGCGGATGGATCATGCTGCACGTGGCGCTGCGCCGATCACAGCGCGTGTCCGGGCTGGTCGGCGTCGCCGCCGCCCCCGATTTCACCGAGGACCTAATGTGGCGCGCCTTTCCCGCAGAGGTGCGGGCCACGTTGCAGCGCAGCGGCCGTTACGACGAGCCCTCGATCTACGATGCGCAACCGACCCCGATCACGTTGCGGCTGATCGACGAAGCGCGCGCGCACCTCGTGCTGCGCAGTCGTATCCCCATTCACGGCCTAGTGCGCCTGCTGCATGGGATCGCTGACCCCGATGTCCCGTATGTCCTGTCCTTGCGCCTGAGCGCCGCCCTTGCGTCGGACAACGTGCGCGTGACGTTGATCAAGGGCGGCGATCATCGCCTGTCGCGGCCGGAGGACCTCGCCCTGCTCGCCGCGACCGTGGACGAGGTGGCAGCGGCAGCTCAGTGAGCCCGGCGCGGAGCAGCCGGCGGCTCGCGCAGCAGGGCGTCGAGGCCAGCGCGGTAGGTCGGATAACGCAATCGGTAGCCAAGCTCCTCGCGGATGCGGCGATTGGCGACGCGTTTGCTGTCGGCGTAGAACTCGCGCAGCAGCGGCGACATCTCGGCCGTCCGGTGCGATTCCTCGGGCGGCGGAACCACGCCCAGGAGCTGGCAGCCATAGGTGACGATCTCCGCCGGTGCGACCGGTTCGTCGTCGGTCACGTTGTAGACGACGCCCGCGTGCGGATGCGCCATTGACGCCAGCAGGATGCCGACGAGGTCGTCGACGTGGATGCGGCCCAGGACAAGACCGGGCTTGATGATGCGTCGCGCCTGCCCGGCGCGGATCACATCGAGCGGATTGCGTCCTGAGCCGTAGATGCCGGCCAGGCGAAAGAGATGCACCGGCAGCCCGCGCGCGCGCCACAGGCCCAACCATTGTCGCTCGGCGCCGACGCGCCGGACGCTGCGTTCGTTCGACGGGCGCAACTCCGAATCTTCGTCGACGGTGGCGCCGTCGCGATCGCCGTACACGCCGGTCGTCGACAGGTAGCCGAGCCAACGGAGGCTGCGCGTCGACAAAAGATCCCGGCCGTGCACCTGCACGACCGGATCGCCGTCGCGATCGGGCGGCACCGAGGAAACGACATGGGTCACGCCGGCAAAGCGGTCGGCGGCAATCGGGGCCTGCCGACTGAACAGCAGGGTCGGGAACCCTTGGGCGATCAGCGCCGCCTGCTTCTCCGGCGTGGTGCTGGTGCCGCTGACCTGCCAGCCCTCGGAACGGAGCCGCGCCGCAAGCGCCAGCGCCGTATAGCCCAAACCGAAGCAGAACAGGTGATTCACGCGGCACCCCATTCGGCCAGCACGGCGGCGTCCGCTTCGGCGCCGGCATGGCGCGCCCGTCGTCCGGCGAAGGCCGCGGCGCTCAATAGCTGCGCCAGCGCCCACACCGCCATCGCCCGGACCAAGGGCGACCCATCGCCGAGCCGCCCTTCGGCCGCCGCCGCGAGCGTCAGATCGCCCGAGTTTCCGATCGCGATCAGGACATTGCGCAGGAAGCGGTCGCGACCCAGGCGCTTGATCGACGAGCGGGCGAAGACCGACCGGAAAGTCGCATCGTCGAGCGCGGCAAGGTCGCGCAGCAGCGGCGCCGTCAGTTCCAGGCGCGGCTGAAAGGCGATCTCGGCGCTAGCCCGTGCGAACTTGTTCCATGGACACACCGCTAGGCAGTCGTCGCAGCCGTAGATGCGATTGCCGATCGCCCGGCGGAACTCGGTGGCGATGTGGCCCTTGTGCTCGATCGTCAGATACGAAATGCAGCGGCGAGCGTCGAGCTGGTAGGGTGCAGGAAAGGCGAGGGTCGGACAGACATCGAGGCAAGCCCGACAGGAACCGCAGCGATCGGGCTCGGGCGTGTCGGCGGCAAGATCGAGAGTGGTGAAGATCTCCCCGAGGAACAGCCACGATCCATGCCGGCGCGACACCAGATTGGTGTGTTTCCCCTGCCAGCCGAGCCCGGCGGCCGCGGCCAGCGGCTTCTCCATGACCGGCGCCGTGTCGACGAACACTTTGACGTCGGCCGCGAAGGTGTCGGCGATCCAGCGGCCGAGCGCCTTCAGTCGCTTCTTCATCACGTCGTGGTAGTCCTCGCCCTGGGCATAGGTCGAGATCGTGCCGCGCTCGGGACGCGCCAGCGACGCCAGCGGATCGGCCGCCGGGCCGTAGTCGAGCGCAACGGCGACGATCGTGCGGACCGCCGGCCACAGCACCCGGGGATCGGCGCGGCGTTCCCGTCGGTCAGCCATCCACGTCATGTCGCCGTGGCGGCCCTGGTCGAGGAATGCGTCGAGGCGGCCGCTAAAGGCATCTGCCGGCGGACGCACGATGCCAACCGCACTGAAGCCGCGCGCCAGCGCCTCGGCGCGAATGGCAGCGGTCGGGTCCGGCCATCCGCGGTTGGCAGGTTTGGTGCTCACCACTCACCGAGCCAAGTTGGGTCGTAACATCTGCGCTGCTTTTGCCGATGCCAGCCGAGGCGATTGGTCCAATTTTCCATCAACAAGTATGTCGGAGCGCGCAGCGCGGGTGAAAGGCCGTTCGCGCCGCAATACTTAAGGCGGTCAAAAATCGAGGTCGGCGTAATGCCGCGGCGGGGCAAGGCCGGGAATGTGATCGGACAGCAGCGGCCGGAACGACGGCCGCGACTTAATCCGCGCGTACCAGTCCTTTGCGGTCTCGTAGTCGTCCCACGGGACGTCGCCGAGATAATCGAGACAGGACAGGTGGGCGGCGGCGGCTATGTCGGCCAACGAGAAATCTTCGCCCGCCAGCCAATTCCGCCGCTCGACCAGATAAGCGATGTAGTCGAGGTGATACTTCACATTGGCGCGGCCGGCGCGAATGGCCGACGACGACGGCTCGCCCATGCCCATGAAGCGCTTTAGCAGCTTTTCGTCGAGCAGATTCTTGGTGACTTCGTGGTGGAACTTGAGGTCGAACCAAGCGACCAGGCGACGCGTCTCGGCGCGGGCGTTGGCGTCGAAGCCGACGAGCGGACGGTCGGGGTGCGTTTCGTCGAGGTACTCGCCGATCGCCGAGGACTCGGCAAACACGCGGCCGTCCTCTTCGACCAGGACCGGTACCTGGCCGGCCGGATTCAGGCGCAGGAACTTGTCGCGGCGCTGCCAAAACTTCTCAAAGACGAGATCGAAGGGCAGACCCTTTTCGCCCAACACGATGCGGATCTTGCGCGAGAACGGGCACAGCCAAAAATGATAGAGCGTGCGCATGGGCGCGGAGACTTTAGCGTAGCGCCGCCCGTCGCGGTACTGGCGCCGCCGCCCCTGCCCATCGTTTCGCCCCGATCGTCACCGCCTCGAAGCCTTTCTCGATGACGCAGTTGCCCTCGCACAGCCGATCCTGCGGACAAATGCGACCGCAGATCTCAGGCATGTTGTTGGTCGCCGACGACAACTCGTAGGCCTCCTCAAGACGGCCCTCACTAGTCATCAGCAGCCAATCGGGAATGTTGTTATGCAGCGGACAGTGGATTTGGCAGAACGGCACGCCGCACTGTGAACAGCGGCTGGCCTGCTCGCTAGCCTTGGGGCGCAGATACTCGTCGTAGATCTCGTTGAAGTCCTGCGCGCGCACCCCGGCCTCACGCTTGCCCGGGTACTGCTGCGCCACGGAGATGAACTTGAGCATGCCGTCGGCCATTGGGTGCCTTTAGCGCGGGTCATTAACCAGCGGGGACCGAGGCCTGACCGGTTCGTTCCTCCGAATGTTGAGCCTAGCAAAGCATTCTCAAAAGGCACGCAATACGGGCAGTCTAATTGTCGTATTTTCGAATCTGTGGACCAATCTGTGGATAGATTTTGGTCGCCGTCGGCTATGGAGCGCTAATTTAGTGCCGTTTTGAGACTAAATGGCCTGAAGACCTAGGAATGGCGCCGGAGCCAGGCCCGTGTTAAGGGAAAAACAGCGTCCCCTCGCAACGGAACCCGCCGGGTTTCCGGTCGTTGGTCCCGATGAGTCTTCTCCATATTGCCGTCCTGTCCGTCGTCCAAGGCCTGACGGAATTCCTCCCCATCAGTTCGTCCGGGCACTTGATCCTGGTGCCCGCCCTTCTCGGTTGGCCCGATCAGAGCCTGATCATGGACGTGGCCGTGCATGTCGGCACGCTGGGCGCCGTCCTCGTCTATTTCTGGCGCGATATCCGGGCGATGCTGCTCGGACTGAAAAAGCTTGTCCGCGGCCAATTGCGCGATGCGGGCGCGCGGCTGACGATCTTGCTCATCGTCGGCACCATCCCGGCGATCATCGCCGGCTCGGCGATCAAACTACTCCATCTCGAGAGCGCGTTGCGCAGCGTCGCGTTGATCGGGTGGACGACGTTCGGCTTCGGCATCGTGCTGTTCGTCGTCGACGGATTCTTCCTGCGCGTCCGCCGGTTCGAACAGCTGACCGTGGCGCACGTGTTCTGCATCGGCCTCGCCCAAGCGATCGCGTTGCTGCCTGGGACCAGCCGATCGGGGATCACCATGACGGCCGCCCGCCTGTTCGGGTTCGAGCGGCCGGCGGCGGCCCGTTTTTCGTTCCTGCTGTCGGTACCGGCCATCGCTGCCGCCGGTATTCTCGAGGGCTACGAGCTGTTCAAGCTGAACGATCCAGGTCTGTTCGGGCAGGTCGCCCTCGCGGCGGCACTGAGCTGCGCGGTGGGTTTTGTCGCCATCGCCGGGCTGATGGCATGGGTCAAACGGGCAAGCTTCGCCCCATTTGCGATCTACCGCCTACTCCTTGGCGGCGCCCTCCTGGTCGGCGTCTATGTCTACGGCTGGACGCCGCCCGGTTATTAGGCGAGCGCGCGCAATCCCGGTCTGCGAAAGCGCGACAGGTAACTAGGCACGACCGCCTCGACCGGGGTCGCGGTCACGCCGAGGTCGGCGAGACCCGGCCGCCCGGGACCAACCATGTTGTCAGTCTTGAGCAGTTTCACCTGATCGCGCGTCAGCGGCGCATTCGGCAATAGGCCGAGAAACGTCGCCAATACGGTCGCTACGGCATAGGGAACCGGCAGCAAGGGACGGCGTCGGCCGGTGCAGGCGACGACGAACTCCATCACTTCGCGATAAGACATGACCCTGGGTCCGCCTAGCTCGAAGGTGTGACCCGGCGCACCCGGCATTTCCAACGCGGCCACGATGGCATCGGCCACGTCACCGACATAGACCGGCTGTATCCTGGACCGTCCGGCATCGGCCGGTCGGTCGCCGAACAGCGGCAGAGCGGGCAGGATGCGGGCCAGCGCGGCAAAACGGTTAAAGAACCCATCTTCCGGCCCGAATACGACGCTTGGGCGCAGGATGACGGCCGCCGGAAACGCCGCTCGCAGGGCGGCCTCACCGGCCACCTTGGTGCGCGCATAAGCCGACGCGGATTCGGCATCGGCGCCAAGTGCCGAGAGATGGACCAGCCGCCGGGTCCCCAGCGCGGTTGCCTCGCGGCCGATGCGCCCGGGCGCCTCTTCGTGGAGGGCGGCAAAACTCTGCAACCCGCCGTCGTGCAGCACGCCCACCAAATTGACCGCCGCATCGGCGCCCTGCAGCGCGGTGCGCACCGAGGCATCATTGCGGACGTTGCAAAGAATCGGAACGATCTGGCCGACGTCGCCTTGCGGCTGCAGCGACCGCGCGTCGAGCGGCCGGCGAACCGCGATCCGCAGCCGATAACCTTTGGCGGCCAGCCGGCGCGCCAGGTGGCGGCCGATGAAGCCGGAGCCGCCAAAAATCGTGATAAGGCCGCGCGTCATGGATCAACCGGTGGCAAAGGCCGCGCATCATAACGGTCGCGCCGAGACCGGCAAAGGCCGCCCAGCGTATCAGTACTTCCCGGTTGACAGCCCCGGACCCGCGCCCTACCTGTTCCCGCCTTGGTTGCCCAGGTGGCGGAACTGGCAGACGCGCTAGCTTCAGGTGCTAGTGGCCGCAAGGCCGTGGAAGTTCGAGTCTTCTCCTGGGCACCAGCGCCGCCCCAATGGGTGGCGGAACGGCCGCACGACCAGGCCATGGAGCCGCGCCATCGCCAACCACCGCGACAAGCCCGAACGAATCGACGTCCACCAGGGTGACCTGCCGGCCGGCCTGCACTGGCGCGGGTCGGTGGCGATCGATACGGAGACGACCGGGCTGTCGCTGCAGCGCGATCGACTGTGCCTGATCCAACTCTGCGGCCCCGATGGCACCTGCCACCTGGTTCAGTTTCGGCCGCACGCCGGGCCTTATCCGGCCCCCCAGTTGCGGGCGCTGCTGGGAGACCCGACGGTGGCAAAGCTCTTCCATTTCGCCCGGTTCGATCTTGCCGTCCTTAACCGTCACATCGGGCCGGTGGCCGGTTCGATCTATTGCACCAAGATCGCGTCGAAACTGGTGCGGACCTACACCGATCGCCACGGTCTCAAAGACCTATGCCGTGAACTCCTGGGGATCGAGCTTTCCAAGGAACAGCAATCCTCCGACTGGGCGGCGGCGGACCTGAGCCCAGAGCAGCGGAGCTACGCGGCGCAAGATGTCCTCTATCTGCACCGGCTGCGCGAGCGCCTCGACGCTATGCTGCAGCGCGAGGGACGGACGGAATTGGCCGCCCAGTGCTTCGCCTTCCTGCCCACCCGCGCGGCCCTCGACCTGGCCGGCTGGCCGGACGAGGATATCTTCGCGCATTAGGGCCCACTCCTAGACATTTGATTTTCATCGAGAAACCACCAATATTGGCAGTGGGGCCGATGGCCGCCCAAGCGCCTTACGCAAGGATGGCGCCTGTGGCGGTAGTATGGCGTCCGCGCCAACCGACCGGTTGTGGCGCGGCCGTTGCCGTCCCGGCGGTCGCTTGGACCGCCGGATCACCGAGGAGTGGTGGGTTTTGGCCATAAGAGTTGCCCGCGGTTCGGGTCCAACCCCGTCCCGCCAAGCACTGGTGCAAAGCGACCTCGCCGTCGCACGCCGCTTGCTGGAACAAGAGGCCGATGCGGTTCGAGCGGCGGGTGCCGCCCTTGACGAGCGCTTCGCCGCCGCAATTGAAACGCTGCTCAACCTGCGTGGCCGGGTGGTGGTCGCCGGCGTCGGAAAGTCGGGACACATTGCCCGCAAGATCGCGGCAACGATGGCCTCGACCGGAACCCCCGCCCTGTTCGTGCACCCTGGCGAGGCGAGTCACGGCGACCTTGGCATGGTCACCCGCGACGACGCCGTCGTGCTGCTGTCGAAATCCGGAGAAAGCGACGAGTTGTCGGCCCTGGTGAGCTACGCCAAGCGCTTTCGCATCCCGCTGATCGCGATGACTGCCAACCAGATGTCAGAGCTGGGCCAGGCCGCGGACGTGCTGCTCTTGCTGCCCGACGTGCGCGAGGCCTGCCCTATGGGCCTCGCGCCGACGACGTCGACCACCATGATGCTGGCGCTTGGTGATGCACTTGCGGTCGCCCTGCTCGAACGGCGCGGATTCTCGGCCGACGATTTCCACGCTCTGCACCCCGGTGGACGCCTCGGCCGCCGGCTGCAGAAGGTCTCCGACATCATGCGCAAGGGTGACGAGATTCCGCTGGCGCCGGTGGACGCCCTGATGCAAGACGTTCTCCTCGTCATGTCGGCCAAAAACTTCGGTTGCGCCGGCATCGTCGAGGACGGCGATCGGCTCGTCGGGATCGTCACCGACGGCGACCTGCGACGCCATATGTCCGATCGGTTGCTGGCACAAACCGCCGGTCGGGTCATGACCGCCGACCCGCAGACCATCGGACCCGATGCGTTGGCCGCGGAGGCGGTGGGGATCATGGCCGGTCGGATCACCAATCTCTTCGTCGTCAAGGACACGCGCGTCGTCGGCATCCTGCGCTTGCACGACTGTCTGCAGGCGGGCGTGGCATGACCGGCACGGCCGCCAACCGCCTGCAGATTCTGTTCGGCGAAACGGTTCTGACGCCGCGTGTCGTTCGCTTGAGCAAGCGATACTCGCGGTTTGTCGGGCTGATGAAGATCCTCCTGCCGCTCGCTGCCGCCGCACTGACCTTGGTCATCGTGTCGCTGTCCAATCGTGATTCCGGCCCGCCTTCTTTCCAGCTCAACCTCACCGACGCCCAGACCGGCGAGGAAACCGTCGGGATGACGCGCGGCCGCTTTGTCGGCGCCGACGAACGCGCGCGGCCTTACGTCATTACCGCCGACAGCGCTACCCCCGAGGCCAATGATGCCAACCGTATCGTCCTGCGGGCGTTGCAAGCCGATCTGACGGTCGAGAAGGGGAGTTGGATTACGCTGATCGCGCCGAGCGGTCTGTTCGACCGGTTGCACCAGACATTATCGCTCAGCGATCACATCGAGATGTTCGCCGACAACGGATTCGCCCTGCGCACGACAGCCGCCGATATCGACATCGGCAAAGGAATCGCCAGCGGAACGGCTCCCATCGAGGCCCAGGGACCGCTCGGCAGCTTGACGGCCAATGGCTTTCGCCTGAGTCGCGACGACCAGGTGCTGAGCTTCAGCGGCGGCGTTCATGTGACGCTGCGCCCAAAGGCCAAGTAGTGGGCAGGGCAGGCTTCGGCGCCGCGTTGACGGCCGTCCTGGTCGCTCTCACCGTGATCGGCGACGTCGCGGCGCAAGCCGCGCGACCGGCGACGCCACCGGCAGCCCCGCGAACCGCCACCGCGACTACGCCGAGCGACCGGACCGCGCCGATCGAAATTACCGCTGATGCCTTGCAGGTCCAGCAGGATCGCCGCCTCGCTACTTTTTCAGGAAACGTCGATGCGCGACAAGCCGACTGGCAACTGCAATCCGACCGCCTGCACGTTGCCTATGCGCCAGGCGGGAACGCCGCGTCACCAGCGATCTCGCGCATCGAGGCCCAAGGCAACGTCCGCCTAACCTCACCCAGCCAGTCCGCCCAGGGCGATGAGGCGGTCTATGATCTCGAGAAAGGGACGATCGTCATGACCGGCGTGGTCGTCTTGACCAGCGGCAGCAGTACCGTGCGCGGTCGCCAACTCCAGAGCAACCTGAGTTCGGGTCAAAGCACACTCGGCGGCGGCCGCGTCGACGGCGTCTTCCTTGCCGATCGGACGAAGGCCCGTCCCCCTGCGGCGGCGAGCCGCCCGGCACCCCTTGCGAACGAACCGCTGCGCGTCGCAGCCAACTATCTAGAGGTTCAGCAGAACAGCCAACTCGCGACTTTTTCCGGCAGTGTCGAGGCCAATCAAGGCGATCTGCGGCTGCGGTCCAATACATTGCGTGTGTACTATGACGACGCGGCCGCCGCCGCCGCCGCCCAGGCGGTCTCCCGAATCGACGCCGTCGGACAGGTCTTCCTGTCGTCGCCGAGCGAGACCGCACAGGGCGATCAGGGCGTCTACGATGTGACCAAGGGCACAATCACCCTGACTGGCTCCGTGGTATTGACACGCGACAACAATGTCATTCGCGGGCAACGACTGGTGATGGATTTGAACAGCGGGACCAGCCTGGTCGACAGCGCCGCAGCCGGCGGCGGTCGGGTACGCGGGCTGTTTACGCCCGACCGGGCGCGACCATGAGCGATCACGAGCTCGCTCCCGAGCGTCGTCCGCGCCTGGTCGCCGACAACCATGGCCTGGCCGCACACAATCTCGGCAAGCAGTTCAAGCGACGGCCGGTGCTCCGCGACGTCAGCCTGACCGTTCGGCGGGGTGAGGCAGTCGGCCTGCTCGGTCCCAACGGCGCCGGCAAGACAACCTGCTTCTACATCATCACCGGGCTGATCGCGGCCGACTACGGTCGGATCGAGCTCGACGGCCACGACATCACTTCGTTGCCAATGTATCGGCGTGCGCGGTTGGGCGTCGGCTACCTTCCCCAGGAGGCGTCGATCTTTCGCGGCCTGACCGTCGAGCAGAATGTGCGGGCGGTACTCGAAGTCGGTGAAGGCGACTCCTTGCGGCGCGAAGAGTCTCTCGAGGCGCTGTTGGCCGAGTTTTCCATCTCGCATTTGCGCCGCACCCCGGCCCAAGCCCTATCGGGGGGCGAACGACGGCGCGTCGAAATCGCCCGCGCGTTGGCGTCGCGGCCCTCCTTTATCCTGCTGGACGAACCGCTCGCCGGAATCGACCCCATCGCCGTCGCCGACATTCGCGATCTCGTCGCCCATCTCAAGGATCGCGGGATCGGCGTGTTGATTACCGACCACAATGTGCGCGAAACGCTCGATATCGTTGATCGCGCCTATATTCTTCATGAGGGACGTGTATTGATGTCGGGCGTCCCCAAGGAGATCGTCGCGCACGAGGACGTTCGTCGCGTCTATCTCGGCGAACGATTCAGCTTGTAGGTGTTTTAGTGGCCCTCGGACAACGGCAGGAGTTGCGCCAGAGCCAGTCTCTGGTGATGACGCCGCAGTTGCAGCAGGCGATCAAGCTGCTGCAACTGACCAACCTGGAGATCGCCGAGTTCGTCGAGCAGGAACTCGAGCGCAACCCGCTGCTGGAACGCCAGGATCCGGGCCAACCCGAGCGGGGCGACGGCGCGACGCCGCAAGTCGACAAGGATGCCAGCACCGACGGCGTGGACAGTGCGCAACTGTCGAACGCCGGCGAGATTCCCGCCGACAACGACAGTCCGCTCGACGTCAACTATGGCGAAATCTACGAGGACGCCGGCCCCGCCGAGGGATATGCCGACCCCGCCACCGGGCCAGCGGGCGGATCAACGCCGGCCTATGGCAGCGGCGGCCGCGAAGGCGGCGAGGATCACAATGTTCTCGAGCAAACCGTCTCGGAGAAGATCGGTCTGCACGACTATCTTCTCGAACAGCTTTACGCTGACGTCACCGATCCCATCGATCGGCTCATCGGCTTTAGCCTCGTCCACGCCGTCGACGAATCGGGTTATCTCACTACCGACCTCGCCAGCGTTGCCGAACAACTTGGCGTCGAGGTCGCTCGGGTCGAGCGAGCGTTGACGATCTTGCAGGCCTTCGATCCTCCCGGAATTTTTGCCCGCGATCTCAAGGAGTGCCTGGCCCAGCAGCTTCGCGAACGGGATCGCTACGACCCGGCGATGCAGGCGCTGCTGGACAACCTCGACCTCTTGGCGAAGCGAGACGAAAAGCAGCTGATGGAGCGCTGTGGCGTGGACGCCGAGGACCTGAGCGACATGGTTCATGAGTTGCGCGCGCTCGATCCAAAACCCGGTCTCGCCTTCAGCCATGAGGTGGCCCAGACGGTCGTGCCCGACGTGTTCGTGCGGCCTGGGCCGGGCGGGGGCTGGCTGGTCGAGATCAACACCGAGACTCTGCCGCGCGTCCTCGTCAACCAGCAGTACTGCGCCGTCCTCAACAAGAACGCGAAGAACAAGGACGACAATATCTTCATCACCGAGCGCTTGAACTCCGCCAACTGGTTGGTCAAGTCGCTGGAGCGGCGCGCCCAGACGATCCTGAGAGTGGCGACCGAACTGGTTCGCCAACAGGACGCATTTTTTGCCCGCGGCGTTCAGCACCTGCGGCCCCTGACGCTGCGCGACATCGCCCAGGCGATCGAGATGCACGAAAGCACGGTGAGCCGGGTAACGGCCAACAAGTACATGGCAACGCCGCGCGGGACGTTACCGATGAAGTACTTTTTTACTTCCGCCATTACTTCGGCGAGCGGCGGCGAGTCCCACTCGGCGGAATCGGTTCGCCAGCGTATCAAGGAACTGATCGACGCCGAGGCCGTCGACGGCGTTCTGTCCGATGATCGCATCGTCGAAATCTTGCGCGGCGAGAACGTCGAAATCGCGCGACGGACAGTCGCCAAGTACCGCGAAGCGTTGCACATCCCCTCATCGGTCGAGCGCCGGCGGGATAAGAACGCCGCTCCCTGGAGGTCGCGCTAAACGGCGGAAAATCGCGGGATTCCGGGGGTAACGGCGACGGCCGGTGCGGTTGACAACGGTGGGGGCCAAGCCTATGGTCCCGCACCTTTTGAACTAGGCCGTCGGGGGCGACCATGGGATCGGGCCCGGCCGTTTGTAGCCAATACCGCTCCGCATGCAGGTTTCCGTCACTGGCAAGAAGCTCGACGTTGGCGACTCGCTTCGCCTGCACATTGAGAAAAAGTTACGGTCGGGCGTCGGGAAGTATTTCGATCATGCGATCGAAGCCACCGTCGCCGTGTCTCCGAGGGGCACGGCTACCGTGTCGATTGGTCGGTTCACGTGGGCGGTGGGATTGACACCCAGGCGCAGAGTGAAGCGAACGATCCCTATGCGGCGGCCGACGGCGCCATCGAGCGCATTGAAAAGCGGTTGCGCCGGTTCAAGCGCCGGCTACGCGACCATCGGCGCGTGCGCACGGGCAAGGTGACTGCGACACCGCTCTACGTGCTCGCCAACGAGGGTGAATCAGAGGATGAGCCGGCGGGGGACAACCCGGTCATCGTGGCCGAGCAGGTGGCCAAAATCGAAACATTGTCGGTTGGAGAAGCGGTCATGCGCATGACGCTCGCCGATGAACCGGTCTTCATCTTCCACAGCGCCCAGCACGGGGGATTGAACGTCGTGTTTCGGCGCCGGGACGGCAGCATCGGTTGGATCGATCCCCACGGATCGACGGCGAACCGATAACGCGGGATTTCATGGACATAGCGCAGATTCTCACCCTCAACGCAGTCGTTCCCAATTTGCGAGCGGCCAGCAAGAAGCAGTTGCTGCAGGAGATGGCAACGCGAGCCGCCAAACAGACCGGCGAGCCCGAGCGCAAGATTTTTGAAATCCTGCTCGAACGGGAACGACTGGGGACCACCGGCGTCGGCGGCGGGATTGCCATCCCGCATGGGCGGTTGCCGAACCTCGATCGCCTCTATGGCGTGTTTGCCCGCCTCGAGGAGCTCGTCGCGTTCGATGCTATCGACGACGAGCCCGTCGATCTGGTGTTTCTCCTCCTCGCCCCCGAAGCTGCCGGCGCCGACCACCTCAAGGCCCTGGCGAAAGTGTCGCGTCTGCTGCGCGACCGTGCGCTGTGCGAGAAGTTGCGGGCCTCCGAGACCAAAGAAGCGCTGTTCGCTATCCTGACCGAACCGGCCGCCTCGTCGCAGGCCGCCTGACGCGATCTTGCGATCAGCACCTCGGAAGCGCTAAATGGCGGGATTGCGCGGCAATCCGGCCATGACCGATCACCTCACCGGCCACTCGCTTCGTCACCGCCTTGCCGCCACGGCCCTCGTCGTGGCGATCGTTACCGGGGTCGCCGCGTTGGCATGGCCGGCCATGCCCAGCAACAGCCGCGCCCGGCACCGCCGCAGCTCCCGGCTGCCGGCTCGCCACCGGAGGGAACGCCACCGGCCACCACCCGCCCGCCCGCCTCTTCCCTCATCCAGAACCCGCCGGCGCGCCCGGCCGAACAAACCGACGGACCCGCCCCGTCGTTCGCGCTGCCGGTGCAGTGCAGCACCGAAGAGTGCTTCGTCCAGAACTACGTCGACGTCGATCCGGGCGCGGAGGCGCGCGACTACACCTGCGGCTTGCTCACCTACGACAAGCACACTGGCGTCGACATCCGCGTGCCCAATATGGAGTTCGTCCGCCGCGGCATTCCGGTGGTCGCCGCCGCGCCAGGAATCATTCGGGGTGCGCGCGACGGCATGGATGATGTCAACTTCCGCGACATCGGCGAAGAAGCGGTGCGCGGGAAGGAGTGCGGCAACGGCGTCCTCATCAACCATGGCAACGGGTGGGTGAGCCAGTATTGCCACATGCGGAAGGGCAGCATCGGCATGCAGAACGAGCAGCAGGTGAAGGCAGGCGACCGGCTCGGCCCGATCGGCATGTCGGGCAAGGCGGAGTTTCCCCACGTCCACTTCGAAGTTCGCCTGCGCGGCAAGGCGATCGACCCCTTCACCGGCGCAGCGGTCGGCAGCAGCTGTGATGCGCCAAAGAACCCGGTGTTCGCCCCGGCGGCATTGAACGCGCTCAGTTATCGACGGTCCGGCCTCCTCAATGCCGGATTCGCGCGGCAGGAACCGAAGTCGGAGGAGGTGTTGGAGGGCAAACTACAGCCGCCGTCCTTCGCGGCAGATGCGCCACAGGTCATTTTCTGGGCCGAGGTCTACGGCCTCGACCGTGACGACCGGCAACGCTTCGTCATCCGCGGTCCGAACGGGCGGGTCGTCGCCGAGAAGACATTGGAAGCGAGTGCCGACCACCGCGCCCGGTCGCTCTCGAACCTGGTCGCAACGCTGAACGCCGGACGAACGTGGCCGGCGGGTGTCTATCGTGGCGAGTACAGCTTGGAGCGCAAGGCCGGCGACGACTGGGAAGTCGTCTTTACGGCGGTGCGAGCGATGGAAGTGGCTGGTGCGCCGGCCGCCGCCGGGGCGGTCAGCCCGACCTCGGCGCCGCCGGCGCCCGGCCGCGATGTTCCGGCGGGAGGCGCGGCAACCGCCTCGCCACCGGCCACCACTGCAGTGGCCGCCGCTACCGCTCCACCGCGGCTACCGCCCGCGGCGACAGAAACCGAGCGTCAGAACGCAACAGCACCAGCCTCGACGATCGACGCCGCCGCCGAGGTTGCTGCTTCGCTGCGCCGGGCCGCGGCCCAGGCCGCCGCCCGCTTCCTCAAGGATCAGAGCGAAAGCCGCAAGGGGCCGCCCATGTGGTTGGCCCTCGTCAGCCTGCTCGGTGTTCTTTTGACGCTGGGAGTGACCGCCTGGGTGACACGCCGCTAGCCGCGGCGCGCACCATGCGCTTAGTGGACCGAGACCGGCTGCATCTCGTGTTGGAGCGCGACGACGATCGCCGTCTCGCGGTCCTGAAAGACCGCCAGTTCACGGCCGTCAGCGCCGTGCACGGCAAAGGCGAAATTGCCGTCGATCTTGACCGGCTTGACGTAAGCCAGCCCCGGCGCGCCGAGCGCAGCGAACGCCTCCGGCGTCAGGCCGCGCAGCTGTGAGAGTTCATTGGTCATCTTGGTACCTCACTACCCTAACTAAGACGCCTTTTTCGCGTCTACGGCCACTTCCGCCAACTTGCGAACCTTGTTCGGCTCGGCCGCCGTCCTAATCGGAATCGAGCGGACGTGACTTTCGGCTTTGGGCCGGACGAGATCGATGTGAAGAACACCGTTGTCGAGCGCCGCGGCAACCACGGTGATGCCCTCGGCCAGGACGAATGCACGCTGAAACTGGCGGGCGGCAATCCCGCGATGGAGAAAAACCCGGTCCTCCTCCGATTCCTCGTTCTGGCGACCACGGATCATCAATTGATTGTCCTCCATCGTCACCGAGAGATCGTCCAGTGTGAAGCCGGCCACCGCCAGGGTGATGCGCAGGCCGTCGCCGCGCTGCTCGATGTTGTAAGGAGGAAAGCCGTCGGTCGCCGCCTTTGCCAACCGGTCGAGGGTGCGCTCGACCTGGTCGAAGCCCAGCAGCAACGGCGAATTGAAAAGCGTCAAGCGCGACATCGTTCCCTCCTCTGACGAGCGAGTTCAACTGGTGGGCCCTACAAAGGCGCCCGCGTGCCCGCGACAACCCGCCGCAGCACGCCCTCAATGTGGGTAGAACCGAACCGACGATCAAGCCCCCCGGAGGCGGCTGCGGCCTGCGGCGGCGCGCCGCTCAAGCCACGAAATCGCGGACGAAATTGGGCAGGGCGAAGACCGCCTGGTGGATCGCGGGATTGTAGTACCGGGTCTTAAGGCCCAAGGCGTCATAGCGGCGGCGCACCTCGGCCACATCGGGCTGCGCTAAGTCCAACCCCAGGCTCCCCCAGCCGAGGGCCATGAAGCCGAGGTCATAAGTCGGCACGACGATCAGATAACAGCCGTGGTGGCGAAACAGGCGACCAAATTGGCGTGTCGTCGCGGTCAGCTCGGCCCCCTGGTTGAACGGCACGCCATTCTGCGTGATCACTACGCCGCGCTCGGTCAGCAGGGTTGAACAGGCGCGGTAGAACGACTCGCCGAAGAGCACCTCGCCGGGACCGGCCGGATCGGTCGAATCGACGATGATGACGTCGAACCTCTCCTTCGTCTTGGTCACGAAATCGATTCCGTCGCCGACGATCAGCCGGGTCCGCGGATCGTCGAAGGCGTTACCGCAGATCGATGGGATGTGCCGGCGGCAGAGATCGATGACCAAGCCGTCGATTTCGACCATGGTCACGTGGTCAACCGGATGGCGCAAGGCTTCGCGCAGGACCCCGCCGTCGCCGCCGCCGATGATCAACATGCGCTTGACGCCGCCGTGGGCAAACAGCGGCACGTGAACCAACATCTCGTGGTAGACGTACTCGTCCGCCTCGGTCGTCTGAATCACGCCGTCGAGGACCAGCACCCGACCGAACCGCTTGTTTTCAAACAGCATGATCTTCTGGAAATCGGACTTACCATCAAACAACACGCGGTCGACCTCGTAGGCCTGGGCGACATGGGCATGCAGTTTTTCGGTGAGCCAAGTCATGGATGGGTCTCCGGCGGGGCAGTGACGCGAGTTTGTTTCGCCGATCGTGGGTCGCCTGACAAGCGCGATCTCGGCGGCGCGCTAGGGAAGCGAGAGGTAGGTCCACTCCGGCTCGTCAAGCGGCGGGAGAGCCTTCTCGGCGGCGCGCTCGCCGCCCGAGAACGCCGAACTGGATGCGATTGCCGCACTGATGGGGAAAGGCGCCACCAACATCACTATCGCCCCGCCCACGGTCATGCGCGAGTTGCAGCCTGCCACCAAGAGCAGGCAGAAGCCGATGATCGCCAGCTGCCAGCATCGCCTCATCCAGTCGCCCTCTCGGTCGGGAAGCGTTGGGCGAACTCGGCCTCGAGGGTCCGCAAATATCCCTGCATCGCATCGGCCAGGCCTGCATCCGACCAGACGCGATAGTTGCCGGCGACATAGGCCTCGGCATTGCGCTCATACATGAAGGCGTTCATGCGGTTGGCGATCCAGTTGTTGCGCGTCCGCACGACCTTGGCCGGGAGCCCCATCACGACCGAGTTGGCCGGTATGCGGGTGTTCTCCTTGAGAAAGGCCCCGCCCGCGACGATCGAATTGGCGCCGATCTCGCAGCCGTCCATGATGGTCGCGTTGATGCCGATCAGGCAGTTATCGCCGATCGCACAGCCGTGAATCGTGCAGTGATGGGTCACCGAACAGTGGTCCCCGATCACGGTTGGCGTGGTCCCGCCCACGTGAATCATGACGAAGTCCTGGACGTTCGTGTGGGCGCCGATACGGATCGCGTGCATCTCCGCCCGCATGACGACAAACGGCCAGACCGACGCGCCGCGGCCGATCGACACCTTGCCGTAAAGCTGGGCCGAATCGTGAATGTAGGCAGGGGCATCAAGGTGAACGTCGGGACCGTGGGCTGGCATGGGTGAACCGCGGCGGGGCCTCGATAGCAAAGGGCCGGGCACACTATCACTTTGGCCGGTCAGGCGCCCGGCGGGCCGCCCGGTCAACCGTCGTCGCCCCGCGGCAAGCGGCGCAGGCGCTTGAACTGCCCGCGACGCGCCTTGGCCGACAGCCGGCGCTCCCTAGCCCCCTTCGTTGGCTTGGTTGGCCGGCGCGGCACCGGTGCCACGGCGGCGCGCCGCACCAGGTCAACGAAGCGCTCGATCGCCTCGGCGCGGTTGCGCTCGTGACTGCGCAGGCTTTGCGCGTGAATGGTCAGAACACCGTCCTTCGACAACCGGGAGCCCGCCAAGCGGCGCAGGCGTGCCCGCACCGCCGGCGGCAGGGCGGTGCTGCGTTCGACGTCGAACCGCAGTTGCACGGCAGAAGATACCTTGTTGACGTTCTGACCCCCCGGCCCCGACGCCCGGATGGCGCGGAACTCGAGTTCGCCTTCGGGAAGGGCGAGCGTCGCGGTGATACGGATCGATGCCATGGGTTTTCAGGCAAGCAGTTGGCGGCCGAGCGCGACTAGCGCGAGGCCCGCCGCGATGGTCACGAACAAATTGCGCGATAGCGCCGCAACGGCGACGGTCGGGATCGTCAACCACAGCGACAGGTTATCGGCGGCGAAATTGAGTCGGCCGGCGCTCACGGCGACGAGCTGAACGGTCATCGCCGACATCACGGCGATCGGCAAATGACGCAATGCTTCAAGCAGCAGTGGCGGCAGGCGCCGGCGGGCCAACGCCACGACGGGAACGACCTTGATGGCGAGCGTGAGCACGGCCATCCCCAGAATGGTGAGCGTTACGGTGCCTTGGTCCATCGATCGATCCCGAAGCCGACGGCGACGGCGACGAGCGTCGCCGCGAGAATGGTCCAAAATGCCAAGCCGACGGCGTGGAACCCGAGCGTCGCCGCGCCTGCTGCCAGCGCGACGATCACCTGGTTACGCCGGCGGATGAGAGGCACCACGAGGCCGATGAACATCGCCGGCATCGCATAGTCGATGGCAAAGGCGTTCAGGTTGTCGACCACCTGACCGAGCAGGATGCCAACCATCGTTGCCAGGACCCAGACGACATGGCCGACCATATTGGTAGTGAAGATCTCGACTTTGCCAGGACGTTGGGTGGCGAAGCGGGCGCTATGGATGGCAAAGGACGCATCGGTCATTTGCAGGCCATAGGCCAGGCGCTGCCAGAGCCGGTAGGCGACGAACTGCGGCGCCAGGCTGGACGCCATCACGAAAAACCGCGAATTGATCACCAGCGTCGTCACCAGGATCGACGCCACGGGGACTCCCATGCCGATCATTTCGGCGCCGACCAGTTGGGCCGTGCCCGCATAGACCGCGATCGACATCAGGACGGTGTTGAACATGGATAGCCCGTGCTCGGTCGCGCGGACGCCATAGGTGATGCCCATGGCCAGGTAGACGAAGAGAACCGGTACCGTCACGACTGTGCCGACCATCACATCCTGCCACCAGGAAGAAACATTGGCCTGTGCAGCGCGGGGTTCGCGGTCGGCGCTGGGTTTTTCTAGTCCGTTCATCGCCGCCACAATGGCCCCGCCGCCCGCGGGTCCATGGAACAGGGGAGACCATCAGGTATGACCGGATTGGCGCCCTTCGCGCGCAAGAAATTCGCCGCCAACAAGGCCCTCTTCAACGAAGGCGCGGCGGGCGATGCCGCATACATGATCATGAAGGGAAAGGTTGAGATCCGCAAAGGCATGCGGACCTCCAACCCTCGCGTCGTCACCACCTTGGAATCGGGCGACATCTGCGGCGAAATGGCACTGTTCGACGACCGCCCACGAATGGCGACCGCGGTGACGGTCGGGGAGTGCGAATTGGTCGTCATTCCCAGGGAGGAATTCACCAAGCGGCTTGGCGACATGAACCCGGTCATGCGCCACATTCTGGTGATCATGGTGGCTCGCGTCCGCAGCATGACCGACGAACTCCTGAAACGGAAGACCGAGACCCGCTGGCACGACATTTTCGTCAACGACGGGACCGGCGCGTCCGGTGCGACGGCGGAAAAGAAGGGAAAAGAGACCAAGAGCGACGCCGCCGCGGGCGACCAGGCTTCGCCACCGGGCCCCGACGACGACGACCCGCCTACCCCGCCGTGAACTGGATCAGGCTGACGGGAATGCCGTCGGGGTCGAAGAAGATCATCTCCGTGTAGGTGCCGACACCCGGTCGAACGAAGTCGTTGGGTTCACAGAGAAAGGCGACCCCCTGCTTCTTCAGCGCGCCGTGCAGAGCGCGCATTTCGCCGGTGCTCATGACGATCGCCGTTTGGCCGCGATGGATGCTGTGGGTGGGCGGGCGCGGAAGCTCGGGCGGACGCGGATCGAACACTTCGAATAAGCCGATGCGGCCGAGCGGCGAATCGTTGGCCGTGAGATAGGCGGCTTTCAGTTTGCACTCCTTCATCCCGAACAGGGCGCCGACGTGGGCGCCGCCGAACTCGCGCCGATCGATGACGCTGAGCCCGAGAACGTCGCGATAGAGCGCCAACGAGCGCTCGATGTCGCGCACGAAGATCGAGGCGCGTAATAGCGGCGAGGTCTTGTTGGTGCCGTGCACAGGCACGGCGCCGGCGCGGCCGAGCCCGTCAGCCGCGCTGCCGCCGGGATCGGGGGTGAACGACAGCAGGTCGATCATCGCGCCGTCCGGATCGAAGAACATGTATTCGGTGTAGGTTCCGCCCTTTGACCCGCGCAGACTGGTCGGTTTGCACAGCTGGGCATAGCCCTTTGCTTCGACTGCGCGATGGATCGCGGCGATATGCGGACTATCAAACACCGCAGTGATTTGACCGCGATGAATAACATCAGTGCGCGGCCGCGCCAGCGCCGGGGGCCGCGGATCGTAGACTTCAAACAGCCCGACCCGGGCGATTTCGCTGTCTTCGGCGGTAAGATAGGTCACCCGGATTTTGCAATCGGCGAGACCCAGAATTTTAGCGATGACCGGTCCTTGGAGATCACGGCGGTCGACTACAGTCATGCCGAGAATGTCGCGATAGAGTTCGAGCGAGCGGTCGGTGTCGCCCACGAATATCGACGCACGCTGCAGAGCACTAGTAGGGTTCATCGTCGCCTCCCCGAGGAGTTCCGCTGTCGGCCGACGATACCGGCAGCCGGCGCAAATGTCGCCCTCACCCGTCGCCGGATGCATCCCGACGAGATCCTGCGATATGGAGGACGCAACCGGCGGGACGGCAGCCCATCATGATGCCAGCCAGATACGTTTTGACCCGCGGCGACGGGATACCGAACTTCGTCCTGCCCGATGTCGTCGGGCAGCCGACCGGTCCGGCTATCCACTCGCGCGGAAATCCGCTCGCCTGCGTCTTCAGCCTGCGCGACCACGACGACAACCTGCGCCCCTTTGCCCAGGCGGCCGAGCGATTGAAGGGGATCGACCTTTTCGTCGTGACGCCGTTGTCGCCGGCCGACAACCTGGCCTTGGCCCACGGCGTCGTGCTGCCCTGGGGGTGCTGTCGGATACCGCCGGCGAGGTAACGGGTTGGTACGCATTGACCGACAGCGGCGATTCGCCCGCCCTCACCACCTACGCGCTCGATCCGGGTCTGCGGGTCCTCCACGTCGATCGTGGCGGCGATCCGACGGCCCATGTCGATCACCTGTTGTATGCGATCGCGGCGGCCCGCTCACCCGCTGGTCAGACCCCAAAGGCTCCGGTGTTGTGGATCCCTAGGGTGATGGATCGCGCCTTTTGCGACGAGCGCATGCGCTGGTGGAACGAGCGAGGCAAAGAGGCGTCGGGTGCGATCGACAACCGCTCAAACAGCGAAACCGACGCCTATGCGCAGGTGAGCAAGCGGCGACGCGACCATGAAATCGTCGACCCCGGCCTCAACCAACGTCTCGCCGACATCTTCCGCCGCCGCGTCGTCCCCGAGGTCGCCAAGGCCTTCCAGTACCAGGCTTCGCGCACCACGGGTTTCAAGATTGGCGGGCACCTCGATCGGACGTCGACCGGCGGTTATTTCCGTGCCCATCGCGACAACATTTCACCCATCTCGGCGCACCGACGCTTTGCTGTGTCGCTGCGGCTAAACGACGCCTCCGACTATGTCGGTGGCGGCCTGCGGTTCCTCGAGTGCGGCGACGAGGTGATCCGCGCGAACGCGGGTGAAGCCCTGGTCTTCAGTTGCTCGCTGCTCCACGAGGTGACCGAGGTCGAGCAAGGGACGCGCTTCGTCCGCCTCACCTTCCTGACCGACGAGCAGGCGATCCGCGCCGCGCGGCGAGCCGCGCGCCCGCTAGGCGCCCTCGCGCGCCGCTGCTCCGATAAGATCGCGGCAACGCCAAGTGGGTCGAGCGGGGTGGTCCGGGTTGCCGTCGGCGGCCCAATAGGAGATAAAGAAGTGGGAAAAATGTGTCGGCGAGGCGGCCGGGTCAGCTGGTTTGCCACGGCACGGGGGTGAGGAGATGTCCGGGACGGGGTCTGGTGCGCTGCGGCTGCTGCGGCGCCTCGATTATTGGATCGAGATCGCCTTCTACTACCTGTCGGCCTTTCTCATCCTGCTGATCACCGGCCTCGTCATCTACGCCGTAGTCGCCCGCTATTTCTTCAATGCGGCGCCGATCTGGTCGGAGGAAGTTCCGCGCGTGCTGTTCTACTGGGCGACGTTCATCGCCTGCGCTGTGGCGACCAAGCGCGGCCAGAATCTGCGCGTCACCTTCCTTCTCGAACGCATGGCGCCGGCTCCACGCTTTGCGCTCGAATTCGTCATGCACCTGCTCGTCATCGCCATGGCCCTGCTGGTCGCCTACTACAGCTGGCCGCTGGTTCGCCTCGGCATGAACACCCGCATGTTGTCGACCGGCTGGCCGAACGTGGTCAGCATCATCCCGGTCACCATCGGCTGCGTTTTGATGGCCCTCTATCAGGTCGGGTTGATCGTCAAGTCCTATGACGAGTACCGCCTGGCGCGGCGAGCCGCCTAAATGTTGCTAATCGTCCTCATCATCGCCGTCATCGTCTTCTCCCTCATCGGCATGGAGATCGCCTGGGCGATCGCCATGGCCTGTCTGGCGTTCATCTTCCTGTCGCAACTGGGCTTGTGGGAGCGCGAGATCCCCCTCGTGCTGTTCGCGCAGTCGATGCGTGAGGGTCTCAACAGCTTCATTCTGCTGGCCATTCCGCTATTCGTGTTTGCCGGCGAGCTGATGAACGCCTCGGGCGTTACCCAACGCATCGTTCGCGTCGCGTCGGTCCTGGTGGCTCACCGGTCCGGCGGGTTGGCCAACGTGGGCGTCACCGCCAACTTCATCATGTCGGGCATTTCCGGATCGGCGCTCGCCGACGCCGCCGCCACCGGCACCGTGCTGGTGCCCGAGATGACCAAACGGGGTTTTCCGCCCGCCTTTTCGAGCGCGGTGATCGCGTCGGCGGCGACGGTCGGCCCGATCATTCCGCCCTCGCTTGTCTTCGTTCTCCTCGGCGCTATCGTCGAGGTCTCCGTGGGCAAGCTGTTCCTAGCCGGCATCGTTCCCGGCACCGTGATGTTCATCGCCATGTTCATCACGACGTGGTGGATCTGCCGCGCCCGCGGCTATCCCGTTGAACCGCGCGCCACGCGGGCCGAGCGGGTGTCGGCCGCCCTCGACGGCGCGCTCGCCTTGCTGGCGCCGGTGATTATCGTCGGTTCGATCGTCGGCGGCGTCACCACCGCGACCGAAGGGGCGGCGGTGGCAGTGGCCTACACCATGATCCTCGGCGTCTTCGTCTATCGCACCCTGACGGTACGGGCGGTGATCGAGGCGGCCGGTGCGACGGCGATCGCCTCGGCGGTAATCATGCTCACGGTGGCCACCTCGCAGATTTTTGCCTGGCTCGCGGTGCAGGCGCGCATGGGCGAGATCCTGACCGCATGGATGCTGGCGATCAGCGACAACGTCTGGGTGCTGCTGGCGCTCGCCAACGTACTGATGCTGATCCTTGGCACCTTCATGGAATTGCTGCCGATCATGCTGGTCCTGGCGCCGATTCTGTTTCCGATGTTCGCCAAGATGGGTATCGATCCCGTCCATTTCGGTGTCGTCATGGTGCTCAACCTCATGATCGGTATGATCACGCCGCCGATCGGCCTCAACCTGTTCGTGCTGTCGGCCATTTCCAAACAGGGCGTTATCGAGATATTCCGTGAGGCAATTCCCTATTTTGTCGCCCTCGTCATCGTTCTCGCACTCATAACCTACGTCCCCGTGCTAACCTTGTTCGTGCCTGGCATATTGATGCCTAAATAGGAGGGAGGAACCCCAATGAAGCTAACCCGTCGTCAGTTTGGCTCCGCAGTGGCCGCCGCAGCGATCGTCTCGCAGGTGGGCCTGTCGAAACCGGCCAAGGCCAAGGTGTCGCTGAAGTGCGGCAGCGCCGCCAACGACCAGTATGTCGGTACCAGATTCACCCGCGCCTGGCTCGAGGAAGTGAAGAAGCGCACCAACGGCGAGATCGACGGCACCGTGTTCGCCGGGACGCTCGGCGGCGAGCAGGCGATGCTCGAGGGCATGGCCGTCGGCACGCTCGATGTCTACCAGGGCGCTTATACCGGCACCCGCGAGTTTGACATTTTCTATACGGCGAATTTCTTCCGCAACTACGACCACGCGGTCAAAGTCGTCAACAGCGCCGCGATCCGGCCGCGCCTGGAAAAGGTGATCGCCGACAAGTACCAGGGACAGATGATCGGCGTCGGTCGTGCCGGCGCCTTCGGCCTCTATATGCGCGGCAAGATCAATTCCTGGGCCGATCTCAAGAACAAGAAGATCCGCTCTGGCGCGATTGAGGGCGTGCTTGAAGGCCTCAAGTCCTTCGGCGCCAACCCGACGCCGATTCCGTTCAACGAGGTTTACTCGGCGCTGCAACAGGGCGTCGTCGAGGGACAGGTAACGCTGTCCTCGCTGGTGATCGTGCAGAAGTACTATGAAGTCTGCAAATACGCGGTGAACAACGAGTTCGGCCTCGGCCTCGACAAATTCGTCATCGCTCGGCGGGTGTGGAGCCAGATCACGCCGGCGCACCAGAAGATCCTGATCGACACCTTCAACGAGATGGAGCCGAACGGCTACGACAAGCCGGTGCGCGAGGAGCGCGAGGACAACTTCAAGAAGTGGGAAGGCTTCAACGGCGCGGGCAGCGTGATCAAGCTCGACGACGCCGAGGGGCGCCGGATCACCTCGCCGGTAGCCGAACGTCTGGCCAACGAAGTGCTGGGCGCCGGCTCGTGGAAGGCCGTCCAAGACACGGTGTAGCGACGACAGCTCCCCCCCCCGCCCGCCGCCACGACGTGCGGCGGGCGGGGGACTCCGTTCAGGGCCGTCCGCGATAGCTTGTGCCGGGCGGCATAACGCCGCCCTCGGCGGCGGCGGTCCAAAGGCGATGGCAGGCGTCCATCGCCCGTCGACGGATCGCGTCGACGTCGAGGCCCACTACCTTCCCTTCGCTATAGAGCAGCTCGCCGTCGACCAGCGTCCGGCGCACGTCTGAAGCGCCGGAATAGTAGACGAGCGAGCGCAGCGGATCGAGCGATGGCGCGTTGAACGGCGAGGTAAGCGCGATGACGGTGACGTCGCCGCGCGCGCCCGGGTTCAGGTGCCCGAGATCGGGTCAGCCGAGCGCCTTGGCGGCGCCATGGGTGGCGCAGGTCAGCACCTCGCCCGCCGTCGGGTGGCCGGTCCGTCCGCCGCGCACCTTGCCGATCATCGCCGCCAGCTTCAGATCGAGCACGAGGTCGCGCGAGAAGCTGTCGGTGGCGATCGCAACGTTGATGCCGCGTTCGAGAAATTCCCAGAACGGGCTGGCAATCCCCTCCTTGGCCTTGCGATAGGAGCAATGCACGACATGCGTGCCAGTGCGGGCGAGGATCGCCATGTCCTCGGGCGTGGCATAGGACACATGCGTCGCCACCACGTCCGGGCCGAGAAAGCCGATCGAGTCGAGATACTGCACCGAGGTCTTGCCGTCCTTGAGCGCGGCCACCGTCTTCTGCTCGTCGTGGTGCTGGGCGAGATGAAAATGGGCGCGGATGCCGCGCTGCTCGCACTGGCGCTTGGTCTCGCGCAACACGTCCTCGGGAACGGTGTCGGGACCGTGCGGCGACAGGTGGATGCGCAGGCGGTCGTTGAAGGTGCCGTGGAAGCGGTCGTGCAGCTTCGTTGCCTCGCCCAGCTCGCCCATGACATTGCCGCCGGCGCGGGCGACGATCTTGCCGTTCTCGACATAGCCGATAGCCGACAGGTCGTTGGGATAGGTATGGCCGAAATGACAGCGGAACCCGATGCGCTCGCACAGCACGATCCAGTTGTTCCACGGCCCGAACTGCTCGGCGACGATGGTGGTGGCGCCGCCGGCCAAGAGAGCGATCAGGTCCCACTCGGCGACGGCGAGGACGTCTTCCGCCGACAGCACGCTACGGGCGTACATCTGGCACCGGCAACGTCATGTGATAGAAGGCCCCGTCGTCCGGTAGGTCGACATCCTCGGCCAATCCGCGCGAGCGCGGCGAATTACCGGGATGGACGTGCGCGTTGATCAGCCCGGGGACGAGCAGGCAATCGACGGCGTCGATCTCAAGATCGGCCCGACCGTGATAGCCGGGCTCGATGGTCGCCACTCGGCCGTTCTCGATCACCAGGTCGCTGCCATAATGGGTTTGCGGCGTGGCGCCGCCGGTCCAAATGGTGCGGCCGCGCAGCACCGTCACCCGTGATCGATCGTTCACGCGCCCCTCCCGATGCCCTGACCCAGACGACTTTGCCAGAAACGATGCGCGCGGCCGAGCCTTTCCCACGGTGAACGGATGCGGGTCGAGTGGCCGGCTGGTCTCGCACTGCGCGACGGCACCTATCCGCTGCACCTCGGCAACGCCATTCGGGCGGAGCGACTCGATCTCCGCGTCGCGCCGGCGCAGCCGACCCCGTCCCACCTGGTGGCGTGGCTTGCCGACAACGGCTGCGGCCCGAAGGCCAGAAGATTGCTGCAGACATTGGTCGAGGCGCCGTGATCGGACGGCGCGGCGGTTCGCGCGACCGCTCCCAAAACATCAACGGCCTAGCAGTTGCCCGCTAGGCCGTTGAGTCAAATGGTGGAGCCAAGCGGAGTCGAACCGCCGACCTCTTGAATGCCATTCAAGCGCTCTCCCAACTGAGCTATGGCCCCATGGGAGGCGGGCACCGGAGCGCCCGCGCGAGGTGGAACCTAGGGCCCGGTTTCCCCCGAATCAAGGGGCTCGCGGCCTAGCGCTCTTCTTCGCCGGGTTTTTCGATCACCTCGGGGATGTCATCGTCTTCGCCGAGATCGGCGGCGTCCTCGATCGCCACGTCGTCCTTCTCTTCGATCTCGTCGCCGGCGAACTCGTCGGCCGGTGTCTCGGCCGTCTCGGGGACAGGAGTCGGCCGCCGCCGCTCCTTCACCGGTTTCGGCTCGGGTTCGGGGCGGCCCTTACGCGAGGCGACCTTCGACTTGGTGTCTTGTACAGTCTTACAGCTGGGACAAACCGCCGGCTCTTTGCGCATGTCGTAAAACCGCGCGCCACAACTCTGGCAGACGTGTTTGGCGCCCCATTCCGGCTTGGCCACGGACAACCCTCCGCACCTTGGTGCTCGCGCTTTTTTCGGGGGCCCCCAATGCCACGGCCACGCCACGCTGTCAAAAGCTTTGTCGCGGGCGGGCCGGCTCGCGTGGCCCCGGACCGGCCGACCGTGCTACAGATGCCGCGCTGGCCGGAGGGGCCACCTCGATGACCACGACTGCGACGCCCGCCCAGCGACTGCGTTCCGCCCGCTCGCCCGGCCTGCGCGGCCGCCTCCGCGTCCCGGGCGACAAATCAATCTCGCATCGCGCCCTGATCCTCGGCGGCCTCAGCCTCGGCCGGACCACGGTCGAGGGACTGCTCGAGGGCGACGACGTGCTGCGAACGGCGGCGGCCATGCGTCAATTCGGCGCCGAGGTGAGCCGCCTCGGCGAGGGCCGCTGGCAGATCGTCGGCCGCGGCGTCGGCGGCCTCGCCGAGCCGGCCGGCACGCAAGATCTCGGCAATTCGGGAACCGGCGTGCGCCTCCTCATGGGCGTGGCGGCCGGTCACGGCTTCACCACCTTCTTCACCGGCGACCAGTCGCTGTGCCGGCGGCCGATGGGACGGATCACCGCGCCGCTCGCGCTGATGGGAGCATCGTTCCTCAGCCGTGCCGGCGAGCGCCTGCCGCTGGCCGTCACCGGTTCGGACATGCTGGTACCCATCGACTACGTCTTGCCGGTCGCCTCCGCGCAGGTGAAGTCGGCGGTCCTGCTCGCCGGTCTGCACGGCCCCGGACGGACCACGGTGGTCGAACCGGCGGCCACCCGCGACCACACCGAGCGCATGCTGCGCCATTTCGGCGCCGGCGTTCGCGTCGAGGAGTCGCCGGCCGGGCGCCGGATCAGCGTCGAGGGCCAGGGCGAGCTACGGGGCTGTGCCATCCGGGTGCCGGCCGATCCGTCCTCGGCCGCGTTCTTCGCGGTCGCCGCGGCGATCACCGCAGGGTCCGAGCTCACGCTCGAGGCGGTCGGCGTCAACCCGTTGCGGGCTGGACTGTTCCAAACCTTGCGCGACATGGGCGCCGACCTCGTCCTCGCCAACGAGCGCGACGTGGGCGGCGAGCCGGTCGCCGACATTACCGTGCGCAGCAGCGCGCTGCGCGGCATCGAGGTGCCGCCGGAACGGGCACCCTCGATGATCGACGAGTACCCGGTTCTGGCGATCGCCGCCGCCTTCGCCGGTGGACGGACGACGATGCGCGGCCTGGCCGAGCTGCGGGTAAAGGAAAGCGATCGGTTGCGCGCGGTGGCACGCGGGTTGACCGCCTGTGGCGTCGCGGTCACCGAGCTCGACGACGGCCTCGTCATCGAGGGTGGTCACCCGGCCGGCGGCGCCGATATCGTCACCGAGGGCGATCACCGCATCGCCATGGCGTTTCTCGTCTGCGGTATGGCCGCGACCAAAGCGATCACGGTCGATGAAGCCGTCACGATCGGCACCAGCTTTCCCGGCTTCGCCGACCTCGCCAACGCCGCGGGGGGGCGCCTGTCGGTCGCGCCATGATTATCGCCCTCGACGGGCCGGCGGCGGCCGGCAAGGGCACCCTCGCCGGCCGGCTGGCCGCCCATTTCGGCCTAGCCCACCTCGACACCGGTGCGCTCTACCGGGCGACGGCCCGGCGCCTGCTGCGTCGGGGCGGCGATCCGCATGACGCCGTCGCCGCCGCGGCTGCCGCCCAGGCCTTGACCGACTCCGACCTGGCCGACCCGGCCCTGCGCGACGACGCCACTGCCGTGGCCGCGTCGATCGTTTCGGCCCACGCCGGCGTGCGGGCGGCCCTGCTCGACTACCAGCGTTCATTCGCCCAGCGGCCGCCGCAGGGTCGATCCGGGGCGGTCATCGAGGGTCGTGACATAGGGACAGTGGTATGCCCCGAAGCCGACCACAAGATATTCGTCACCGCGACGATCGAAGTGCGGGCACGGCGGCGCCATTGCGAGCTGGTCGAGCGCGGTCAGCCGGCCCGCTATGACGATGTCCTCGCCGATATGCAGCGCCGCGACGCCATGGACGCCGGGCGGAGCATTTCGCCGTTGCAACCGGCGCCGGGCGCTTACTTGCTGGACACCACGGAATTGGATATAGACAGCGCCTTCGCTAGGGCCGTTGCGCAGATCGAGGACGGCCGCGCCGGGTGATCACCCGTCCTTCCGGCGAGAATACCTCGGGCTTGGTTGCGTTTCGCGTGCTGGCAACCGCGTAGGGCGGTTCGAGGCATTAACCCGTCCATTCAGGACGGTGAACCAACCCGGGACAGAAAGTCATTCATGGAAAATTCGGTTGCACACCAAGACGCCCCCGTGGCGAAGGAAGACTTCGCCACAATGCTGGCCGAGTCGCTCGGCGCCCGCGACAACCTGGAAGGTTCCGTCGTCGAAGGCATCATCGTCGCCATCGAGAACGATCTCGCGGTGATCGATGTCGGCTTGAAGTCGGAGGGGCGGGTGGCGTTGCGCGAATTCTCGCCGCATGGCACCACCGAACTGAAGGTCGGCGACCGCGTCGAGGTCTACCTCGAGCGCATGGAGAACAAGAACGGCGAAGCCGTACTGTCGCGCGAGAAGGCGCGGCGCGAAGAGGCGTGGGGAAAACTCGAAGAGGCTTTCACCCGCGGCGAACGGGTCAGCGGACACATCTTTGGGCGCGTTAAGGGCGGCTTCACCGTCGATCTGCAGGGCGCCGTCGCCTTCCTGCCGGGCAGCCAGGTCGACATCCGCCCAATGCGCGACGTGACCCCGCTGATGGGCTCGCCGCAACCGTTCCAGATCCTCAAGATGGATCGCCGTCGCGGCAACATCGTAGTGTCGCGCCGCGCCGTGCTCGAAGAGACCCGGGCCGAAGCGCGTTCCGAACTGCTCAGCAACCTGTCGGAAGGACAGGTGCTCGACGGCGTGGTCAAGAACATCACCGACTACGGCGCCTTCGTCGATTTGGGCGGTATCGACGGTCTGTTGCACGTCACCGACATGGCGTGGAGACGCGTCGGCCATCCGTCCGAAGTGCTTAACATCGGCCAGACCGTCAAGGTTCAGGTCATCAAGGTAAACACCGAAACGCAGCGCATTTCGCTGGGCATGAAACAGCTGTTGGCCGACCCCTGGGACGGCGTCGACGTCAAATACCCGGTCGGCGCCAAGTTCACCGGCCGCGTCACGAACATCACCGACTACGGCGCCTTCGTCGAACTCGAACCGGGCGTTGAGGGCCTCGTCCACGTCTCGGAGATGAGCTGGACCAAGAAGAACGTGCATCCGGGCAAGATCGTCTCGACCAGCCAGCAAGTCGAAGTCATGGTGCTCGACGTCGACCCGGTGAAGCGCCGGATCAGCCTCGGCCTCAAACAGACGATGACCAACCCGTGGGAGGCGTTCATCGAGCAGCACGCCGTCGGCGGCACCATCGAAGGCGAGATCAAGAGCATCACCGAATTCGGGCTGTTCATCGGCCTCGAGGGCGGCGTCGACGGGCTCGTCCACATGTCCGACCTCGACTGGCACAAGGCACCGGAAGAGACCGTCCAGAAGTTCAAGAAGGGCGAGATCATCAAGGCGAAGGTGCTCGACATCAGCGTCGAAAAGGAGCGCATCAGCCTCGGCATCAAACAGCTCGAAGGCGACCCGTTCGCGGCCGTCTCCGGGCGGATGAAGAAGGGCGACACGGTCACCTGCACCGTCACGGCGGTGAAGGAGAACGGCATCGACGTCGTCCTGCCGTCGGGATGGCCGGCCTTCGTCCGCCGTTCGGATCTGTCGCGTGACCGTTCCGACCAGCGGCCGGACCGCTTCGCTCCCGGCGAAAAAGTCGACGCCAAGGTGACCTCGGTCGATCACGACGCGCGCCGCGTGTCGGTGTCGATCAAGGCGCTGGAGGTCGACGAGGAAAAAGAAGCAATGGCGCAATACGGCTCGTCCGACAGCGGGGCCAGCCTAGGCGACATCCTTGGGGCGGCGATCAAGAACCGCGAACAGGCGGTAACGACCGACAAGGACGAGAAGTAGCCGGGGCACCGCCCCGGCGAGGGTGGGGCCGGCATGTCGCTGGAACCGGATCTTCTGATCGACCGGCGTCAGCTGAAGCGGCGCGTATCGGCTTGGCGTGCCCTTGCCGTCGTGGCGATCGTTGCCGCGATCGTGGCGGTGGCCTTGCAGTCGCCAGCGCTCCGCCACCTGACGATGCGCGATCACATCGCCCGTCTCACCGTTCAAGGATTGATCCTCGACGACCCGCTGCGACGCGAAGCTCTCCAGGCGATTATCGATGACGACCGCGTCCAGGCCTTGCTGGTGGTCATCGACAGTCCCGGCGGCACGACGACCGGCGGGGAGTCGCTCTACCGCGACCTGCGCCGGGTCGCCGAGACCGGCAAGCCGGTGGTGGCGGTGATCGGCACGCTTGGGACCTCGGCCGGCTACATGGTCGCGCTGGCCGCCGATCGCATCTATGCGCTCGACACTTCGATAACCGGTTCGATCGGCGTGATCCTCGAATCGGCCGAGATCAGCGGCCTGTTGCAGAAACTAGGGGTCACCGCCGAGACCTTTCGCAGCGGCCCGCTCAAGGGCCAGCCTTCGCTCTTCGAGCCGACCACCGATCCCGCCCGCCAGGCCACCCAGGCGGTCATCGACGACGTCTACCAATGGTTCCTCGACCTGTTCGCGCAACGCCGCGGCCTCGAGCGGGAGCAGGCGCAGCGTTTGGCCGACGGGCGCATCTTCAGCGGCCGTCAGGCAGTCGCGGCAGGACTCATCGACGGCATCGGCAGCGAGCGCGACGCGATCGAGTGGCTTGAAAGCGACATGAACATCGCCGGCGGGCTGCGGGTGATCGACATCGACCGCCGTACCCCGACCGTCGATATGCTCGACCTCGTCACCGGTTTGGCAAAAAAAGTGTTGTTATCTGAACGACTTAGGCTTGACGGCCTGATGTCGGTTTGGCACTCTCGCTAGGACGCGCCGTTTGACGACCGCGGCAGCCGAGGGCAGGTCGTCAAAGAGGGGGGGCGAGGAAATGGTCAAATCAGAACTCATCATGCGGCTGGCGGAGATGAACCCGCATCTCTACCAGCGCGACATCGAGCGGATCGTATCGACCATCTTCGACGAAGTGTCGGCGGCGCTGGCGCGCGGTGATCGCGTCGAGTTGCGGGGTTTCGGGGCCTTCTCGGTCAAACGCCGGGCGGCACGGACCGCGCGCAATCCGCGGACCGGGGAATCGGTGACCGTCAAAGAGAAACACGTCCCCTTTTTCAAGACCGGTAAGGAATTGCGGGCCAGCCTGAACGACCCGCAGCGTTTCGTTCAGAAGTAGCGCCTGACCGCGACGCCGTGGCCGGCGGGCGGGCGGAAACCGTCACCCATGCGAATCCTGCGTTGGCTCGTCTTCGTCGTGTTGGCGATCTTGGCCGTTACCTTCGCCATCGCCAATCGCCAGACCGCCCTCGTGTCGCTCGACCCGTTGCCTTACACGCTGGAGCTGCCGGTCTATCTGATGACCTACGGCGCGGTCGTGGTCGGCATGGTCGCCACCACGATCGCCGCCGCTTCCTCGGTGTGGCGCCGTCGCGCCCGGCTCCGCCGCCTGGAACGCGACAACCGGCGTCTCCAGGGCGAACTCGACCGCCTGACCGCCGCAGCGGCGCGGGCGGCCGCCCCCCACCCCGCCCCCACGCGGACCACCAGCTTCGTGCCGCTCGAAGACTGAGCGGCGCCGGCGTTGGCAGCGGAGACGATCTGCTATAAACAGCCGCAGCCGGGCGGCGGACCCGCCGGCAACCAACGGTGAGCCGACGTGACTCGGAATCCCGTCTTCTGTGCACTCGATACGCAGGACCGGTCGGCAGCGGTCGACCTCACCCGCCGCATCGCGCCCTATGTGGGCGGCATCAAGATCGGCAAGGAGTTCTTTACCGCCCACGGTCCCGAGGGCGTCCGCGCCGTGACCGCGGTCGGTGCCCCGCTTTTTCTCGACCTCAAGTATCACGACATTCCCAATACGGTGGCCGGGGCGGTCCGCGCCGCCTGTGCGCTGCGACCGGCCATGCTCAACGTTCACGCCGCGGGCGGCACCGCGATGATGCGCGCGGCGGCCGATGCCGCCGCCGAAGCGGGCGGCGGGCAACGGCCCTGGGTCTTGGGAGTGACCCTGCTCACCAGCCTCGAGGACACCGACTTGCAGGCCACCGGAATCACCGGGACGGCGCGCGATCAGGTTCTGCACCTGGCAACACTCGCGCAACGCGCCGGGCTCGACGGCGTGGTTTGCTCGGCCCACGAGATCACTGCCCTGCGCGCGGCCTGCGGGCCCTCGTTCAAGCTGGTGGTGCCCGGCCTCCGGCCCAACGGAGCGGCGGTGGCCGATCAGAAACGCGTGATGACGCCGACCGAGGCACTCGACTTGGGTGCCGACGTGCTGGTGATCGGACGGCCGATCACCGGGGCCGGTGATCCGGCGGCCGCGGCGCGGGCGATCGCCGCCGATTTGCGCGTCGCGGCCGGCTGAAACGACCGTGCGCGTCGACGTCAAGATCTGTGGCCTGACGACGGCCGCGGCGGTCGAAGCCGCCGCCGCCGGCGGTGCCGCCTATGTCGGGTTCAATTTTTTTCCCGCCTCGCCGCGCTATCTACCGCTCGACGGCGCCGCGGCCCTGGCGGCAATCGTGCCGCCGGCGGTCAAGCGTGTGGCCGTGCTGGTCGACCCCGACGATGCCAGCCTGGCGACGCTGCTGCAGCGGGTACCGCTCGACCTCCTGCAGCTGCACGGCGATGAGACACCGGAACGGGTCGCCGCAGTGCGCCACTTGACCGGTAAGCCGGTGATCAAGGCGATCGCCGTCGCCTCGAGCCACGACCTCGACAGGGCGCGGCTCTTCGAGGATGTTGCCGATCTGTTGATGTTCGACGCCGCGCCACCCGGAAAGGATCTTCCGCCGGGCGGCAATGCCTGGTCCTTCGACTGGGCGCTGCTAGCCGGGCGGCGCTGGGCAAAGCCGTGGCTACTGGCGGGCGGCCTGACCGCCGCGAACGTCGTGACCGCGATCCGTGTCAGCGGCGCCCGCCTGGTCGACGTCTCGTCCGGTGTGGAGGAACGGCGCGGCGTGAAGAACAGCGCGATGATCGCCAAGTTCCTCGCTACAGTAGCCGCACTGGACGGATGACCATGGCCGTGAGCACACCCAACACCTATCGGGCCGGACCCGACGAGAACGGGCATTTCGGCATCTATGGCGGCCGCTTCGTCGCCGAGACCCTGATGCCGCTCATCCTGTCCGTGGAGCGCGCCTGGCATCAGGCCCGTGACGACGCGAAGTTCTGGGAGGAGGTCGACTACTACTTCCGCGACTATGTCGGACGGCCGAGTCCGTTGTACCTGGCGCGGCGATTGACCGACCATTTTGGCGGCGCCAAGGTCTATTTCAAGCGCGACGAGCTGAACCACACCGGCGCCCACAAGATCAACAACTGCATCGGCCAAATTCTGTTGGCGCGGCGAATGGGCAAACGCCGCATCATCGCCGAGACCGGCGCGGGTCAGCACGGCGTCGCCACCGCCACCGTCGCCGCACTATTCGATTTGCCCTGCGTCATCTACATGGGCGAGGTCGACATCGCGCGCCAGAAACCGAACGTGTTTCGCATGAAGCTGCTCGGCGCCGAGGTCCGCCCGGTACTATCTGGATCGCGTACGTTGAAGGATGCGATGAACGAGGCCTTGCGCGACTGGGTCACCAACGTCGATGAGACGTTCTACATCATCGGGACCGTCGCCGGACCGCACCCCTATCCCGAGATGGTGCGCGATTTCCAAAGCATCATCGGCCGTGAGGCGCGCCGGCAGATGCTCGAGCGCGAGGGCCGACTGCCGGACAGCCTAGTCGCCTGCATCGGCGGCGGCAGCAACGCCATGGGTCTGTTTCATCCCTTCCTCGACGACGAGAAGGTCAGGATCGTCGGCGTCGAAGCGGCCGGCAAGGGCATCGAAACTGGCCAGCACGCAGCCTCCCTCACCGCCGGCCGGCCGGGCGTGTTGCACGGCAACCGGACCTATCTGCTGCAGGACGACGACGGACAGATCAAGGAAGCCCATTCGATTTCGGCCGGGCTCGACTATCCCGGCATCGGTCCAGAACATTCGTGGCTGAAAGACCAAGGTCGCGTCGAGTATGTGTCGATCCGCGACGACGAGGCCTTGGCGGCGTTTCAGCTATGCAGCCGCCTCGAAGGCATCATACCCGCGCTCGAGCCGAGCCATGCGCTCGCCCATGTCGCCAAGATGGCGCCAGCGTTGCCCAAGGACCACATTCTGCTGATGAATCTCTGTGGCCGCGGCGATAAGGACATTTTCACTGTGGCGGACGCCCTGGGAGTGAAGCTGTGAGCGTGCCGACGCGGCTCGAGCGCCGGCTGACGAAGCTACGCCGTGAAAACCGCGCCGGATTCGTGCCCTTCATCACTGGCGGCGATCCCGACCTGGCGACCTCGCTCGCCTTGCTGAAAGCGCTACCAGCCGCCGGGGCCGACCTCATCGAACTCGGCATGCCGTTTTCCGATCCGATGGCCGATGGTCCGACCATCCAGGCCTCGAGCCTGCGCGCGATCAAGAACGGTACCACCTTGCGCAAGGTAATCGAGTTGGTGCGCCGGTTCCGCGCCGACGACAACGACACGCCGCTCATTCTGATGGGCTATTACAACCCGATTTATTCCTATGGCGTCGACCGGTTCGTACGGGACGCCCTGCTGGCCGGCGTGGACGGATTGATCGTCGTCGACTTGCCGCCCGAGGAGGACAAGGAACTGTGCCTGCCGGCCCTGACGGCCGGCCTTCATTTCATCCGGCTGACGACGCCGACGACCGACGACGACCGTCTGCCGATCGTCCTCACCAACACCTCGGGCTTCGTCTATTACGTGTCGATCACCGGCATCACCGGGGCGGCGTCGGCCAGCGACGACGCGATCGAACGCGCGGTCGCCCGTCTCCGCCGCCACACCGAGCTGCCCATCGCCGTCGGCTTCGGGATCCGAACCCCGGCGCAAGCGACCGCGGTCGCGCGCGCAGCCGACGCCGCGGTCGTCGGCTCGGCCATCGTCGCCCGGCTAGCCGACCAGCTTGATGCGGCCGGGTGCCCGCAGCCCGCTTTGCTCGACAGCGTCCTCGGCTTGGTACGCGAGTTGTCGGCCGGCGTCCGCGGCACCCGCCAGGCGCTCGCCGGCCGACCATGATGTGCTAACCTCGGGCTCCGATGAATTGGCTCACCAATTTCGTCCGCCCGAAGATCGGCGCCTTGGTCCGGAAAAAAGAGATTCCGGACAACTTGTGGACCAAGTGCCCGAGTTGCGGCCAGATGGTTTTCCACCGCGATCTGGCCAAGAATCAGCACGTCTGCACCAATTGCGACCACCACCTGCGCATCGGTCCCAACCAGCGCTTCGCCGCCATTTTCGACGGCGGCGAGCACCAGCGCATCAACATACCGGACGTGCCCACCGACCCGCTCCGGTTTCGTGACCAGAAGCGATACATCGACCGCCTGAAGGAAAGCCGCGCCAAGACCGCCGAAGAGGAAGCCGTCGTGGTCGCGCACGGACGAGTGGGCGGCCAGAGCACGGTGCTGGCGGTCCAGAACTTCGCCTTCATGGGCGGATCGATGGGACTGGCCGCGGGCGAAGCTTTGATCGCCGCCGCCCGCGAGGCGGTCGAACGCTCGGCCGCCCTAGTCGTCTTCGCCGCCGCCGGTGGTGCCCGCATGCAGGAGGGTATCCTGTCGCTGATGCAGATGCCGCGCACCATTATCGCCGTCGAGATGGTGCGCGAGGCGAGCCTGCCCTACATCGTGGTGCTGACCGACCCGACAACCGGAGGCGTCACCGCCTCCTACGCCATGCTGGGCGACATCGCCATCGCCGAGCCCGGCGCCCTGATCGGCTTTGCCGGACCGCGCGTCATCGAGGACACCATCCGCGAACAACTGCCCGAGGGCTTCCAGCGCGCCGAGTATCTGCTGGCCCACGGGATGATCGACATGGTGGTCCACCGCCATCAATTGCGCGACACGCTGGTCCGCGTCATCGGCCTGCTGATGACCAAGGAAATCAATGCCGGCAAGCGTTCCGAGAAATCGGCGAAGGGCGAGCGCGCGGCAACAACCGCCCGCAGATAATTCCTTGTCGATCGACGCGTATCTGCAGCGACTGACCCTGCTGCATCCCAAGGCGATCGATCTGTCGCTCGACCGGATCGGGCGTCTCCTGGCGAAACTCGAACACCCGGAGCGGCGCCTGCCGCCGACGATTCACGTCGCGGGCACCAATGGCAAGGGCTCGGTGGTCGCTTATACCCGGGCCATCCTCGAAGCCGCCGGCTATGTCACCCATGTCTACACTTCGCCCCATCTGATCCGCTTCAACGAGCGGATTCGCGTGGGCGGTCGCCTGATCGACGATGAACCGCTTCTCGCCCTGCTTGAGGAATGCGACCGCGTCAACGCCAGCGAGCCGATCACGTTTTTCGAGATCACGACGGTGGCGGCTTTTCTCGCGTTCAGCCGCCATCCGGCCGACGCGCTCATCCTCGAGGTCGGCCTCGGCGGTCGGTTCGACACCACGAACACGATTCCGACCGCCGCCGCGACCGCGATCACGCCGGTGTCGTACGATCACATCGGCTTTCTCGGCGACACGTTGGGCAAGATCGCCTTCGAGAAGGCGGGCATCCTCAAGCCCAATGTTCCCGCCGTGATCGGACCGCAGGTGCCTGAGGCGATGGCGGTGATAAGCCGCCGCGCCGCCGATGTCGGCGCCCGGACCGTCGCCTTCGGCGACCAATGGTCGTGCGCCCCGTCGCCGAGCGGCTTGCGGGTGACGGTCGGGAGCGAGACCCTCGATTTGCCGGCCCCCGCTCTGCCTGGCGTGCACCAGTCGGTCAACGCCGGAATTGCTGTCACCCTCGCCCGCCAGCTTGCGGGATTCCACCTCCCGGTTTCGGCAATAGCGCGCGGGCTCGCCGCGGTCTCCTGGCCAGGCCGCCTGCAGCGTCTCGCGCGCGGGCCATTGACCGCCTTGCTGCCCGAGTCGGTCGAGGTGTGGCTGGATGGAGCCCACAATCCGGCGGGCGGCGAGGCCCTCGCGGCAACGCTCCGCGCATGGTCGTCGCAGGATCGCCCGCCACGACCCTTGCACATCATCATCGGCATGATGGGAACCAAGGACGCCGGGGGGTTCCTGCGCCATCTCGCCGGCCTGGCGCCACGGGTCGTCTGCATCGCAATTCCGGGTGAAAAAACCAGTTTCCCCGCCGAGGCCCTCGCCGGCGAGGCCGAAGCGGTGGGGATGCGGGCCGTCGCAGCGAACAGTCTGGCCGCGGCCGTGCAAGTCGTTGCGCGCGACATCGGCCCGCCGCCCGCCTTGGCCCGCGTCGTCATCTGTGGCTCGATCTATCTGGCCGGCGCCGTTCTCAAGGAGAACGGATTCGTCGTCACCTGACGACCGCGAAAACGAAAACGGCCGCCCCCAGGGGGCGGCCGTTTTCGCTGAAACGTGGCGCAGCGCTAGATCGAGCCGTTCAGCCATTCGACCAGCTTGCCCTTGGGCAGCGCCCCAACCTTGGTCGAAGCGACCTGGCCGTTCTTAAACAACATCAAGGTGGGAATGCCGCGCACGCCATACTTCGACGGCGTCTGCGGGTTCTCGTCGATATTGATCTTGGCGATCGTCAGCTTGCCCTGCATCTCCTTGGCGATCTCTTCCAGCGCCGGCGCAATCATCCGGCACGGACCGCACCACTCGGCCCAATAATCGACAAGAACCGGGCCGATCGCCTTCAGCACGTCCTTTTCGAAGGATTGATCGGTCACTTTCGTCGTCATGGTCGATACCTTGTCGGAGAGCCAGCCAATGTGGCCGCAGGAGACCTGAATGTAGGAAGACCCCGACAGGGGGTCAAGGCGCCGCCGCAGCCAAGAAATCGGGCGGCAATTCAATCAGCCGTGGCCCCACGGTCCACACCAAGGCGCACCGCACCGGCCGGTCCGGATAGATGGAACGGAGGGCCGACCAATAGGCGGCCATCTGCCGCCGGTAGGCCGGCGACACACCGGCGGCGTCGGCAGGCGGATCGCGGTTGGTCTTGAAGTCGACGATCAGCACCTCGTCGGCGGCGATCAGCAGCCGGTCGATCTGCCCCGAGAGCACGGTCGAACCGAGGACGCCGGTAAGCGGGACTTCAGCCAACGCGGTGGGATCGAACACACGCGCGAAGGTCACGTCGGCCAATACCGCCAAGGTTTCGGCTGCGATCGCCCGTTGCTCGTCGGGCGAAAACCCGAGCCCGGGCCGGGCAAGAAACAAGGCGGCCAGTTCGGCCCGGCGCGCATGGGGGACATTGGGCAGCGACTGCAGCAACCGATGGACCGCTTGACCGCGACGGAACCGTCCGGCCTCGTCGGCGAACGGCGAGCGCACCCACTGTTCCACGCCCGGGCGTGACGGCGCCAGCGGGCGCGGCGGCAGCGGATCGGGCGCCGGCGCTTGACGGGCCCAAGCGGGGAGCGGCGGCAGCGGTCGCATTTTCTCGCCGCCCAACGGCAGGCGCCCGGTCGCGACCTCCTGCGGCCGCACATAGCGCCACACCGTCTCGCTGCCGCCACCGGGCAGCGCCACCGTCACCCGCTCGGCCATCTGCTCCATCACCGGGCGCAGCAGCTCGTACCAACATTCGGGCCGGCGGCCCTGCCGGTTCTCGTAGCCGCACAGGTACAGACGGTCGGCCGCCCGCGTCAGCGCCACATAGAGCAGGCGCCGGTACTCGCGATCGTTCTCCCGCCGCGCCAACTGCCGGGCGAGACTGCTTTGGACGTCGTCCAGATCGGTGCTTAACGGCCAAAGCAGGACGTCGCGACCCTTGTCGTCCGCCGCCCAGAAAAACAGGCGATCGTTGGGCGGAAGGGTGCAGAGGTCGGGCAGAAAGACGATCGGCGCTTCCAACCCCTTGGCGCCGTGCACGGTCATCACCCGCACCTGATTGCGCGCCTGCTCGAGGTCGCGCTTGACCTCGCCCCGATCGCGCTCGATCCAATGGATGAAGCCCTGGAGCGAGGGCACGTGCTCGCGCTGATAGGACAAGGCACGCGCCAGCAGCTCATCGACGGGGTCGTTTATCTCAGGACCAAGCCGGGCGAGCAGTCGCTCGCGACCGCCGCCGCTGAGGAGCCCGGCGAAGAACTCGAAGGGTGGAGCGAAATCGGCGCGCGCGAGCAACGACGAACAGAACGCGTGGGCTTGTGCGAACGCGGCATCCTCTTCCCGGCGACGGCGGAGCACAACCCACAGACCGGTTTCGCCGCGCGACGCCGCCAGATCAAATAGTTGCTGTTCGCTCAGTCCGACAAACGGGCTCTTGAGCAGCGTCGCCAGCGTCAAGTCGTCCTCCGGCAACAGCACAAAGCGGGCGGCGGCGAGCAAGTCTTCGACCGCCAGTTGTTCGACCAGCACCATGCGATCGGCGCCGGCCACGGGGACGCCGCATTGCTTCAACGCCAGGACCATTTCTTCGAAAAAAAGATTGCGTCGGCGCACCAGGATCAGGACATCCCCGGGCGCCACCGGCCGGCCCAAGCTGGCTATGATCTCGGCGCGATCGATCCAGTCACGGATCGTGCCGGCGATGCGCCGCGCCAGCCGCGACTCCGGCGTCGCCAACAGGTCCTGCTGGACCGGCAGGCCCCAGGTCTCGAGTTCGGCGGTTTCCTGAACTGTCGGCGGCCACAGCTCGACCAGTCCGGCGTGGCCAAGGCGATGGGCCTCGTGCGGCTGCCAGCCGCCGTCGACGGTCACGCCTTCGCGCACCCCGCTATGACGTTCGAACACCCGATCGACCAGTTCGAGGAGGGCAGGAACGGCGCGAAAGGACAGGCGCAAAGGAACGTCGCGCCACTCTTGCTGGGCGTGGGTCACGCGCTCATGGAAGAAGCGGCGCAGGCGCGCAAAGGCCGCGGGATCGGCGCCTTGAAAGCTGAAGATCGACTGCTTTTCGTCGCCGACCACGAACAGCGTCCGTTGGCGACCTGGGATGCCCTCGCCGGCGAAAAACTCCTCGGCCAGACGGACGATGACGTCCCATTGCTCCGGACTGGTGTCTTGTGCCTCGTCGACAAGAATGTGATCGATGCCGCCGTCCAGCTTGTACAGCACCCAGGGCGCCACGCCCGGTTGATCGAGCAACGCCCTCACCTCGAGAATGAGGTCGTCGTAGTCCACTTGGTTGCGCCGGCGTTTCTCTGCGTCGTAGTGCCGCAACAGCGCCTCGCCGATCCGGAGCAAGGCGGCGCTCGATTCGGCGACGTCGGCGGCGCGACGCTGCTCTTGCACGGCGGCCAACCGGTCACGTTCGCGACCGAGAATCGTTTCCGCGTCGGGCAGATGGCGGATGGCGCCCTGGTGCGCGAGCGTGGCTCGCGGTTTGCCCTGCTGGGTGAAATAGACGCCAAGATACTTGTCGAACAGCGCCGGGCGCCGACCAGGGTTGGCCAGCCACTCCTCGAGGATCGCTGCTTGGTCACGGTCCGTTTTGCCACTTTGGCGCAACGCCTGCGCCGCCCACCGCAAGCCGAGTTCATCGAAGGAACCAGGCCGGCAAGCGGCGGCAATGACGTCGGCAGCGGTCGTCCCGACGGCAACTCCGAGATAGCGGTTGATCAGCCTGGTGGCGCGAACGCTGCCGCGACGCAGCGCACGGAGGACCCGGCTGCGTTCGCTCACCAGCGCGGCCATGAGCTGGGTAAAGCGCTCTTCCGCGACCCGCCCGGCGAAAACCGAGAGGGCCTGCCCGAGCGCGGGATCGTGCCCGGCCGCGCTAAGGGTCCGATCGCGCGCGTCCATCAGCACCTCGAGGGCCGTTCGCTCGTCGAGAACGGCGAAATTCGGAGCGCGATCGGCCTCGAGGGGAAAGCGGGCCAGTACCGTCTCACAGAAGCCATGGATGGTTTGAATGCGGAGACCCCCCGCGGCATCGAGCGAGCGGGCAAACAGCCGCCGCGCCGCCTGGCACGCATCGGCGCCGGCCGGCGCTCCGGTAAGGCCCTGGAGGGAGGCGCGGAGCGCGGTCTCGTCGAGGATGGTCCACCGCGACAACTCCCGGAAAAGGCGATCCGACATTTCGGCGGCGGCCGCCTTGGTGAAGGTCAGGCAAAGCAGCCGCTCGGGGGCAATGCCCGATAGCAACAGGCGCAACAGGCGATCGACGAGCACGCTGGTCTTGCCCGATCCCGCCGACGCCGACACCCAGACGTTGAGCTGCGGATCGGCCGCCTCACGCTGGCGCTCGCTCCGACTGGGCTGGCGCATGGCCGTGTCGGAACCGGTCACAGGTCGCTCACTTCCAGGGCGGTCCATTCCTTGACCCGCGCCAAATGACCGTAGTCGTCGAAGCGTGGTGCCGCAGCCGGTCGCGGTACCGCGCGATAGGGCGTCGTCGGATCGGCGAACTTGGCGAGGAGCAGCGCGAGCCCAGTCTCGGCGGTTGCAACCAGCGTGGCCGGATTGTGCAGCGCGAACGCCCGGCCACCCTGCTCCCCGCCCAGCTTCCAATAGGCGAGTTCGACGATGGCATCGGCGGCGACGGATTCAAAGGCCCCGGCCGCCGCCATCACTCCTTCGAGCGGAAGTTGCGGGTTCAACCCGAGGTCGACATCGATCCGCGTCGGCAACGTGCCGGTCTTGTAGTCGACAATGGCGATGCCGCCGGTGGCCTGTCGCTCAATGCGATCGGCCTGCGCCACCAAGACGAAAGCTCCGGCCGGCGTTACCAAATCCCAGCGGCCCTTGACCTCGGCGCTGACCGACAGGACCCGCTGGCGACGCTCGGCATCGGTCGCTACGAACCAATCGGCCGCGCGCTCAAACCACGACCACCAGAACGCGAGCACGGCGGGGCGCCCGAGCCACTCGCCGAACGCCCTCCTGCCGATCGCCAATAACTCGGCAAGGGCCTCGTCCGGCAGACGGTCGGGGTGGGCACGAACGAAAGAAGCGAGGACCCCGTGGACGAGCGAACCTCGATCCGCGGCCTGCAATTCGGCATCGATGGGGTCGAGCGGCCGCAGATTCAAGATGCGGCGTGCGTAGAACCCGTAGGGGTTGCGAACTAACGTCTCGACATCCGAGACCGACAATTGGCGCGGCCGCACATGCGCCGGCGGCGCGAAGGCGGGTGGCGCCACGGGCCTGGGCCGTCCGCGCGGCTGGTCCAGCGCCGCGGCCCAGGACAACAGTGTCGTCGCCTGCGCCGCTTCTTTACCGTCGGGCTCGCCGAGCAGTGTTTGCAGCCGCAGCCACCACCGCGACGGCACGGTCGGCGTGCCGTCGACCTTCGCCGCCCGAGTCAGGACGACATTGGGGGCGGCCGCCGCTTGGATGAAATCGTGGGCAGCCAGACCGATCCGGCGCTCTGGCGCCGGCAACCCGAGGGCGGCGCGCATGGGGCGGCTCAGCCAGGGATCGACCGTCGCATGCGGCGGCCAAGTTCCGTCGTTGAGGCCACCAAGCACCAGGACGTCCGCCGACTGCAGGCGCGCCTCAAGCGGGCCCCAAATCGCCAACCGCGGATGCCGGCCAAAGGCAGGACGCACCGATCGCGCAGCCAGCAGGTGATCAAGCAGGTCGGCGTAGTCGGCGGACGAGACGGCCGGAAAATATCCGGCGGCGTCAGCGCATTCGCTGACGAAGGTTGACAGAGCCTCACCAGCTTCATCGGACCAGAGGCGGTCCGCGCCCGCCTCCGCATCACTGGCGGCGAGGGCCTCAGCCATTTCGGCATGGGCGCGCAACAGATCGGCAAAGGGGACGTGGCCGCGTAGGCGATCGCCGAATCGGCCGACGATTCGCTCGAGGTCGCGCAACCAGGTTCGCAGGTCGTCGTATCGCGGCGCCGGACCCAGCGCCTGGTGCAGCCCTTTGAAACCGGGCTGCGGGCGCGGGCCGCGCAGGATGCTGGTTTCGAGGCGGCGCACCAGGGTACGGAAGACCACTGGCGAACGTCCGCCGCCCGCGAGCGGGTGCTTGAGGGCGGCCAACAGATCGACCGGAGCGAGATCGCTGGCCACCATCCGGACGATCAAGCGGAAGAAGACCCCCGGCGGGGTATTGGCGAGGGGAATGCCTGCGCTGTCGTCGATGGCGATGTCCCAACGACCGAGCTCGGCAGCAACGCGGCGAGCGAGGCGGCGATCGGGTGTTACCAGCGCCGCCGTACGCCCCGGACCCTCGAGTGTCTGTCGCAGGACGAGGGCGATGACCGCCGCCTCGTCACGCGGTCCGGGACAGACCACCCGGGTCAGACCCGCAGCCGCCCGGGGCGGCGCAACGGCGTTGACCCACTCGTGGGTGGTCGCGGCCGGCCGCAATGCCTCGCTGAGCAGGGCGACGCGCGAATTCGGCTCGAGATCGAACCCGGGCACCGGCCAAACCGCAACCTGGCGCCGATCGACCCCAAGTCGCTCGATCAGGCGCTTGAGATTGAACTGGGGATGGGTCTGATCGATCGCTTCCCAGCTATCGGCGTCGAGCCCGGCATCGAGCCCGGGCAGCACGATCGATCCGTTCGGCAACCGGGCGACGACGGCGAGCAGATCCTGCGTTGCCGGAATGCTGCCGGTCGACCCTGCCGCGACGACCGGTCCGGATGGCGGCTGGGCCGACCAGCGCCTGGCCAGAGTCTCGAGCAGCCGATTGCGGCGGTCGCCCGGATCGAGGGCGCCGATTTCCGCCAAGATCGCCGGCCAATGCTCGGTGACGATGCGGAGAAATTCGATCGTTTTCTGCCAGTGCGCGGCGTAGTCGGCGGGAACGAGCGTGCAGAGCGCTGCGAACGACACGCGCTCGGTTTGGACCTGGTCGATCAGCCGGGCGAGTTCCGCCGCGAGGTCGGCGGCTTGGGCCGCGCTGGCGCGCTGGCCGTCGCGCCGCTCGCCCCATTTCAGAATGAGATCGGCCAACAGGAATTGCCGCTGGAGCCCCGGTATCGCCGGCGGCAACTCGGCCACTTCGTTGTCCGGGCCGAGCGAGTCGAGCAACAAATCGTCTTCGTCCACGTCGCCGATGGGTCGCATGGTCGGCAGGAGCAGCGACTGACCACCCGAGCGTCGCAAGAACGCCTCGTGCAGGCTGCGAACCGCGCGGCGCGTCGGCAGCAGCACGCGCACCCGCGGCAACGCCTCGCCCGGGTAACGGTCCAGCAGGCCGGCGGCCAGGGCGTCGACGAACGGCACGCCTGGCGGAATGGTGTACACGTTGAGCGGTCGGTCGGTGGTCCCACGGGCCGGCGCGAGGGTGGTGAACAGATCACCCTGACGAGCGCCGGTCATGGCCGCGCCGCCAGCGCGGCTTCAGCGGCGGCTAGCGCCTCCGGCGTGCCGACATGCATCCAGTCGCCGTCGTGAACCGCGCCAAAGAGCCGCCGCTCACCGAGCGCCCGATCGAACAGCCAGTTGGCCGAAAAGGCTTCGGCCGGCGCGCCGGTCAGTGATCGCGGGTGAATGACGTAGAGCCCGGCGAACAGGTGGGGAGCGGCCGACGCCGCGCCACGCCGCTGGAGCCGGCCGTCATGGTCGAGAAAGAAATCGCCCGGGCCGTCAAAGCCGACGGCACGATCACGCGGGTGCAGCAGCAACAGGACATCCATTGCGCGGTCGTCGAAGTGTCGCCACAGCGTCGTCAGCGAGTGCTCGCCACGGTCGCGGCGCACAACGTCGGAATTGGCGACGACGATCGGCCCTTCGCCGAACAGGGGGCGGGCATGGACGAGGGCCCCGCCGGTGTCGAGCAGACGGTCGCTTTCATCCGATATGACGATCTCCGGCCGGCTGCAGCGGCGCTGGCGCGCCTCGATGTGGGTGCGGACCATGGCGGCCATGTAATGGACGTTGACGATGGCGCGCGTGATGCCGCCGCTCGCGAGATGGTCGAGGGTATGGTCGAGCAGCGTTTGGCCAGCGACCATGGTCAGGGGTTTGGGGGCCTGCTCGCGCAGGTGGCGCATGCGCCGGCCGAGCCCGGCCGCTAGAACCATCGCGGTCGACAGACCGGACGTCATCGGCCGTGCTCCGGCAAATGAAAGCGTTCGGCGATGGGCGCCGTCGATCGCCGTTCGCGCGGGATCATCCGCTCGAACCAGCGGCGCAGTGGCGCAAGTGTCGGGTGCGACAGGTCGCGTTCGAGCAGGCGCCACACACGCGGCAACATGGCGAGGTAACCAGGCTTCGCATCGCGCAACCACAAGCGCGCGAACACGCCGATGATTCGCGTGTTGCGCTGCGCCCCAACGGCCGCGTAGGCGGCACGAAAGTCATCCGTATCGAGGTCGGCTACCCGGTCGGCATAGCGTGCCAACATTTCCTCGGCGAGTTCCGGCGCGACGTCGCGGCGCGCGTCTTCGATCAACGACACCAGGTCGTAGGCGGCCGGACCGCGAACCGCATCCTGGAAATCGAGCAGTCCAACCCGGGCGTGCTTCGCCCGCTCCGGGAGCCAAATCAGGTTGTCGACGTGGTAGTCGAACAGAACGAGCGTGTCGCGGTCGCCGCGCATGACCGGCAGGAGCCCGCTCCACAGCTCCCGGTACTCGCGATATTGGTCGGCGCCCGCGCGCTCGCCGCAATGGGCCGGCCAAAACCAATCGAGAAACAGACCAACCTCGCGATAGATCCGCGCCTTGTCGAACGGCGGAACGCGCGAGGGGACGACCCGCGCGCGCAGGTCGGCCAGCAGGTCAACCGCGGCGGCATAGAGGACTTGTTCGTTGCCGGGATGGGCGAGCACGCGGTTGAAACTGGCGTCGCCCAGGTCCTCCAACAGAAGGAAGCCCCTATCGACGTCCTGGGCAAAGACGCCGGGCGCACTGTACCCGAAGGACGACAGGATCTCGGCAATGGCCACGAACGGCCGCACGTTCTCCTGCGGCGGCGGCGCATCCATCAGGACGGCGCGCCGCGAGCGGTCCACAATCCGGAAATAGCGGCGAAACGAGGCATCGCCGGCGAGCGGCGCGACCGCCGCCGCCGACCAGCCATGGCGGTCGAGGAACGCCTGGCGCTGGGCCTCGCGCCCGTCGCTCATGCGCCCGCTCCGAGCAGGGCCGGGAGCCGCTCGCACCAGGACGGACCGGCCACGAGCGTGGCGCGCCGCGCGGTTGGGTCAGGCCCTTCTTCCAGCCGCAGCTCGAGGCGGTCTTCCGGTAGATAGCGCCCCAGGCGCTCCGGCCACTCGATGATGGCGATACCCTCGGCCAGGGCATCATCGATTCCGAGTTCGTAGGCCTCTTCGGGGGTCTGCAACCGGTAGAGATCGAAATGCCAGACGATCACGTGCGGATAGGCGTAGACGAGCACCAAATTGAACGTCGGGCTGGGCGTCTCCTCGTCGGCGCGTCCGCTGATCGCACGCAGGAAGAAGCGCGCAAAGGTCGTCTTGCCGGAGCCGAGATCGCCGACGAGCGCGATGAGATCGCCCCGTCGCGACACACCGGCCAGACGCCGAGCCAGGCGCTCGGTCGCCGCCAGGTCGGCGAGTTGGATCGCTACTGACCGCGGTTCACCACTCGCCGTCGGCACCGGATGCTTCATGTCGTCTTGTACCCCCTACCGGGAAACCCCCGCAACGCGATCAGCTTGCGGAAGGGGGAGCAAGCGCCCATTTCAGGGCGATGGACAGCACGACACGGGACTTCACCACCGACATCGCCATCTTCCCCGACCGGCCGCTGCGGTTCGTCTATTCCACCGGCAAAGGCGTGCCGGGGGCGATCAGTAGCGGTAGTACTCGGGCTTGAACGGTCCCTGGCGGCTGACGCTGATGTAGGTCGCCTGCTTCTCGGTGAGGGTGGTTAGCTTGACGCCGAGCTTGTCGAGATGAAGCGCAGCGACCTTTTCATCGAGAGTCTTGGGCAGCACGTAAACCTTGCGGTCGTACTTCTTCGGGTTGGTCCAGAGTTCGATCTGCGCCAGCACCTGATTGGTGAACGACGCGCTCATCACGAAGCTCGGATGCCCGGTGGCGCAACCGAGGTTGACCAAACGCCCCTCGGCCAAAACGATCAATCGCTTGCCGTCGGGAAATTCGACCTCGTCCACCTGGTCTTTCACCCTGTGCCAGCGAAAATTGCGGAGCGCACCGATCTGAATCTCGGAATCGAAATGGCCGATGTTGCAGACGATGGCGCGGTCCCTCATCTGCCGCATGTGATCGAGCGTGATGACGTCGACGTTTCCGGTCGCGGTGACGAAGATGTCACCTACCGCCGCGGCCTCGTCCATCGTCGTGACCTGGTATCCCTCCATCGCCGCCTGCAGCGCGCAAATGGGATCGATTTCAGTGACGAGAACGCGCGCGCCCTGCCCCCGCAAACTCTCGGCCGAACCCTTGCCGACGTCGCCGTAGCCGCAGACGACGGCAGTCTTGCCGGCGATCATCACGCTGGTCGCACGCTTGATGCCGTCGACCAGGCTCTCCCGGCAGCCATAAAGGTTGTCGAACTTCGACTTGGTCACCGAGTCATTGACGTTGATCGCCGGCACCTTGAGCTTGCCCGCCTTGGCCATTTCGTAGAGGCGATGAACGCCGGTGGTGGTCTCTTCGCTGATGCCGCGCACGTCGTTGAGCAGGTCCGCGTATTTCTCGTGCATCACCTGGGTGAGGTCGCCGCCGTCGTCGAGAATCATGTTCGGGCGCCAATTGTTCGGCCCGAAGATCGTTTGATTGATCGCCCACCAGAACTCCTCTTCCGACATCCCTTTCCAGGCGAACACAGGCACCCCGCTAGCGGCGATCGCCGCGGCGGCATGGTCCTGGGTCGAGAAGATGTTGCAAGAGCTCCAGCGGACCTCGGCGCCCAGCGCAGTCAGCGTCTCGATCAGGACAGCCGTTTGCACGGTCATGTGCAGGCAGCCGGCGATGCGGGCGCCGGCGAGCGGCTTGGCGCGCCCGAACTCGCGCCGCGTCGCCATCAGGCCCGGCATTTCCGTTTCGGCGATGGCCATCTCGCTCCGTCCCCAATCGGCGAGCGACATATCCTTCACTTTGTAGTCGGCGGTGGCCTTGGTTGGCATCGATCAGCTCCTGATGGCGCGCGGTCGCCCGGCAATTGAGATTGTTTGATCTCTATACCAGTCGGATCCGATATATGCAAGAATAAAGATATGTTTATGTAATATAGATCTGGCGAGTTTTCCTAGATTTCGTCAAACCCGCGGGCGACCAGGGCCACCAAGGCCACCAGCGCGGCGTCGGCCGCCGGACCCCGTGCCACGATGGCGATGTCGGTCCCGAGCCCGGCCGCCAGCAGCATCAGCCCCATGATCGAATCGCCCGCCACCTCGGTCTCGCCGACCGAAACGCGAATCTCGGCATCGAAGCTCCGCGCCAGCTTGGTGAAGGCCACGGCAGCGCGCGCGTGCAAACCCCGCTCGTTGACGATGCGAACCGACTGGCGTTGCTCGGGCGCTGCGGTCCCCGTCACGGGTCGTCGCGACCTTTGGCCGCGAGCAACGCCGATGCAACGTAGATGTACTTGCGGCCCGCGTCTTGCGCGGCTTTGACCACTTCCTCCAGCGTCGCTCCGTCGCGGACCTGGACCAATTTGATCAACATCGGCAAATTAAGGCCGGTGATCACCTCGACCTTGGCGCGCCCCATGGTCGAGATGGCCAGGTTGGACGGCGTGCCGCCGAACATGTCGGTAAGCACCACCGCACCCTGGTCGGCAACGGAGACGGCGCGCACGGCGTCGAGAATTTCCTGCCGGCGGCACTCCATATCGTCGTCGGGACCGATATTGACCACCGCCATCTGCTGCTGCTTGCCCAGTATATGTTCGAGCACAGCGCGGAGCTCGTCCCCGACCCGGCCATGGGCGACGATAACCAGGCCGATCACGCCATCGCCTCCGTACTGCCCGCCTCGATCAGGTCGCGATGGCGAACCAGCGGATCGAGGCCGCGGTCGCGGAGGAATGCGGCGATGCGTTCGGCGACGAAGACCGACCGATGCTGGCCCCCGGTGCAGCCGACAGCAATAGTAAGATACGTCTTGCCCTCGTTGGCGTAGCTCGGCAACAGCGTCGCCAGCAGTTCGCCCAGCGCCTTGAAGAACGGAATGAATGAAGAGTCACGTTCGACAAAAGCCGCCACCCGGGCATCGGTGCCGCTGATCGGTCGCAGCGCCGGATCGTAGTGGGGGTTGGCGAGGAAGCGAACGTCGAAGACAAGATCGGCGTCGCGCGGCAGCCCGCGCCTGTAGGAGAACGACAGGACCGTCAGGGTAAAACCTGACCCGCTCGCCAGACGAAAGCGACCGGTGATCTGCCGGCGCAAGTCCGGCACTGCGAGCATCGAGGTATCCATCACGATATCGGCCCGGTCGCGCAGCGGCCCGATCATCCGGCGTTCTTTCTCGATACCGTCGATCAGGCGCCGGTCCTCGGCCAACGGATGACGACGCCGCGTCTCGGTGTAGCGACGCTCGAGAACGGCATCCTCGCAGTCCATGAACATGAGCCGCACCGTCAGGTCGTCACGATCCTGCAGCGGCGCGATTTCCGCCATGAACCGCCCGACGCTGAAATCGCGGGTGCGAATGTCGATGCCCACGGCAATGGCCCCATGCCGCGACAACGGCAGCTCGCCGGTGGGTGTCAGCAAATTGCGCAGCAGCGCGAGCGGAATATTGTCGACCGCGTCATAGCCGAGGTCTTCGAGCAAGTGGAGGACCGACGACTTGCCAGCTCCGGACATCCCGGTCACGAGGAGCACCTGCGTCGGCGTCGCCACCGGCTACCGCCCTCCCACCTTGGACCGGCCGCTGGCCTCGGCGACATGCTCGACGCCTGTCAGGGCCAGCCGGATCTTGCTCGGCGTCGACGCTTCGAACGCGGCCAGGACCAGAACCGGCAAACGGATGCCGTCGTACATCGTGTGCGCCGGTTCGGGCAGCCGCGGCACCACGAGACCGGGTCCAAGATCGACGGCGAGGGCGACGCGGGCCCGCGGCGTCACGCGTTCCTCGGGCAGGTGGACGACGCCCAAGCCGCGCACTTCGATCATCCCGGCCAGCGCCTCCGGAGCCGAGGCGATCAGCTCGCCCCGCACCGCGCTGAGGTCGACCTGGTCATCGGCGACAAGGCGAGCACCGCCGTCGATCAAGCGCAACGCTAGATCCGATTTGCCGCTGGCCGACGGACCGCGCAGCAGCACCGCGATCCCCTCCCATTCGACGCAACTTGCATGCACGAGCGCCATGGCGGTGGAGCCTGCGGGGACGGCGGCCGATAGTCAACGTCGGCGCGCGTCAGCCGCCGGCAACCGTACAACGAAGCGGGCACCGGCAACCCGTCCTTCGGCATCGACGCGGTTTTCGGCATGGATAGTGCCGCCGTGGGCGGTGACGATCTGCTGCGAGATGCTCAGCCCGAGTCCCGAGTGCATGCCAAACGCTTCCTCTTGCGGGCGGCGCGTGTAGAAACGCTCGAACACCTTGTCGAGATCGTCGGGCGGAATTCCCGGTCCGTCGTCCTCGCACACGAGTTCCACCTGGTCGCCGGCGCGGCGCACGGTGACGACGATGCGGCCGCCGGGCGGGCTGAACGATTCAGCATTGTTCACGAGATTGCGCAGTACTTGTCCCAGTCGCTCGTCGATGCCCACGACCACGAACGGTCCCGGTTCCGGCGTGTCGAAGCGCAACGCCGGAGCCTCGGGTCGCGCGGCGTCGACCTTGGCATCGACGAAGCGCTTCACCAGCACGCCGAGGTCGACCGTGGCCATCTGACTCCGCCACAACTCGGCGTCGAGGCGGGAGGCGGCGGAGATGTCGGTCAACAGCCGGTCGATACGGGTGACGTCGTCGCGGATAATCTCGACTAAGCGTTCCTTTTGGCTGGCATCTTGCGCCTTGTCGAAGGCCTCGACGGCGCTGCGCAGGCTGGTCAAGGGATTGCGAATCTCGTGGGCGACGTCGGCCGCAAATGACTCGATTGCGTCGAGTCGCTGATAGAAGGCGGCAGTCATTTCGCGCAACGCGCCCGAGAGGGCGCCGATCTCATCCCGCCGGGCGGTAAAGTCGGGTATGGGAACTTGGCGGCCGCGGGTCCGTCGCACGCGATCGGCCGCCGCCGCCAGCCGCCTGACCGGTCGGGCGATCGTTCCCGCCAGGTAGAGCGACAACAGAACCGTGATTGCTAGCGCCACGCCCGAGACCTGCAGGATGGCGAGCCGCACTTCGCGCACCGTCTGTTCGATGTCGACGGCGTCGGTCATCAGCATGAGCGCGCCGAGCACGCGCTTGAACGATTGGATCGGCAGGGCGACGATAAGGACCGGAGTGCCAGTGCGGTCGCGATGCGCCCAGAAAAACTCGCCGGTGAGCGCCATCGTTACTTCCTCGTATTGATCGGCGCTTTGCTCAAAATACTCGATATAGGGCGGCAACGGTCGCCCCTCGGGCAGCAGGAATCCGGCGTTGGCCCGCACCCACTCGTAGATGCTCTCGGCAGTGGTCAGTTCCTCTTCGGGCGGCAAGAAATCGAATTGTACCTCCCGCCCGGCGCCCTGGAGAATGCGGCTATCAGCGACGACGTGCTGATCGGCGGCGAAAACGCGCGCCCGGTGCTGCGTCGGCTCGATGAGACGGCGCAGTAGCACCCGCGTTTGAATGCCATCGAGGGCGAGGGAACCGATATCGCCGTCGACCGCCACCGCCGCTTCGCCAAGCGCGGCAGCGATGATCTCTCCCTCGGTCCGCAGGGCAGCCACTTTGGCTTCGATCAGGTTGGCGCGAAACTGATCGAGGTACAGCAGGCCGCCGACGAGGATCAGCAACGCGATCAAGTTGAGCGCCAGGATGCGAAAGGTAATCGAGGGAAAACCCCGCCGACCGCGGGGCGGCGCCGGCAGCGACAAGCCAGGCGGATCGTCCCCGCCGCTTAGCGCCCGGGCCCTGGACGCGGACGCGGTCGGTAGCGGCATCGCCATGGCAGGCTATTTTTCCTTGTAGCGGTAACCGAGACCGTACAACGTCTCGATTGAATCGAACTCGGTGTCGACTTCGCGGAACTTCCGTCGCAGTCGCTTGATGTGACTGTCGATGGTGCGATCGTCGACATAGACCTGGTCGTCGTAGGCGGCGTCCATCAGGTTGTCGCGGCTCTTGACCAGCCCTGGCCGCGTCGCCAGCGCCTGCAAAATCAAGAATTCCGTGACGGTCAGCGAAATCGCCATGTTTCGCCAATTGCAGGCATGGCGCGAGGGATCGAGCACCAGCGGGCCACGCACGATGGTTTTTTCTTCTCCACCGGGCGAGCGGCCGTTGCGGGCCTCGGTGCGGCGCAGGATCGTACGGATTCGCTCGATCAGCAGCCGTTGGGAGAAGGGTTTGCGGATGTAGTCATCGGCGCCCATCTTGAGGCCGAGAACTTCGTCGATCTCGTCGTCCTTGGAAGTGAGGAAGATCGCCGGTACGTCGCTGACCCGACGCAGCCGGTTGAGCAGCTCCATGCCGTCCATGCGCGGCATCTT
>SHVP01000050.1 GCA_009694165.1 Alphaproteobacteria bacterium
ATCAGGCGCGATCCGAAGGCGCTTTCGATGCTGGCCGTCATCGCTACGGCGTTGCCCGATCCATCGACGATGCTGAGGTGGCTGGTTGCCGGCAACTCGCTCGGTTCGTCGGGGCTGGGCAATGCGCCGCGCCGGAACGGAGGCTCCCCGGGGGCGGCGGTCTTGCCGGCCCGCTTGGTACGGATGAGACGGGACCGTTGCCGCAGATAGGTATCGTTGACCAGGCCGCCGACCGGAACATCGACGAAGTCAGGATCGGCGATATAGGCGTCGCGATCGGCGAAGGCGAAGCGACTCGCCTCGGCAAAAAGATGAACGGCGTCGAAGGCCAGCGGGGCCTGGCGGTCGAAGTCGAAACGGCCGAGCATGCCCAGGATCTGCAGCGTCGTGATGCCCCCCGAGCTGGGTGGTCCCATGCCGCAGATCGTCCGTCGGCGATAGGTGCCGCAAACCGCCTCGCGCTCCCGCGCGGTGTAGCGGGCGAGGTCGGACGCGTCCAGGCGTCCGGGGTTGGGATCCGAGCCTTGCACCGCGGCGACGATGTCGCCGGCAATCACTCCTTCGTAGAAGGCAGCGATGCCGTCCCTGGCGACCAGGCGAAACGTTTCGGCCAGCGTCCGGTTGGTGAGCCGGTCGCCCTCCTGGAGGGGCGTGCCGTCGTCACGAAGGAGATAGCGCCGGGCCGCCTCGAAGGTCCCGAGCGAGCGCTCCCGCGCGGTGGCCGCGGCCAGCCGGGGCGAGACGGGAAAGCCGTTTTCGGCCAGCTCGATTGCCGGGCCAAAGAGGTCCGCCCACGCCAATCGGCCGTGCTGCTGATGGACGAGCGCCATGAGACGCAGTAGGCCGGGTACGCCGACGGCGCGGCCCCCTAGGATCGCATCGGCGAAGCGAATGGGTTCCCCGGTGGCGTTGAGAAACATGTCAGGCGTGGCGGAAGCGGGCGCGGTCTCACGACCGTCGAAGGTCGTCGTGCGCTTGGCCGCCGCATCGTAGAACACCAGAAACGCCCCACCGCCGATACCGGCCGCCTGCGGCTCGACGACGTTGAGCGCTAGGGCGACGGCGATCGCCGCGTCGATCGCGTTGCCGCCTCGCCGCAGGATGACGAGGCCCGCCTGGGCGGCCAGCGGGTGGGCGGCGGCGACCATGTGGCGCTGGGCGAACACGGCCGGCCGCGCCGGCTCGGCGGCGGCGAAGAGACCGGGGAACAAGGATAGCGAGGCGCCGGCTACGAAACCGATGAGACGCCGGACGACCGCGGGGCTCGGCATGGTCGCCCATTGTCGTCGGCTGGCGCCGGTCAAGCAATCAGGGAGGCGATGCGTTGACCGGTCTTTGCCGTGCTGACTAGTGTGACGGGCCTCACCTGGAGAAGGATCGCCCATGCTCCGCCCCGGACCACGCAATTCGCTCACCGACGTCGACGGCGTTGCGGTCGGCAATGCCGAGGACGATCGCGCCTGGACCGGCGTCACGGTGGTGCTGCCGGACCGCCCGGCGATCGCGGCGGTCGATGCCCGCGGCGGCGCGCCGGGCACGCGGGAAACCGATCTGCTCGACCCGGTCAACCTGGTCGACCACGTCGACGCGCTTGTCCTCAGCGGTGGCTCGGCCTTCGGGCTCGATGCGGCGGCGGGCGTGACGGAGTGGTTGGCGGCCCGCGGCCGCGGGTATCCCGTCGGTGGTGCCGTAGTTCCGATCGTTCCCGCCGCGATCCTCTTTGACCTGCTGAACGGGGGCGACAAGTCGTGGGGCGGCACGCCGCCCTACCGCGCCTTGGCATTGCGCGCGTGCGCGGGCGCCGGGCGGGACTTCCGCCTCGGCAATGCCGGCGCCGGTCTGGGCGCCAAGGCGGGCGTACTCAAGGGCGGTCTTGGCACGGCCTCGCTCATCAGCGACGACGGTCTGCAGGTGGGTGCGCTGATCGCTGCCAATCCGTTCGGCTCGGCCGTTATGCCGGGGTCGGCGTCGCTTTGGGCCTGGGCGCTTGAGCAAGACGATGAACTCGGCGGCCAACCGGTTCCCCACGCGATCGTCGCCGCCGCGCTCGACTATGGCGAGCTATCGCCACTAGGTGCCAATACGACGATTGGCGTCGTCGCCACCAACGCACCGCTGGACAAGGCCGGCGCCCGGCGGCTCGCCATCATGGCCCATGACGGACTGGCGCGCGCCATTCGCCCTGTTCATACGCCGTTTGACGGAGATGTTCTCTTCGTGCTCTCGACCCATCGAGAGCGGCGCGCCGGCGACGCAACCCTGTTGGCCCGACTCGGGTCGATGGCGGCCGACTGCGTCGCGCGGGCGACCGCGCGCGGCGTCTACCTAGCCGACAGCCTGGGGATGTTTCCGTCCTACCGGGCGAAATTCGGCGACCGTCTGCGGCGGGGCTAAGCGCTAGCGAACGTACAGATGGACTTCGTTGGTGAAGGCGTCGCCGCTGGTCGCGGACGACATCTGCACGCGATTGGCGGGCAGTCCCATTTCGACCAGCGACCGCAAGACCCGCTCGGCGTTGCCTTTTGAGCGCGACTGGTTGAGGGCAACTTCCGCCGGCGTGCCCTTGTTGGGGGCGACGGCGACGAGATCGAACGCAGCCTGCGGCCGTTGCTCGAGGGCGCGACTGACGGCGGCGTAGAGCGCCTGCTGATAGGGTACGTCGGCGCGATCGAAGCGGATGACCACCAACGGCCGGCGGTTGTTGGTCAGCGCGGCCGTGCTGTCGCCCGCACCGACGCCGATCCCGGCCGCCGACGGCGCACCGAGCGACGCCGTGCGCGAGAACGCGCGATTGGCGAGGCTGGGACCGATCAACTCGCCGTTTTGAATGGCGAGCGAGACGGTGGTCAGGTTGGCCCGTTCGTTGCCGACATAGGCGGTCTGCCGGCTCACGTCTTCGCTCAGTTCGTTGAGCAGGCGGTCAATCAACACCACGGTGCGATTGGTTTCATCCTCGAGGATCACCAGCTGGCGGTGATCTTCGTCGATCGCCCCGGACAGACCGAAGGCGGCGCGGGCGCTTTCGAGCACGAAGGTGGCGAAGGCCGAGTCGCTGGCGACCGAATTGGCCAACGAATTGAGCTGGTTGATCTCGCTGCTCAGCCGATCGAGCTCGGACTGGGCGACGTTCCACTGATTGACGAGAACCGGGTTGCCGGGTGTCGTTCCGACCTGCAGGCGCGAGGTGATCGCCGCTAGCGTGCCATGATAGCGCTGTGAGGTGGCCGAGACCTGATTGCGCACGTCCTGCAGGCGCTGGTTCTGTTGCACGATGCTGGTCTGCAGCTGGGTCAGTTCGGTGCGGATCTGTTGCACCTTCTGGCCCACAAAGGTGCCCGTATTGACGCCGGGGGTCACGGGAACCGGGGCGATAGCACCGGCGGTCAGGGCCGGCGGCGTCGGCGCCACACCCGGCCGGGCCGGCAAGGCCGGTGTTGGCGCGGTCGCGGCCATGGACGGCAGAAGCGGTGCGCTATCGGCCGAACGGCCGGAACGGCTCGGGAAAATCGAGTCCGAGACGAACGAGCAACTTGCAAGGAGAAGTGCCGTCCCCACAGCTACGGCAGCGGATTTCGTCAGCACCATGTCCGGCAAAACCGTTTGTTTATCGCGCGCCAACGGCGCCCCCCTTTTCCAACTCTCTCAAGCGCAACCCACGCAGGATTCTTTTGTCTTGAAAGGCCAGATAGATACGAGAGGAACGCGGTAGCTTACGTGAAGTTAGGTCGACCCGGGGCGATCTTAGCCAATTGCGGTCCTGGGCGACAAGAAACTAATACCCCGAATCGGTCGGGATTTTCCGGGTCTGGTCGGGGGGAGGGGTGCTGTTCCCTTGCGGCTAGGAGGTGTTTTGATTAGGTTCCACACCTTCTTCGCGCCGGGGCCTGCTGGGCAAATCCCGGTTCTGCCGAGGCGGACTGCGCCCGTAGCTCAGCTGGATAGAGCACTAGACTACGAATCTAGGGGTCGGGAGTTCGAATCTCTCCGGGCGCGCCACTCTTTGGTAAGTCCCCCATCGAGACGATACTCGTGTCCGTCGCATCCGCTATCTGCCTGGAGGCCGCGCCCTCCATGGGCGGTTGCGACGCTGCCACCTTCGCGTCAGCTCTCCAGCTACGGCAGAAAGGTGGTCGCGATCGCCTCGACAAGGGCCTCCGCGGTCGGGAAAACATGTCGTTCCAGCCTTGTCGCCGACGGGATCGGCGTGTCCTGCGCGCTCAACCGGAGGATCGGCGCGCGCAGGGCGTCGAAGCTTTGGCCCGCTGCCAGCGCCGCGACCTCGGCTGCAACCCCGCCAGAGGGGGGGGCCTCCGAAAGAATCGCTAGTCGTCCCGTGCGCGATACCGAGGCCTGAATGCCGTCTCCATCCAAGGGTCGAAGGCTACGAAGGTCGAGCACCTCAGTCGAGAGACCGAGCTCAGCCAAGCTTGCTGCGGCTGCCTCCGCAACTTGCACCATTCGCCCGTATGTCACGATGGTGAGGTCTTCCCCTTCGGTCACTATGCGGGCCTTGCCGATCGGGGTCCTATGGGAAATGTCTGGGACGGGCCCCTTCACATCGTAGAGGAGTTTGTTCTCGACAAAGATCGTCGGGCTATCCTGGTCCATGGCGCTATTCAAGAGGCCGGCAACGTCCGCCGGTGTGGCGGGGGCGAGGACGGTCAAACCGGGCACTTGGGTGAACCAGCCTTCGAGACTCTGAGAATGAGATGCGCCATAGCCCCGGCCCCCACCGCCAGGCAATCGGATGACAACCGGAGTCTTTAGCTGGCCGGCATACATGAACTCGATTTTTGCCGCGTGATTGACAATCTGATCCATGGCCAACGTCACGAAGTCCATGAACATCAGTTCGACGACAGGCCTATATCCGCCCATCGCCGCACCCACGGCGACTCCAACAAAACTGTTCTCAGATATTGGTGTTTCGATGACTCGATCGGGGTACTTCTCAACTAATCCGCGGGTGACGCCAAAAGCACCCCCGTAAATGCCGATATCCTCGCCTATCAGGAGCACGCGGGGATCGGCGGCGAGGCGCTCGTCGAGAACGTCGCGAATAGCTTCACGAAAGCTGATGACACGAGTCATCTCAGTTGCGTGGCGCCGGCGTGCCAGCCTCGGCAAACGGGCTCGCCTCCGCGATGGATTCTGCGGCATCTATCTCCGCCAGAACCTCCGTTGCTGCCGCCTTGGCTTCGTCGCCATAGCCCATGGCCACCAGTGTCTCCTGGAGCAGCGTAACGCAGTCACGCGATCGCCAACGTTCCTCTTCTTCTTTGGTTCGATAGGCGCGGCGGTCGGACTTCGAGTGACCGTGATGACGATAGGTCTTCGCTTCCAAAAGGACCGGACCGCGGCCGGATCGAGCGATCGCGAACGCTTCCGCAGACTTTGCGTCGACATCCGCAAGGTCACTACCGTCAGCAACGAGACCGACCATCCCGTAGGCCTCGGCGCGACGATAAACGTCGGGGATGAGAGACACACGATCGAAGGATGTCGACATGGCGTAAAGATTATTCTCGCAAACAAATATCACGGGCAATTGCCACATCGCGGCCATATTGAGGGACTCGTGAAAGGTTCCCTGGTTGACCGCGCCGTCGCCGAAGAACGAAACGACGACTCCGCCACGGGCGTCCCGTTTTGCTGCCAATCCCAGCCCCGTGGCGATCGGAATACCTCCTCCCGTTATCCCATTTGTTCCATAGAATCCGATGTCGGCCGCACAGAGGTGCTGCGTACCGCCGCGACCCCGGCAGTAACCGATTTCACGCTCCATCAGTTCGCCGAACATGCGGTCCAAGCTTCCGCCCATGGCAATGAGGTGTCCATGTCCGCGGTGCGAAGAAACCACTCGGTCTCCCGCCCGCAATTGGTCGCAGACGCCCACCGCAACCGCTTCCTGACCGATGCATAGGTGGCAAGTGCCTCCGAGTGCCCCGCGCGAAAACAAACGATCAAGGCGCTCCTCGAAATAGCGAATTCGGAGCATCGTGCCTAACTGTCGCAGGCGGCGACCAACAGCGGGGTCATTGGGAAGTTTCACGCCGTTCCCCGTTTGCTTTCACCAACCACCCGAGCTGGATTTCCTCCGGCGGTCACATCGGCCGGCAGGTCGTTCATGACCGAAGATCCCGGCATTACGATGACGTTATCGCCTATGGCCACCGCGGGGTTTATCGCGCTTCCCGCGCCGATCAAGCAGTTCCTACCGATGGACACCGCCCCTGAAATCGAGGTTCCGATTGCCAAGTGACTGAAGGCTCCAACGGCACAATTGTGTGAGAGCTTTGCTCCAATATTGAGAATCGCGCCCTGGCCCAGGGACACGTCGTGCCCAACAATACAACCCGCCTCGATGAGACAACCCGGTCCGACGGTCACGCCAGAGAGTAACACCGCACGCCGATCGACGACCGGTGGAAGATCAACCCCAGGGACGCGAGTGGCGAGTTTTTCGAATATTTTTCGACGGTTGTTCGAGTGCGAGGCAACAACTACGGCTGTCCGGGCTTTGGCGGCAAGATCCGCCAATAGGTCTATTCCGCCCAGCACCTCAACCCCTCTGACTTGGCGACCATGGAGGTCGGGATTGTCGTCGATGATGCCTACGAGGCGACAAGGAGTACCCGAACGAACGATCTCCATGATTTGCAGAGCACCAGTAGAAGCACCGTAGATATAAGTCGGCACCAGGGCGAGATACGCCTCGATATCGCGTTCGGTGGCGAAGCCGCGCGGCAGTCCTGCCGCGATCCCACTAAGCTCCTGGTCCTCAATCCCAGCGGTTGACGCCATCGCCTGTGCTCGTGGCGTCGCAAGAGCTCTCGTGACTTTACCTGGTGCAGCCTTGCCGGCCTTCTCGACCGCATCGAACACACTTTCGTCCATCTTCTTGACGAAAGCGACGCTCGACGACTCCGCGGTGCTCAACTCTGCTAGCGCGGAACTAATATCAGCATCTTGACCGGCAATGATGGCAAGGGGAACATTGTAGGCGACTTGGTTGCCGGCTTCGACGGCGATGTGGCGAAGGACGCCGCTCTCTTCAGCCTCGAGTTCGAACGAAGACTTCTCTGTTTCCAGTTCAGCGAGGATGTCTCCTTTGCGGACGTCGTCGCCGATTTTCTTGAGCCAGGCGATAACCTTGACGGTATCTATGTTGGCGCCGAGCCTGGGCATGAGAACACGGTGAATCATCGTAATGCGGCGAGCGTCCTGGCTTCGGTTTGGAGGTCAAACGGCGACGAATCTAGCGGCATAATCCCCTGAGGAATCCAACGCCAGCGTGTGTCGACGGCAGAGGCAAACGGGTATCGCCGCCCAGGCCACCATAGGTTGCGCTTCAATCCGTCGTCAACGGTTTGACCAGACATAGAGTTTGCCTGCGATTTCCAATCGGACACATGATGGGGCATGGAGGTCACTCTTTTCAATCTCGCCGCACGTTTGCTCAAGTACGGGTTGCTATTGCGCGGGGGGTTCGATCGCACACATTCGGACGAGGACCTGCCAAAGGCTCCCGCAAGCCGTGCGGCACAGACCGTCGTCCTGGTCGGCAACGCCGGTTCGGCGATGTGGCGAGCGTTCAAGCAGAGCGGGTTTGGCGAGGGAGCGGACCCCCTTAACCGCTGGATCGAGTCGGAGCTTGCGCCGCTCGCGGCCGAGATGGGCGCCGCCGTCTACTACGCCCATTCCGGCCCGCCGTTTCTGCCGTTCCTCTCGTGGGCGCAACGGTGCGAGCCGGTGCATCCCTCGCCGCTCGGTCTTTTTCTCCATCCCGACTACGGGCCCTGGCACGCCTACCGCGCTGCGTTCGTGTTCGCCGAACGCCTGGCGCTTGCCCCACGCCGCGACGCCCCGGCGCCGTGCGATTCATGCGCGGACAAGCCTTGCCTTAGCGCCTGCCCGATCCCCACCTTGCGCGGCCAAGTCCTGCATATTGACGCTTGCGTGCGGCATCCGACAGGCGCCGGTTGTGCGTGCGAAGAGGGCGGTTGTCTTGCCCGCCGCGCCTGTCCGATCGGGACAGCCTATCGCTACGAGCCCGAGCACGCGCGCTTTCACATGGCGGCCTTTCTCCGCGCCCGACCCGAACGCTAGAGACGGCGGGGAACGGGCACGACCTTCGGCCGCTCGCCGCTGCAGCGGGCGCGCCACAGCAGGCGGTAGGGATCCTCGAGGTGGCGGGCGAGGCGGTCGGGCTGGAACAGGGGGGCGGTCTCGCGGAGGCGCCCGAGGCGGTCGCGAACTGCGCGCCGACCGGTGTCGTCGCCGATCAACGCGGTGGCGCGGTGCTGGTAGTCGGCGAGGTCGGTGGCGATCAGGTCGCCCAAGCCGATCGCGGTCAGGATCGAGGCGCCAGTTCGCTCGGAATGCGACGGCCCCGCCAGCGTCAGCACCGGCACCCCCGCCCACAGGGCGTCGGTCGTGGTCACGCCGCCGGTATGGAACCGGCAATCGAGCGCCAGGTCGGCAAGGCGGTGACGGGCCAAATGCCGGGGGTGCTCGCGCCGCGGCGCGAAGATCAACCGCTCGGCGGCAACGCCGTCGGCCTCGGCGGCCCGTCGCAGGTTGTCCATCGCGGCGTCGAGCCCGGCCCTGAGCCACAGCACGCTCGCCGGCGTCTCGCGGAGCAACGCCATCCACACGGCGAAGGTCGCGGGATCGAACTTGTAGTGCGCGTTAAAGTTGGCGAGGACGAGACCCTCCGGCGGCAATCCTTCCCCGGCCCGGCTGGGCGACGCCGCGTCGATAGGCGAGGGACCGGCCGCCATGAAGCTGTCGGGCAAGAGGACGAGCGACTCGCTGCAGTGCGCCAGCAGCTCGGGCGGCGTATGCACGGCGTCGCTCACTAGCTAGGGAATGTAGTCGGCGCCGACAGTGCTGCCGTAGCCAAGGCAATGCACCTGCACCGGGGCCGGTTCCAACGCGAAGACTTCCAGACGGGTCCCGCGGGTGTGCCCGGCAAGGTCGACGAGGATGTCGATCTGGTCGTCGTAGATCAGGCGGGCAGCGTCGGCATTGGCGAGTGCGCCGAGATCGCGGAAAGCGGTGAACGAGCGCCCGAGGCGTTCCGTCGTCATATCGCCGCCGCCGGCGGCGATCGAGTAGCCGATCCAATCAAACCCGACGCGGTCATGGGCGGCGAGCAGGCCGCCGAAGGAAATCGCCACACTATGGGCACGGAAATCGGGCGACACGAAGCCGATGCGGAGACGGCTTTTTTCCGCGTCGAGCCGCGGCGGAAAGGAGTGCTGCCCGCGCGTGGGCGGCAGCAGAATGCCGCGCGGCCTGCAAGCGCAGTGCTAGCGTCGCCGGCGTCGAGGCAAGCGCAAAGGGCGGCACCGTCGCCCCGCTTTCGCTGCCGTCGCCCCGGGCGGCTGCCGCCATCGTCGTTTGCGTCAGGCCGTCGAGGTCGTGCCAGTCGCACAGGTGCAGGCGCGAATGCAACAGATAGGGGGCCATCTCGATTCGCCTGGCGTCGAGCGCCAGCACGGTGGCGAAGGCCTTGCAGGCCTCGGCGTGCCGGCCGAGCGACTGCAGGATGTGGCCGAGGTTGACCTGCACCTCGACCGAGTCCGGGCGCAACGTCGCGGCCTCGCGGCAGCGCAGCAAGGCTTCTTCATGTTGGCCGAGCGATTGCAGCGACACGGCAAGGTTGCCTATCGCCGCTGCCAATTGCGGATTGGCGGCGGCCGCCGCGTGGAAGGCGGCGATCGCTTCGCGGTGGCGGCCTTCGCGCTGCAGCGCCAGGCCGCGTCCGTTATGGGCGGCGTTGAGTGCCGTCCCCTACGCCAGCGCCTGTTCGAACTCCTCGAGTGCCGTCGCCGTCTGGCCGAGGTCGATCAGGGCATGGCCGCGATTGATGCGTGCGCTCGCCAGTTGCGGGTTGCGGCGCAGGGCCTCGGCAAAGGCGCGTTTGGCGGCGAGCAGATCGCCCACGGCTATATGGGCGTTGCCGAGCGTGTTGTGGGCCTCGGCGAATGCCGGGCGGATCTCGACGCTGCGCCGCGCCGGTGCGATGGCTTCGGCGGCCCGACCAAGCTGCAGGAGCGGCGCCGCCAGGTTGTTGACGATTTCGGGAACCGTAGGGGCCAGCGCGGTCGCCAGACGGTACATGTCGACGGCGCTCTGCACCCGGCCGGCGCCGAGATAAAGATTGCCGAGCAGAAAATGAACCTCGGCGTCCGTCGGGGCCACTTGGCGGCACTGTTCGAACGCCCGCAGCGACTCGGCGTGATCGCCGCTGCGCAACGCCGCAATGCCGAGCCCGCGCAACGCCTCGGCGTTCATAGGATCGCGCTGCAAGATGCGACGAAAACCGGCCGCCGCCGCCGGCCAAGCGCCATCGGCCAGCAGGCGGTTAGCGGCAAGGATCGCATTGTCGTTCTTGGCCATCGGGCCTCTCGACCGAGTTTCCCGCGTGATATAACGGCGCCGACGGCACCCATGCCAAGCCTCCTCCGATGACCGCGGCCATGCAACGCCTGCGACGTTTCGCCCTCCTATTGGTTTGGCTAGGTCTGGCCTCGGCCGGCTTGCCCGCCACGGCCCAACCCCTCGCTGCATCGCCGGTGGCGGCCGAGGACATCGAGGCGCTGGTGGCGACGCTGCGCGACCCGCAGGCGCGCGAGGGCCTGATCCGGCAACTCGAAATCCTGATCCAATCTCGCAAGGCCACCGAAGCCGACTTGCCAGCCCGTGGATTTCTGTCCGACGCCCTGCGTCGGATTGGCGGTGGCGTCGCGACGATGGGCGAGCAGCTCGAGCTCTTCGCCAGCAACACCCGCAGCGCCGGAACATTGGTCCAGTGGCTGGAACGTCAAGTCAGCGAACCCGATCGCCGCGCCTTCTGGGGCGGCGTTCTCGTTCAGGTCGGGACGGTGCTGCTCGCGGCCTTGGCTCTTTCCTGGGTCGCCGAGCGCGCGTTGCGTTGGCCGATCGGCCGCATCGATCGCTGGCAGGGCGACAGTTGGTGGGTGCGGGTGCCGGTCTGGCTCTTGCGCACAGCGCTCGAACTCCTGCCGGTGGTCGTCTTTCTCGCCGCGGCCTACGCCTCGCTGGTCGTGACCAAGCCGACGCCGACCACGCGCCTCGTCCTGCTCACCCTGATCAACGGCGTGGTCGCCGCCTGGGTGCTGCTGACGGTGGTGCGCGCAGCTGCCGCGCCGGTGGAGCACGAGCGGCGCTTGTTGCCGCTCGACGATGCCACCGCGGCTTATGCCTATGTCTGGGCCCGGCGTCTCATCGTCGTCACTGTCGCTGGCTTTGCCCTGGCGCAGATGCTGTCCTTCGTCGGCCTGCCGGTTGCCAGCGTCGGCGCGGTCGAAAAGATCGTCGGCCTGCTGATCGCGGGCCTCATCGCCCACCTCACCCTGCAGAACCGGGCCGCCGTTCGCAATCGCATCCAGGGTTATCCGGGGCTCGGCGGCGTCGTCGCCGCGGTGCGCCGCCGCCTCGGCGACGTCTGGCACATCTTCGTCATGCTCTACCTGGCAACCGCCTATCTGATCTGGGCGCTGGAAATCGCCAACGGGTTTCGCTTCGTCGCCACAGCGACGTTGCGTACCCTCGTGATCGTCGTCCTGACCTTTTTCGCCATCGCCGGATTGCGCCGCGCGATCACCGCCATCTTCCGTATCAGTCGCGACTTGCAACAGCGGTATCCGCGGCTGGAGGCACGCGCCAACCGCTACCTCACGGTTCTGCTGCGGATGATCGAAGCGGCACTCATCGTGGTGGCCGTGCTACTCGTGCTCGACGCCTGGCATATCCGCCTGTTGGCCCTGATCGAAACCGATCGTGGCAGTAATCTGCTGTCGCGCGGGCTCAGCATTGTCCTGGTCGTCGCCTTGGCGGCGCTAACCTGGGAATTGGGCAGCGCCGCGCTCGACCGGTTGTTGGCGCGCCCGGCCGCGGCCGCGGCCAATGGCGGCCAGACGCGGCTGCGCACCCTGCATCCCTTGGCCAAGAACGTGCTCTACGTGGTGGTGATGCTGGTGTCGGCGATCGCCGTCCTGTCCGAACTCGGCGTCAACGTGGCGCCGCTGCTGGCCGGCGCCGGTGTCGTCGGTCTTGCCATCGGTTTCGGGGCGCAAACCCTGGTCAAGGACGTCATCACCGGCGCGTTCATCATCTTCGAGAATTCGCTCGGCATCGGCGACGTCGTCACGGCGGGAGGGCGGACCGGCACCGTCGAGGGTATCTCGATCCGCACCATCCGCCTGCGCGACCAGCAGGGCCACGTCCACACCATCCCGTTCAGCGTCGTCGACACCGTCGTCAACATGACCCGCGACTTCGCGTTCGTGCCGATCGAAATCGGTGTCGCCTATCGCGAGAACGTCGGCGACGTGTTCGCCGTGCTCGGAAAAATCACCGAGGCGATGCGCGCCGACCCGGCGTTCGCCGCCGACATCCTGGCGCCGCTCGAGGTGCTCGGCATCGAGCGCTTTGCCGATTCGGCGGTGATCATCCAGGTGCGGCTAAAGACAGCGCCCAGTCGTCAATGGGCGGTGCGCCGCGCCTTCAATCTGCGTCTCAAGGAGCGCTTCGACGCCGAAGGCATCGAGATGCCGTTCCCTCACATGACCGTCTATTTCGGCGAGGACAAGGCGGGTCGGGCGCCGCCCGCCCGCGTATTGTTGCAGCAGGCGCCGGCCCCCGCGCCGGCGGCGCCGTTCCGCGCCTAGTCAGCGACGCGTCTTTGCCGGCGGACACAAGAAGAATTCCTAGGTTTTTCAAGGGCTGAGGCGGCGCGGTTCCGTTGACAGGGCACCAGCGCGTCACCATACTCACGCGCTTTCTCGCGCTACGGCCCTTGGCCCGGAGAAAGCCTGTGATCAGTCCCGTGATGCCGACATACGCCCGCGCCGATCTCTCGTTCGAGCGCGGTGAAGGAGCCTATATCTTTGGTTCCGATGGGCGTCGCTATCTAGATTTTGGGGCTGGCATCGCGGTGAACGCGCTTGGCCATGCTCATCCCAAGCTGGTCAAGGCGCTGACCGACGCCGCTACGAAGGTTTGGCATACCTCCAATCTCTACCGCATTCCCGCTCAGGAGAAGCTTGGCGCCACGCTGACCGCCAACAGCTTCGCCGACACCGTCTTTTTCTGCAATTCGGGCGCCGAAGCGAACGAGTGCGGCATCAAGGTGGTGCGAAAATTCCAAAGCGCTAGCGGACACCCGGAACGGTTTCGCCTCGTCACCTTCGAGGGCGCTTTCCACGGCCGGACGTTGGCAACACTCGCGGCCGGGCGGCAGTCAAAGAACCTGGCCGGCTTCGGTCCGGTCGTCGACGGCTTCGACCAGGTGCCGATGGGCGACCTCGCCGCGCTGCGGGCGGCGATCACGGCGGAGACCGCCGGCATCATGATCGAACCGATTCAAGGCGAAAGCGGCGTGCGCGTGCCCGCCGATTCTTTCCTCAAGGCGCTGCGCGACCTCTGCGACCGGCATGGCCTTCTGCTGCTCTTCGATGAAGTGCAAACCGGCATGGGCCGCACCGGCAAGTTGTTCGCCCACGAGTGGTGGGGAGTGACGCCCGACGTGTTGTCGGTCGCCAAGGCGCTTGGCGGCGGCTTCCCGATTGGCGCCTGCCTGGCGACCGAGCGGGCAGCCGTGGGCATGGTGGCGGGAACGCACGGCTCGACCTTCGGCGGCAATCCGCTCGCGACCAGCGTCGCCAATGCGGCGGTGGCCGAGTTGCTGGCGCCCGGATTCTTCGACCAGGTGGTACGGGTCGGCGCCAAGTTGAAGGACGGGCTCGACCGGCTGGCCGCCCGCCACGGCAACAAGCTAGCCGAGGTGCGCGGCCGCGGCCTGATGCTCGGCCTCAAGGTCCAGGGCGATCTCAACAAGCTGATCGATGCGCTGCGCGCCAACGGCTTGCTCACCGTCTCCGCCGGCGACAATGTCGTCCGCCTGCTGCCGCCGCTGATCATCGACGAAATGCACGTGAGCGAGGCGCTCGGCATCATCGACAAGACATTGGCAGCGTTCGAGCCATGAGCCAACTCCGGCATTTTCTCGATCTCGACGCGATCGACCCCAAGGCGTTGCGCGCCATTCTCGACGACGCCGTCCGCCGCAAGGCGCAGCGCGTCGGCCGCGGCCATGCCGAGGTCGACGAGGATCAGCCGCTGCGCGGCAAGATCCTCGCCATGATCTTTGAGAAACCGTCGACTCGAACCCGGGTGTCGTTCGACGTCGCCGTCCGGCAACTGGGTGGCGAGACGCTGCACCTCAGCAGCGGCGAGATGCAGATCGGCCGCGGCGAGACCGCGGCCGACACCGCCCGCACGCTGTCGCGCTACGTCGACATGATCATGATCCGGACGACGCGGCACCAGGTGCTGCTCGATCTCGCCCGGCACGCGACGGTGCCGGTGATCAACGGCCTCACCGATCGCACCCATCCGTGCCAGGTGCTGGCCGACATCATGACGTTCGAAGAACGCCGCGGCCCGATCGCCGGCCGGCGCCTAGCCTGGTCGGGCGACGGCAACAACGTCGCGGTGTCGCTCATCCAAGGGGCCGTCCGCTTCCGCTACGAGTTGCGGCTCGCCTGTCCGCGCGAATTGGCGCCGCCCGCCGACGTGCTCGCCTGGGCCAAGGCGGAAGGCGGCGCAGTGTCGCTCTGTCACGATCCGCTCGAGGCAGCCGGCGGGGCCGATTGCGTGATGACCGACGTGTGGATGTCGATGAACGCCGAGCGCGCCGGCGGCGAACAGATGCGCCAGCAGCGCCACAACCTGCTGGCGGCTTACCAGGTCAACGAGCGCGTGATGGCGAGGGCCAAGCCCGACGCGCTGTTCATGCACTGCCTTCCCGCCCACCGCGGCGAGGAAGTGACCGGCGCGGTCATCGACGGACCGCAATCCGTCGTCTGGGACGAGGCCGAAAACCGACTGCATGCGCAGAAAGGTATCCTCGCCTGGTGCCTGGCGGCATGACCGCCGCGGCCGGCACCGAGCCGGACACCGATCTCATCCAGCCGTTCCAGGTCGAGGCGATCGGGCTGCGCGGTCGTCTCGTGCGCCTGGGGCCGGCGATCGACGAGATCCTCGGCCGCCACGCCTATCCCGTCCCGGTATCCTTCCTGCTCGGCGAGGTGGTGGCGCTCGCCGCCACCTTTGCCAGCGCCGTCAAGTTCGACGGCATCTTTTCGCTCGAGCTGCGCGGCGCAGGCCCGGTGCGGGCGCTGGTCGCCGATATCGAATCGCCCGGCACCATGCGCGGCTACGCGCGGTTCGATGCCGCCGCCGTCGCCGCCGCTGCCGGGAAAGCGGGCTCCGAGCGGTTGGCGGTTGCCGATCTCATCGGCAATGGGTTCCTGTGCTGGACGGTGGACCCGCTGCTGGGCGAGCGGCACCAGGGCATCGTCGCCCTCGAAGGCGACACCATCGCCACCTGCGCCGAGAGCTACTTCCGGCAAAGCGAGCAGCTGCGGGCGCTGGTGCATATCGGCGTCGGGCGTGAGCTCGGACGCGGCGGCCAATGGCACTGGTGCGCCGGCGCCATCATGGTGCAAGCCATCGCCGCCGCCGGCGGTCGGCCGGCCGGCGCGGTCGACCGCGAAACCGCCGACGAGCATTGGCGTCACGCCCGCGCGCTCGCTGCCACGTTGACGCCGCGCGAACTCGTCGATCCGCTCCTGCCGCCGACGTATCTCCTGTATCGGCTGTACCACGAGGTTGGCGTCGCCGTGCACCCGATCGTGCCGTTGGTCGCCGGCTGCCGCTGCAGCGACGAACGGGTACGCACCGTGCTGCGAAGCTTTTCGCCGACCGACGTGGCCGACATGGTGGTCGGCGGCCGCATCGAGGTGACCTGCGAGTTCTGCAACAAGCTCTACCTGCTCGATCCCGGTGAGTTCGCGCCGGCGCACTAGGCCATTGCCGTTCCGCCGTTCTCTGCCAATCTATGGGGCAGCCCCTGGTTCCCGAGGGAGATGCCTGTGTCTACCGCCCCTACGCGTCGTTTCGTCCTCGTCGGTTTCGCCGCCACGGCCGGTCTCGCCGCCTGCGCCGCCTACCTGCCGCCACCGCCGCTGCCCGAACTCTCCTATGCCCACCTGCCGCCCATCCGCCTCAACGTGGGACAGATCGAGGTTAACGAGATCTACGAGCCGCCGCTCAAGCCGCCCAACGTCGAGCATCTGTTTCCGACCACGCCGCAGACGGCTGCCCGGCGCTGGGCCGCCGACCGGTTGCAGGCGGCGGGCGGCGAGGGGCGGGCGGTGTTCGTCATTCGCCGCGCCTCGGTGATCGAAACCAAGTTGCCGCGCGCCCAGGGGCTGCGGGCGATGTTCAGCAACGAGCAATCCGAGCGCTACGACGGCCGCCTCGAGGTGGCGATCGAGATTCGCAACGACCGCGGCTTCCAGGACGCCTTCGCCACCGCCCAGGCCGATCGCAGCCGGACCCTACCCGAGAACGTCACCCTCTACGGCCGCGAGAGGGCCTTTCTCGAGATCACCGAAGGGCTGATGAAGGACGTCAACGACCAGCTCGAGGTCAACATCCGCCAGTACCTCAGCCGCTACCTGCGCTGACCTCAGCACAGCCCTGAAAGGCGAACTCCCCGGCCATCTGGGGTCACCCTTCGAGACGGCGCTTCGCGCCTCCTCAGGGTGAGGAACCAAATACCTCGTCCTGAGGAGCGCCGAAGGCGCGTCTCGAAGGACGCGTGTTCGCCGGCGTCTGTGTCTACGCTGAGGGGCTGGCCGCGAAGGCGATGAGGCGGCGAAGGAAAGCTTCGCCGGCCGCGACCTGCTCGAGGGTGATGAACTCGTCAGGCCGGTGCGCCTGGTCGATACAGCCCGGGCCGCAGACGACGGCGGGCAAGTCGGCCAGGTCAAATAGTCCCGCTTCGGTGGCGTAGGACACGGCCGCGGTCCGGTTGCTACCGGCGAGCGCCAGCGCCAGGGTCTCGGCCGGCGAGCCGTCGCGGGCGGCCAGCGGCGGCACCTCGGCCACCTGGCGCGTCTCGATGGTGGCGCCGGCGAAGCGAGCGCGCAGCCGCGCCAGCACATCGCCCTCGGCCAGTGCGCGAAAGCGCCGCTCGATCGCCCGGCCGTCATCGCCCGGAACTTCGCGATATTCCCACAGGAAGCTGCATTCCCTCGGCACGATGTTGAGGGCCGTGCCGCCCCGCACCGTGCCCACGTGAATCGTCGTGTAGGGCGGGTCGAAGCGCGGATCGCCAGGGCTCGCGGCCTGCTCGTCGGCCATCCGCCCGAGGGCCGCGATCAATTCAGCGCCGAAGAGGATCGCGTTGGCGCCGCGATGGGTCGTGCTCGAATGCGATTCGAGGCCAGTCACTGTCGTGAGGAAGGCGCGGATCCCCTTGTGGGCGTTGACGACCTTCATCTCGGTCGGCTCGCCGACGATGACGGCGCGCGGGCGCACGCCCTGGCGCCGGATCAGATCGATCAGCCCGGACACGCTGAGACAACCCACTTCCTCGTCGTAGGAGAAGGCGAGGTGGATCGGCACGTGCAGCGGGCGCGCCCGCATCGCCGGCACCAGCGCCAGCGCGATGGCGATGAAGCTTTTCATGTCGGTGGTGCCGCGGCCGAACAGCTTGCC
>SHVP01000051.1 GCA_009694165.1 Alphaproteobacteria bacterium
GAGACGTCGCCGGCGAGGGCAAGGCCAAAATATTGCATCGCCAAGTGAATCGCGCCGATCAACAGGCCTATCACGATCATCGGACCAATCATTGCGCGCGGGGTGCGCAGAAAAGGCGAAAGAATCAGCGCCAGCAGCACGAACCGGACGGCCAGCGTGGCAAATGGCGGGAAATAGTCGACCGCGACCTTGGCGGCGACGAAGTTGATACCCCACGCCAGGGTGACGAAAAAAGCAAGCGCCAGGTGCGCGGGAGCCACGTCAGCCGCGGCTTTCAGATACGGAAACCGGGGCGTCGCGATTGGTGACGGCGATGACGGCGACACCGACGAGGGTCAACGCAGCGCCGACCAGCAACTGGGCCGTGAGAACATCTCCATAAACGACGACTCCCGACAACGCGGCGACGATCGGCATCAGCAACATCAGTGGACGGACCGCGTTAATTGGAAAGAGACGCAGCAGATGGTACCAGCCGGCATGAAAAATAAAGCCGGCGAAGATGCCGTACCCCCAGCCAGCCCAGGATTGCCACGGCGCGTCGGGGACTTGTGACCACTCGGCGCTCTCGAACAGGTAGGACAGCAAATAGAGAACCGGCGCCGCCGGTGCCACCATCCATACCTGCTGTTGCAGAACGCCGACGCCGCGCAGCCGACGCAGGAACAGCGACGCGATGGCCAGCGATAGAGCTGCCATCAATACGGCGGCGATGGCGTCGATCTGAGCGATGCTGGCCGGATCGAACCCCATGACGACGACGCCGGCGAAGGCCAGGGCGATCGCCAGGACGCGGGCGAGCGAAAGGCGCTCGCGCAGAAAGATCACTGCCAGAATGACAGAGAAGGGAACGTAAAGCTGGTTGGCAACGGCGATGGTGCCGACGTCCCGGGATAGACGCAGAGCCAAAAACATGAACCCGAACTGAAGAACACCGAGGCTGAGGCTGATCGCCAGGATGGATCGCATCTGTCCGCGGAAGGCCCGCAGCCACGGCGCCAACAGGATGGCGACCAAGGTGAAGCGCAGGGCCACGGCGAGGAATGGCGGGATGTACTCGACCGCCATCTTGGTCGCCGGCCAGTTGGTCCCGGCCACCGAGGCAACAAAAAAGGCGAACAGCAGGTGGCGCGGGCTCATGGTCGCCGCGGCTTGCGGGTCATTTGATCCCACGTTCGCGGCAAATGCGCTCGTACGCGACGTTGATGGTCGCTAATTTCTGGTTGGCGACCGCGACGAATTCGGCGGGCATCCCCCCGGCCATCAAGCGATCCGGGTGATGTTCACGAATGAGGCGGCGATACGCCGCTTTGATCTTATCGTTGTTGGCGTCGCGGCCGACGCCGAGGATTTGGTAGGCATCCGCCTTGTCGGGCCCGAGATGGGCCTCCCTGATCCGGGCAAACTCGCTCTCTTCCAAGCCAAAGATGCGGGCGACGTTGGCAAGATAGACGAGCTCCTCGGGGTGGACCGTGTGGTCGGCCTTGGCAATGTGGAATAGTCCGTCGAGCAGATCTTCGAGGACCTGCGGCTCGTCGCGAAACAGTTTGGCGACCTGGCGGGCATAAGCCTCGTAGCCATGGACATCGCTGCGCGCCAGATCAAACACCCTGGCGACGTTCTGCATTTCCTCGGCCGGTACGTGGAAGACCTCCTTGAAGGCGCGCACCTCGTCCGCCGTGACAGTGCCGTCCGCCTTGGCCATCTTGGCCCCTAGCGCAATCACCGCGATGGTGAAGGCGATCTGCTTGGTCGCGTCCTCCTTGGCATGGTCGGCTTCGGCGCGGTCATGGCGGATGTCGAAGACATGCCCCGCCACGGCGCCCAACAGGGCACTGATCGGCCCACCGAGGGTAAACCCGGCGACGCCGCCAATGACCTTTCCCCAAATGCTCACGCGCACCCTACCTGAAAAGGGGCGCAAGGTAGCGCGCAGCGCCGATGGGCGCTAGCGCGGCGGCACACCGCCGGCGTCGCTAGGCCAAGCCGAGGCGTTATGCTATCGAACCGCAACACCCGGAGCCGCTCCTTTGTGCCCTGTCGCATCCCCGCAAGATCTCCGTTGGCAGTTCTGGATCGACCGGGGCGGCACGTTCACCGACATCGTCGGCCGCCGGCCGGACGGCCGCTTGGTCACCCACAAGCTGCTGTCGGAAAATGACGGCCGCTATCGCGACGCCGCGGTGCAGGGGATACGCGACCTGCTCGGGGTTGGCCCGTCGGAGCCGTTGCCGGCCGATCGCATTGGGGTGGTCAAGATGGGGACGACGGTCGCCACGAACGCGTTGCTCGAGCGCAAGGGCGAACGCACGGCACTGGTGATCACCAAGGGTTTCGGCGATCAACTGCGGATCGGCTACCAGAACCGACCGAAGCTGTTCGCCCGTCACATCGTGCTGCCCGACATGCTGTATGACCGCGTCATCGAAGCCGATGAGCGCCTGGCAGCGGATGGGACGGTTCATCGCCCGCTCGACGAGGCTCTGCTGATTCGACATTTGCGCGCAGCCCGCGTGGCGGGCATCAGCGCAGTCGCGATCGTCTTCATGCACGGCTACCGCTACCCGGATCATGAGCGGCGGGCGGCGCAGCTCGCCCAGGATCTCGGGTTCACCCAGGTCTCGACGTCGCACCAAGTCAGTCCGCTGATGAAGATCGTCAGCCGGGGCGATACGACGGTCGCCGACGCCTATCTCTCGCCGGTACTGCGCCGTTATGTCGATCGCCTCAAGACCGACCTGGGCGGCGCGCGCCTCCTGTTCATGCAGTCGAACGGGGGCTTGGCCGAGGCCGGATTCTTTGCCGGCAAGGACGCCATTCTGTCGGGCCCGGCCGGCGGAGTCGTCGGTGCCGTCCGCAGCAGCGCCGCCGCCGGGTTCGACCGCGTTATCGCGTTCGACATGGGCGGCACGTCGACCGACGTTTCGCATTTCAGCGGCGAGTTCGAACGGACGTTCGAGGCCGAGGTCGCTGGCGTGCGTCTGCGGGCACCGATGCTGGCCATCCACACGGTGGCGGCCGGGGGTGGCTCGATCCTGCGCTTCGACGGGGCGCGCTTTCGCGTCGGCCCGGATTCGGCCGGGGCCAATCCGGGCCCGGCGAGCTACCGGCGCGGCGGCCCGCTCACCGTCACCGACGCCAACCTCTGTGTCGGCAAGCTGCAGCCGGATCGCTTTCCGCGCATATTTGGTCCGCTCGGCGACGAGCCCCTCGACGCCGACGTCGTGCGCCGACGCTTTGCGGATCTGGCCGGGGAAATCCACGCCGCGACCGGCAGCGCGCCCGCGCCCGAGGAGGTGGCCGCCGGATTCATCGCCGTCGCCGTCGCGAACATGGGCAATGCCATCAAGAAAATCTCGGTCCAGCGCGGCCACGACGTGACGAACTATGCGCTGTGCTGCTTCGGCGGGGCGGGCGGCCAGCACGCCTGCCTAGTGGCGGATGCTTTGGGAATGAGCCGGGTGTTCATCCACCCGTTCGCCAGCCTACTGTCCGCCCTTGGCATCGGGCTTGCCGAGCAAAGCACGATTCGCGAACGCGCCATCGAACGCCCGCTCGACGACGACGCCGTGGCAGAGCTGGCACCCGCCTTCGCCGAGTTGGCACGCGCTGCGCGCGACACCTTGCAACGCCAGGGAGTCGAGAGCCATCGCGTCACTGAACGTCGCATGGCTCACTTGCGCTACGAGGGGACGGACGCCGCCCTCGTAGTCCCCTCAGGCGATCGCGTTCAACTCGAGGAGCGCTTCGCCGCTGCCCACCGGCAAAATTATGGTTTCGTGTCGACCGGGCGGCGGCTGATCATCGAAGCCATCAGTCTGCTTGCCACCGAGGCGGCGCAAGCAGCCTACATGGGAACGGCGGCGCCGGTGCCGCGCGTTGCCATGCCGGCGGGCACGACGGTCCGGCTCTATACGGAAGGGGGGTGGCACGACGCACCGCTGGTCGAGCGCGATCGGTTGCCCCTCGATCGCCCGCTGGCTGGACCGGCCCTGATCGTCGAACCCCACTCGACGATCGTGGTCGAACCTGGCTGGCAGGCTGCCCGCACGGCCCGCAACGAATTGATCCTGACGCGAACCGTCGCGAAGGCGCGGCCGCATGCCATGGGAACGGCCGCCGACCCGGTGACGTTGGAGATATTCAACAATCTGTTCGTCGCCATCGCGGATCAGATGGGGTTGACCCTCCAAAACACCGCCTCGTCGGTCAACATCAAAGAGCGCCTCGACTTCTCGTGCGCGATTTTCGATGCCGCCGGGAATCTCGTCGCCAATGCCCCGCATTTGCCGGTTCATCTTGGCTCGATGGGAGCAAGCGTTCGCGCCGTGATCCGCGCCCATGGCCCGCACATGAAGCCGGGCGAGGTCTTCGTTCTCAACGCCCCTTACAACGGCGGCACACATCTCCCCGACGTCACGGTGATCACGCCGATCTTCGACCGGGCCGGCGGGCAGTTGCTGTTTATCACCGGCAGCCGCGGTCACCACGCCGATATCGGCGGGCTGACACCGGGATCGATGCCGCCGCATTCGCGGACCGTCGAGGAAGAGGGCGTCCTGTTCGACAACGTCCGCCTGGTCGCGGACGGCCGCATGCGCGAAGCGGCGATGCGCGCCATCCTGGCGAGCGGACCGTACCCGGCCCGGAATCCCGATCAGAATCTCGCGGATCTACGGGCGCAGGTAGCAGCCAACGAGCGCGGCGGCCAGGAGCTGCATCGCATGATCGAGCATTTTGGTTTGCCGGTCGTGCAGGCCTACATGAAACACGTCCAGGACAACGCCGAGGAAAGCGTCCGGCGCGTGATTGGCGTGCTGCGCAGCGGCTCGTTCCGGTACGAGTTCGACGACGGTTCGGTGATTGCCGTCTCGGTGGCCATCGATCAGCCGGGCCGATCGGCGATCATCGATTTCACCGGCACCTCGGCGCAACACCCGGGCAACTTCAACGCCCCACAGGCAGTGACGACGGCAGCCGTCCTCTACGTCTTCCGGTCGCTGATCGATGACGACATTCCGCTCAACGAAGGCTGCCTGAAGCCGCTGCGCATCGTCATCCCGGAAGGCTCGATGCTGGCGCCGGTCTACCCTGCCGCGGTCGTGGCCGGCAACGTCGAGACTTCACAAAACATCACCGATGCCCTCTATGGTGCCCTCGGCGCGCTGGCGGGGTCACAAGGAACCATGAACAACTTCACGTTCGGGAACGAGCGCTGGCAGTACTACGAAACCATCGCCGGCGGATCGGGGGCCGGCCCCGGCTTCGACGGCACCGCCGCCGTGCAAGTGCATATGACCAATACGAGGATTACCGATCCGGAAGTGCTCGAGTGGCGCTTTCCGGTCATGATCGAGTCCCATCGCATCCGGGTGGCGTCCGGCGGAGCGGGGCGTTGGCGAGGCGGTGACGGCACCGAGCGTCGCATCCGCTTCCTCGCGCCCATGACCGCGGCTATTCTCGCCAGCCACCGTCACGTCCCTCCGTTCGGATTGGCCGGCGGCCAACCGGGCCAGTGCGGCCGCAACTGGGTTGAACGCGCGGATGGGCGCGTGACGGGCGACCCCAGCGGCTGCTGGCAAGTAAGCGTTGAACCGGGCGATGTTTTCGTTGTTCAAACTCCGACGGGGGGCGGCTTTGGCGAGCATGGGTAGGCGTGGTGGTAGTGGATGCCGGTGACTGAGGCACCGTCACTGGAAGGTCAGGATAAGCGCGCGTTCTTCCGCGGACGCCATAAGGAGCCACAGGGCGCAGACCGGCCGGCGATCGATTCCCGCTTCCACGAATTTTCTGGTTGGCGGTGGGGCAGTTTTCTCAACGCCGAAGGCGTGAAATTGCGCTTCGGCTGGGCCGATCCATCCGGCCCGATCCGCGCTACCGTTGTCACCCTGCCGGGCTTCGGCGGGTTCGCCGAGCAGTGGTTCGAGTTGTTCAACGACTTGCTCGCCCGCGGGTTTGCGGTCCGTCATCTGGATTGGCGCGGCCAAGGTGGCTCGCAGCGCTATCTCAAAAACCCTCACAAGATGCATTCGACCGGCTATGACAAGGATGTGGCCGACCTGCAGCGCTTCATCAACCGGGCGATGCGCCGCGACACGTCGAAGCCGATGTTCGTGGTCGCCCATTCGATGGGGGCCCACATCGCCCTCCGCTACGTCAGCCAGCACCCCGGTCGTTTCGCCTTCGCCGTCTTCACGGCGCCGATGTTCCAGTTGCGCAACCTGGCGCGCCTGCCGCGACTGTCGCACAACGTCGTCCGCGCGATGGTGGCACTCGGCCTCGCCGAGCGATATGTGCTCGGGCAATCGGACTGGATCTTCCGCCCCGAATATTCGGTCGAGATCAGCAAGTTGTCTCAGGATCCGATCCGCTATCGCATCGGCCAACTCTATTTCTTGCACAAACCCGAGCTACGCGTCGGCGGCGCAACATGGCGGTGGTTGCTGCACTCGCTGCGTTCGATCCGCGAGGTCAACTCAGAACAGTTCCTGAAGAGCGTCGCGACGCCGATCCTGATCGCCACCGGTGGCAAGGACGAACATGTCGACAACAACGCCATCGTGCGCGCCGCCCGTTTGTTGCCCCAGGCGCGCTTGGTTCCGTTCGCCGAAGCCAAGCACGATCTTTGGCTGGAGAAAGACGAGATTCGCAGCGCCCTGTTGGCGCAACTCGATGCCTTCGCGGCCGCTCAGCTGTCGGGGTGACGGCGGGCGGCATCGAGGATGGCGGCGATCGGTTCCCTCGGGTCCATCAGCAGGATACGGTCCCAAAGCGCGGCGGCCGCCTCGGCGCCAAGCCGCGGCCCGACATAACGCAGGAACTTGGCCTGCTGTTGGCTCTCCGTCATCGGCAAGTCCGGATCGCCGGGAATGCGGGTGACGACGAACGTCTCGTGGTCCGACGCCGTCTCGACCGTGAGCCACGCCTCGCGCGGGCCTGTCTGGTGGCGCGCCGGTTGAATGGTAACCAGCGCCTCGAGGCGCCGCACTTCGGGATCGGCCAGCGCCGACTGGGTGTAGGCCTCCGGCCCGAGATCACCATGAACGAGCGTGTGAGCGAGCCCATAGCTCAGACTGAATTGTGCCTGGATGGCCGTGCGTGGCCCGCGGTTGGCACAGTAGCGAATCGCTTCGTCATAGATGTCGAGCCGAAGTCGGGTGATTGATTCGGTGGGGTGGCCGCGGGCGCGCCAGGCAAGGGCCGTATGGGCTCCATAGTGAACGTGGCGAACGGCGGCGAACGGCTTCACATATCCGTCGAGCAGAAGCCACGTGCCCGCCTCGGCAAGGCGCGCCTGCCGGCTCTGGCCCATCAGCGAAAGGCGATCGGTCTCCTCGAGAGCGCCGCTCGGCGCGCCGACACCGGCCTGCGCCGCCAGCGCGATAGCAACGCCCTGCGACGCCGCGTGGGCCGCATAGGTATTGCGAGCGGTCTTGCCCTCGGTCACCGGCAGGTAGAGCCCGAACGGCATCTGGCAGGCGGCGATGCCGATCGCCGTTTCCAATTGTTGGGCCGAGACGTCGCCCTCGGACAGCAAGCAGCGGCAGGCCCCGACCGCCGCGTAGAGACCCCAGCCGCCATCGACGTGCATTCCCGGTCGGATGCGCATGACCTCGCCGAGGCGGCCACCGATCTCGTAGCCGACGACGATCGCGCGCAGCACCGCCCCCAGCGACCGGCCAAGCACCGTGCCTACGGCCAGGGCCGGGGGAACGGCATGCAGCCCGGGGCGGCCGTGCGCGCGGGCGAGGCCCTCACAGGCTTCATCCCAACAAGCGGCGGTGGTCATCGCGTAAGCGGCAGCGGCAGGAGCGAGAAGGCGGGCCGATCCTGGAACCGGCACCGGCCCGCGTTCGAGGTGGCCCAATCCATCGATGAGCGCCGCCACCTCCGGCTTGGCGGCGCCGGCGATGCAACAGGCCAGGGTGTCGGCCAACATCAGGCGAACTTTGCCGGCCACGGCAGCGTCGGCGAGGGGATCGCTCGTGGCAAGCCACCGAAGGACCGGTGCCAGCTGGTCGGCGACCGGAGGGAATGGCGAGGGCATATCGCAGTCTAACCCGTCGGTTCGGGGAGTTCCTTGCGCTTGCTTGACCTCCCGCTCCCCCCCATGATTTGGCCATGGGACGGTGCCGACGCTGCAACGCCACCGCCGGGGTGGCAATCGTCGCTTTTTTTGTGGCCGTGATGTCAACAGCTGGCGCTCAGCCCGTGTCGATCGACCCCCGCTTTTCCGAGCCCGAGGGATGGCGGTGGGGTGAATTCCGCAATAGCGACGGCGCACGCATCCGCTTCGGCTCCCTCGCCCCTGCCAATCCCATCGCGACAGCGGTTCTCGTCGGCGGTTTCGGCGAGTTCTCGGAGAAATATTTCGAGGTCGTCCGCAACCTGCTCGCCCGTCGGATTGCCGTCTGGCAGATGGACTGGCGGGGCCAGGGCGGCTCCGAGCGCTATCTCGCCAACCCCAACAAGCCCTTCGCCGCCGGCTATCACCGCGACGTCGCCGACCTGCACCAATTCGCGTCGACGGTGGTGCGGCGTCCGTCCGGCGGCGCCTTCTTCCTGATCGCCCATTCGATGGGCGGCCACATCGGGTTGCGCTATCTGCACGATTTTCCCGCGACGTTCGATTTCGCCGTCTTGACGGCGCCGATGATCAACATCAAAGAGCGCGGAGGCATTCCCCTCTGGGCGGCGCGCGCACTCGCCCTGGTCGCGCGCAATCTGGGCTTCGCCGAAGCCTACCTGCCCGGCGGCGGCGATTGGTCGTTCGATCCGACCTTTGCCGTCGAGCAAAGCACCATGTCGCAGGACCCGATTCGTTTTCGGGTGGCGCGCGACTATCAACAACTGAAACCTAAACTCCGCCTTGGCGGGACCACCTTCGGCTGGTTGGACAACGCCTTCCGCTCGATCACCCTGCTCAACGAGGACTCCTACCTGCGGACAGTCCGCACCCCGATTCTGATGGGCACGCCCCTCAAGGAGCAGGTCGTCCAGGCCGACGCCGAAGAGCGCGCCTGCCAACTCATGCCGCGCTGCGAGCAGATGCCGCTGCCGAACGCGAAACATGAAATCTGGATGGAGCGTGACGAATACCGCGACGCCTGGTTGGCGGCGTTTGATCGTTATCTCGCCGCCCGGCTGCTGCAACGGCGCTAGCCGGCCAGGCGATCGACCTTGGCCGCCATGATGAAGTCGTTGTCGTGCAGCCCACCGATGTCGTGGGTAGTAAACACGATGCGCGCATAGCCCCAACCGAAGGCAATATCGGGGTGATGCCCCTGTTCTTCGGCCAGGGCTCCGATCCGTTGAACGAGCACCAGCGCGGGGGTAAACCCCTTGAACGCGAACGTTCGCTCAATGCTCTTGGCGTCGGCGGCGAGGGTCCACTGCGGCAACTCGTCCAGCAAGCGGCGCGCCTCCGCTGCGGCGAGCGGCGGCGTTCCCCGGCGGCAGGGGCGGCAAACCCGATCGGACAGCGTCACGTTGCCCCCCGCAACGGCACTAGACCCCCTCGATGGCGATCGCCTTGGAACGCGATGATTGGAAGCGCTCCCGCCGCAGCACGCGATATTCGGGCGAGTCGTAGAATCCCTTCAGGGCCTGCATGTCGGGAAACTCGATCACCACGAAGCGATGCACAGGCCACTCGCCCTCTAGCACCTCGTGCTGGCCGCCGCGCACGCGATATTGGCCGCCGTATCGTGCCACCAGGGCGGGCGTCCGGGCGCGATAAGCGTCGTAGGTTTTTTGGTCGGTCACCTCGACATCGACCAACAAGAAAGCAGGCATGTCTACCTCCCCAGCCAGAGACCATGGCGCCGGTGCCAGGCATCGATCGATTCCTCGGCATAGCGGGCGAAGCGCTTGTGCCGCTCATCGCGACCGATCGCGACCCATGCCGGTTTGTAGTCGAGCATGATGTGGACCGTTTCAGGCGGTCGGGGCAGAGGCGAATCGACGGCCGAGGCGAAGGGATGGACGAGGTCGGGCCACCGCGGGTCGAACAGCCACAGCGCCGAACCGCAGTGTCCGCAAAAGTGCCGCCGCGCCGGCGACAGGGCGCGGGGGCCGTAGCAACCGCGCGCCCCTTCGGTGCCTTGCCGCTTGGCGCGATAGACGCTGACATGACGGCGGCCTTCCACCTTCAAGCTTTTTGCCTCACCCGACAGGTTGACGCCGTAGCCGCCAGACCCGGCGGTCTTGCGGCAGATGCTGCAATAGCAACGCATGAACGGATAGGGCGCGGATGATTGAACGGTGAAGTGGACGCGCCCGCAGTGACAGCTGCCCCGAAGTTTTATCGCTTCTCTCCCTCAATCGATCAGTAGCCCTCGCTCGACCAGGAGCCCGCGCGCGGCCGCGACGCCCTCGACGCGATGGGCATCGAATCCGACGGCCCTGGCGCCGGCGACGTTGATCGCATTGTCGTCGAGAAACAGGATTTCCGACGGCGCGACGCCAAGCTCACCGGCGACGAAACGGTAGGTGTCCGGATCCGGCTTCATTCGCCCCATGCGAAAGGAAAGGAAGCGATCATCGAAAAGACGATCGACCTCGTCACCCCAGGCTTCCCAATGGAGGGCATTGGTGTTGATGAGACAGCCGCGACGGACTCCCGGTCGGACGGACCGGACGAGATCGGCCGCGCCCGGCAAGGCTCCGACCGCCCAGCCGCGAAACGACGCGAGGAACTCTTCGGGTGAGACGGCGAGGCCATGGTCGCGCACCAATCCGGCGGCGAATTCCTCGGCGCCACAGTGCCCCAATTGATGGCGCCGAACCCACGGCGACTCGAGCCACATCTTCCAAACCTCGTCGGCCGAAGCTAGGTTGAGCCAGCGTCCGACCTGTTCGACTCCACCGACCAGGCGGACTAGCACCCCACCGAGATCGAAGAGAACGACCTTGATCATGACCGGACCTTAGGGCGGAACCGGGCGCCGCGGAAGACCGACCGATGACGGGCACGGTGCCCCGTGATAGGAAGGAATGAGCCGCCGACAAGAGCGCCAGGGAGGCAGGATGGCGAGCGTTCTCATCACCGGGGCCAACCGCGGGCTCGGCCTCGAGCTTGCCCGCCAATACGCCGATGACGGCTGGCGCGTCTTTGCGGCCACGCGCGACCCCGATGCCGCCCACGATCTGCGCGCCGCGGTGGCAGCGGCCAACGGCCGGGCCTCGTTGCACCGTCTTGACGTGGGCGACCGCCGGCAGATCCAGGCCTTGGCCCAGGAACTTGATCGCGAGCCCGTCGATGTCCTGATCAACAATGCCGGCGTGATGGAGTCGTGGGACTACACGTTCGGCAAGATCGACTATGCGCTGTGGAAAAAAATTCTGCACACCAACGTGCTGGCGCCGGTGAACGTCACGCGTGCTTTTATTCCACACCTGACGAGAGGCGGGCGCAAGCTGGTGGTGACGTTCTCCTCCGGGTTGGGATCGATGGCCGACAATACCGAGGGCCGCCGCTTGCTGCCGGGCAAGCTCTATATGTATCGGACGGCCAAGGCCGCGATGAACATGGCCGCGCATAACATGGCGATCGACCTTCGGCCGCGGGGAATTGCGGTCATCGCTCTGTCGCCGGGTCACGTGCGAACGGCCATGGGCGGCCCGAACGCCGCCCTCGGAATCGAAGAAAGCATCACCGCGGTGCGCAAGACGCTGGCGCGCCTCGCCATCAGCGACAGCGGCAAGTTTTTTTTCTACGACGGTACCGAATACCCGTGGTGACTAGTCGCAACCGAGGAGACCTTCGATGCCCACAATCCTGATTACCGGCGCCAATCGCGGCATCGGGCTCGAGGCAGCGCGGCAGTTCGCGGCCGCCGGCTGGACAGTTCATGCCTGTTGCCGCGACCCCGCCAAGGCGGACGCCCTGAAGGCCTTGAAAGGCACCACCATTCACGCCCTCGACGTCGCGGATTTTGACGCCATCGATGCGCTGGCCCGGCGGCTCAAGGATATTCCGATCGACGTCTTGCTCAACAATGCGGGCAAGAATGCCAGGGTCGAGCTCGGAAAAATCGACTACGACAATTGGGCCGAACTATTCCGCGTCAACACCATGGCGCCGCTCCGACTGGCCGAATCCTTCGTCGAACACTTGGCCCGGTCGACCAAGAAACTGATCATCAACATCTCGAGCATCATGGGCTCGATCGCCGATAGCTCTGGCAAGTGGTACCCCTATCGCTCGTCCAAGTCGGCCCTCAATATGGTGTCGAAGTGTCTGTCGGTCGACCTCGCCCCGCGCGGCATCACGGTGCTGAGCGTTCATCCCGGCTGGGTCCGCACCGATATGGGCGGGCCAACGGCAACGGTGTCGCCCGAAGACAGCGTGGCCGGGATCAAAGCCCTGATCGACCGCGCGACGCCGGCGGTGACCGGTCGCTTCTATGCCTTTGATGGCAAGGAACTGCCGTGGTAGGCCCGATCGTCCCTGTCCGGTAGATGGCCCTATGACCTCGTTGCTAATCACCGGCGCCAACCGCGGCATCGGTTTCGCGCTGACCACGCTGCTGGCAGCGCGCGGCTGGACCATTCACGCCACCTGTCGCAACCCGGGCACGGCCCAAGGGCTGCAAAAGCTCACCGGCGCCCATCGCGGGCAGGTCGTCGTCCATGCCCTCGACGTGAGCGACTTTGCCGCGATCGACCGGCTTGGTCGCGACCTACGCGACCAACCGATCGACGTTCTGCTCAACAACGCTGGCATTATGAACAGCAGCCAGCGCCCGTTCGATCGTGGCGAAAATTCGCAGGACTTCGATCACACCGACGACGAAGAATGGATGCAGGTCTTCCGCATCAACACCATGGCACCGCTCAAGATGGCGGAGACCTTCGTCGACCACGTAGCCCGCGGTGACCGCAAGGTGATCGCCACGGTCTCCTCGATCATGGGATCGATTACGCGCAACGAGTCGGGGGGCTGGTATCCCTATCGCACTTCCAAAACGGCCGCCAACATGCTGATGCGGAACCTGGCCGCCGACTTGAGACCGCGCGGCATTGCCTGCCTGGCGCTGCACCCGGGCTGGGTACGGACCGAGATGGGTGGGCCTAAGGCGGCGATCTCGGTTGACGAATGTGCCGGTGGATTGGCGACACTCCTTGAGCGCGCCAGCATGGCGGAGACCGGCAAATACATCGCCTGGAACGGCGAGGAATTGCCCTGGTAGCGGAGAGCCTTCCGCCGGCAGCCGCTGGCATCATGTTCGAGCGGCGCTACCTTCGGCGTTGCCTGATTCTTCTCGCGCCCGCAGCCGCTTCTCAGGTCGCGATCGGCTTCTTTGGCGGCGCCTGGGCGGTAATCGCGCCGGCTCTCGTCGCGGAACTCATCGGGTTGGCAGCGACGATCGTTCTCATCGGCCACTTACTGTTCCGGCCGATTTGCCTCTCCCTTTCTGTGCCGTCGGTACCCTTTCCGATCGAGGAATTTCGCCGCCTGCCCGGCCGATCGGTATGGCTCGCCCTAGCCGTGACTTTGATCGCCACGTTGGTCGATGTGGTGGGCCTCCCGATGCTGGGACCCGGGGATGCGCTCGCCGCGATTCCGACACCGACGATCGCCGTCCGAGTGGCGGTGTGGTGGCTTCTCCTGCCGACCCTTGTCTTTTTTCTCGTCGCCGACCTGGGTGCCGTCATCCGTAGCCACTTGTTTCAAACGCGCGGCCTCGTGGTCCCGCCGCTAAACGGCACATTGATGCGCCGGATGATGATATCGCTGCTCTTAGTTGCGGCCCTGCCCGGGGCCGTCATGCTGGCGGACTCCTTCAATTTGAATGAAATCGCCGACCGGCTCTGGATCGCACCCTACTGGGTGATCGGCGGCGACTTCGTCATCGTCCTCGCCCTCCTCGGCTTCACCTTCGTCACCATCGGGCGCACGTTCCGCCGACCGCTGGAGCGCCTCAGCGCCGCGGTGGCGGACCTGCGCGATGGACGCCTCGACGCCAGGGCCCCGGTGCTGACCGACGACGAAATCGGCCAACTCACCCACACGTTTAACGCCATGGTCGATGGCCTGCGTGAGCGCGATATCGTGCGCGAGGCGTTCGGCAAGTTCGTTAACCCGCGCATCGCCCGCACCATCCTGGAGAAGCCGGAAAAGCTGGCGGGCGATGTCCGCGAGGAGACCATCCTGTCCACCGATATTGAACGCTTCACGACCATCACCGAGACAATACCGCCCAAGGCGTCAATCGACCTTCTCAACGAATATTTTCGTCTGGTCATGGAGCCCATCGGTCGCTTCGGCGGGGTGATTACCAACTTCACCGGCGACTCCCTGCTCGCCGCCTTCAACGTTCCGGAGGAGGACCCCGAGCATGCCGCCAACGTGGTGCGCGCGGCCTTGGCGATCGAACATCTGTTGTTGGGTCGAACCTTCACCGGCGGGATCACTTTACGCACCCGCATCGGCATCAACACCGGACTGGTGGTGGCCGGCGCCGTCGGGGCATCCGATCGCCTCGGCTACACGATCTTGGGCGATGTCGTGAATCTGACGGCGCGACTCGAGCAACGGAACAAGCAGTTCGGCACCTTGATCCTGGTTTCGGAGGCAACCGCCAATCGCGCGGGCTCGGCGTTCCGCCTTGAGCCGATGGGCGAGGTGGCCGTGCGCGGCCGGGCGGCGCCGGTCCGTGCGTTCACGGTCATCGCCGGGTGAACGCCGACTGCGCTACACTCGCATTCCTTCTTCCACCGGCGAATGCCCAGGACACCATGGCCAGACCGCATATCGAGTTCCTGCAAGCGCAGGCGTTGCCCTGGCAAAAGGGTCTGTATGGCGCGGGGCGCACTGACGTCGAGTCCAAAATTCTCAGCCTTGACGCCGAAACGAAAGCCTCGACGGGAATCGTCCGTTATCCCGCGGGCTGGCGACGCCCGATGTCGGAGTACCTTACGGTCGACGAAGAGCTATTCGTGCTTGACGGGGCGCTCGACATCAACGGCCGCTCCTATCATGAGAACTGCTACGCAAACCTGCCGGCCGGCTATGTCCGGCGGAGCGCCAGTTCGACCGGAGCGGTCGTCCTCAGCATGTATTCCGGCGAACCGCGCAGCGTCGCCGGCGACCACCCACCCGCGAGTGATGCGAGAAAGCTGGTCGAGTTCATCGACGCTTACGCGGCGAAATGGGGCGGTGCCGAGGAAGTCGGCAACCCCGGCCTTAAGGAGTTGGGCGCCCGCACCAAGTGGTTGCGGCGCGACCCCGACACCGGAGAAGAGACATATTTGCTCGCAATGTTGCCCTGGGCCGAACCGCGGACGGAGTCGCACCCCGTCGTGCAGGAAATGTTCCTTCTGGCGGGAGAACTGGCGGGCGGCGCCGTCGGCATGATGCAACCCGGCGCCTACTTCTGGCGGCCCGAGCACAAAGTGCATGGGCCCTTCGCCTCGCGCACCGGCAACATCGTCTTCATGCGGGCCATGGGTGGCAGACTGGCGACTACCTTCTTCGCTACCAAGGACATCACCTACGCACCGAAGTACCGGCCGATCCTGCCGCCCGAACTTACGCCCTACGGCAAGCAGCCGATGCCCGGTGCCAGCCGCTACTGACCTCAACCCGTTCGGTAGGGAAAGTACTTGCGCCAGTGCCGGGCGATATCGTCGCGGCGACAGATCCATACCCGGTCATGCGAGCGCGCGTACTCGATGAAGCGCCGCAGCGCCGCCAGCCGCCCTGGCCGGCCGACCACGCGCGGATGGAGCCCGACCGACATCATCTTGGGGGCGACCTCGCCCTCTGCGTAGAGGATGTCGAAGGTATCCTTCATCGTTGTGAAGAACTGATCGCCGGCGGTGAATCCCCCGGCGATGGTGAAGCGCATGTCGTTCACTTCCAGCGAATAGGGAACGACGAGAACCGGGTAGCCCGCCTCTTCGACCCAATAGGGCAGATCGTCGGCATAGGAGTCCGAATCGTAGAGAAAGCCGCCCTCCTCCGCTGCAAGCCGCCGCGAGTTGAGGCTGCCCCGCCCGGCGAACCACCCATAGGGACGGTCACCCGTAGTCTTACGGATGGCCTCGATCGCCAACTGCATGTGGCGCCGCTCCTCGGCTTCGCTGAACTGCGAATAGTCGATCCAGCGATAGCCATGCGTGGCGATTTCGTGGCCGCGATCGGCCATGACGCGCGCCGCGATCGGATTCTTCTCCATCGCCAAACCGACGGCGAATACCGTGCACTTGACGTCGTAGCGGTCCAACAGATCGAGGATCCGCCAGATCCCCGCACGTGCGCCATATTCGTAGGTCGATTCAACTAGAAGGTTCCGCTCGCCATCGCGGGCGGTAAACGTCGCGTGCCCGGGGACTTCTGTCATCAATCCTTCGGAATGCGCGTCGCCGTCGAGCACACAATGTTCTGCACCCTCCTCGTAGTTAATGGCGAAATTGATGGCGACCCGCGCTTCCCCCGGCCAGTGCGGATTGGGCGGCCTACCGCCATAGCCGACAAAATCACGCGCGTTGCTCTGCTGACTGGGCATCGATTCCTCCTCGTCGCCCCACTAGGGGCGGCTCAAAAAGATGCGCGGCTGCGCGGCCTCGCGCAACACCCCTTCACGGCGACAAGTCTCTGGTTCTGCGGGACTAGCGCTCATAGGCGAGATTGGCGGCCAGCCACTTCTGCGCTTGCTCCAAGGTCACGCCGCGACGACGCGCATAGTCCTCGACCTGATCCTTGCCGATGCGGGCGACGCCGAAATACTGCGCGTCGGGGTGGGCGAAGTAGTAACCCGACACCGACGAGGCGGGCCACATCGCAAAGCTCTCAGTGAGCGAGACCCCGGTGTTCCGCTCGGCATCGAGCAACTCGAATAGGCCGACCTTCTCGGAGTGGTCTGGGCAGGCCGGGTAGCCGGGGGCCGGCCGAATGCCGCGGTATTCCTCGCGGATGAGGGCACCGTTGTCGAGCCGCTCATCCTTGGCGTAGCCCCAGAATTCCTTGCGCACGCGTTCGTGCAGGCGCTCGGCGAAGGCCTCGGCCAGCCGGTCGGCCAAGGCCTTGAGCAAAATGTCCGAATAGTCGTCGTGCTGCGCCTTGAACTCGGCCAGCTTCCGTTCGATTCCGATACCCGCGGTAACGACGAAGCCGCCGACGTAATCGGCAACTCCCGAGCTCTTGGGGGCGACGAAATCGGCCAGGCAAAAATTCGGTCGTTCATCCGTCCGCACCATCTGCTGCCTAAGAAAATGTACGACGGCGCGCACGTGCTGGCGGCCATCCTCGGAATACAGCTCGACGTCGTCGCCGATGGCATTCGCGGGAAAGAAACCGATCGCGGCCCGGGCACTCAGCCAACGCTCGGCAACAAGCCGCTTGAGCATGGCGCGGGCGTCGTCGAACAAATGCCGCGCCGCCTCGCCGACGACATTGTCGCGCAGGATCTCCGGGTAGCGTCCCTGCAGCTCCCAGGTGCGAAAGAACGGCGTCCAA
>SHVP01000052.1 GCA_009694165.1 Alphaproteobacteria bacterium
GTGCTTGACTGCGCGACTGTCGACGAACTGGCGGCGTGGTCGTCGCCGGCCAGCGCCAGCGCGCCGCCGAACTGCGACGTCCCGGAGAAATTTGCATGTTTGATCGCGTCCAAGGCGCGATCGACCCCGGGCCCTTTGCCGTACCAGATGCCGAAGACGCCATCGTATTTCGCGCCCGGGAACAAATTGACTTGCTGACTGCCCCAAACCGCGTCGGCGGCAAGTTCCTCGTTGAGGCCGGGTTGGAAGTGGATGTGATTGCTCGCGAGGAAGCGCTGGCTGCGCCACAGGTTTTGATCGTAGTTGCCGAGCGGCGAGCCACGGTAGCCGGAGATGAACCCCGCGGTATGACGCCCGGCCGCCGCGTCGCGCCGGCGCTGCATCAGCGGCAGGCGCACCAGGGCCTGCGTCCCGGAAAGGAACACCCGGCCGGAGTCGAGGGCATATTTGTCGTCGAGCGTGACGGCCGCCGGCGCCATGGCCACCATCCGGAAACACAAGTGAGATTGAGCGCGACAAGCGCCCGATCACGTCGGAACGATTGTCTCTTGCCGCGCCTGGGGGCGCCACCCTAAAGCAGCGCCCCTGTATTTCCTTGATGATTCGGGCGCCAAGGGCGGTCTATGGTGCGCCGCGCCTGGGAGGGCGCCCCCATGACGGTGTTGGTGACCGGCGCCGCCGGCTTTATCGGGTACCACGTCTGCGAGGCTCTGCTCGGCCGTGGCGACCGCGTGGTCGGTGTCGATAGCCTCAACGCCTACTACGACGTGGCGCTCAAGCAGGCGCGTCTAGCGAAGCTACGCCAACAGCGAGGTTTCGCATTTGTGCAAAAGAATATTGCCGATCGCGATCTCGCCGATACCCTCAATCAATTCGAGGGTATCGACCGGGTGGTTCATCTCGCCGCCCAGGCCGGGGTCCGCTATTCACTTGAGAACCCGCACGCCTATGTCGAGGCGAACGTCGTTGGCCACCTGCAGATATTGGAGCTGTGCCGCCACCTCAAGGAATGTCGCCACCTCGTCTATGCGAGTTCGAGCTCGGTCTACGGCAGTAACCGCAAGATTCCTTTCGCGGTCGGCGATCCGGTCGACCACCCGATTTCGCTCTATGCGGCGACCAAGCGAGCAGACGAACTGATCAGCTATGCCTACAGCCACCTGTTCGGCGTGCCCCAGACCGGTCTTCGATTCTTTACCGTCTATGGTCCCTGGGGCCGTCCCGACATGGCCCTTTACATTTTCACGCGGGCGATCGCCAACGGCGAGCCAATCCGCCTGTTCAACGGCGGCGACATGAAGCGCGACTTCACCTATGTCGACGATATCGTCGCCGGCGTGCTGGCGGCTCTCGATCGCGCGCCGCCGCTAACGTCGGGCGTGCCCCACCGGGTGTACAACCTCGGCAACCACCGACCGGAGCCGCTGCCCCGTCTGATCGCCTTGATCGAGGGCGCACTCGGCCGCAAGGCGCAAATCATGCTCGAGCCGATGCAACCGGGCGACGTCAAGGAAACCTATGCCGACATAGAGGATGCTGAACGCGATCTCGGGTTTCGTCCGGTGACGCCGATCGATGTCGGAGTGCCTCGCTTCGTCGAGTGGTACCGCGCCTACCACGCGAGCAACGCGTCATGACGGCGCCGGCAATCGACGCCGCGACAGTGGCGCAGATCACCCAAGCGGTTCCGCAGGTCCGTGCCTTGGGGATCACGGTCGTCAAGGTCGACGTGGGCGTGGCCGTGCTGCGGTTGACCTGGCGGGCCGATCTGGTCGGCGATCCCGCCTCGGGGGTCCTGCATGGCGGCATCGTCACCACGATGCTGGACACAGCGAGTGGAATGGCGGTTCTCGCGGCCGTGCGCGAGGTCATGCAGATCGCTACGCTCGATCTGCGCATCGACTATTTACGGCCGGCCGAGCCCCGACTAGCAGTGCTTGCCGAAGCGACTTGCTACAAGATGACCCGCAGCATCGCCTTCGTGCGCGGTCGCGCCTTCCAGGAGGGCGGCCCCGATATCGCGGCCAGCCTGGCCACGTTCATGTTGCAGTCGAGCGCCCTGCCCCGCGCGGACCGCCGCCAGCCGAGCGCGCCATGACCATCGACTGGCGGTCCGTGTGGGTACGCGCCAAGGCCGAGAACGATCCTTCGCTTCTGTGCGGCGCTATTCCCTATGCCGGCTTCGTCGGACTGTCGGTCGAGCCGTTGGCCGGCCAGACGCTGACCTGCCGGCTTCGCTATTCCGAGTCGATCATCGGCAATCCAACCATTCCCTCGCTCCATGGCGGCGTCGTCGGCGCGCTGATGGAAAGCACCGCCATCCTGCACTTGATGTGGGAAGCGGATGCCGATGTCGTGCCACGGACGATCAACATGTCCTTCGACTTCATGCGCAGCGGTCGGCCGGTCGACACCTTCGCCAGCGGTGTCGTCATCAAGCAGGGACGGCGGGTGGCCAACGTACGCGTGGAAGCCTGGCAGGACCATCGTGATCGGCCGATCGCCGCCGCCCATGGGCACTTTCTCCTGACCCGCGAGTTCGATCATGGATGACAATACCGGCGCCGCCCTTCCGCAATGGGATTTGTCCGATCTCTATAGCGGACCGGAGTCCACGCAGCTCAAGTCCGATCTTGAGCAGGTAGCGGCGGCGGTCGACCGTTTCGCGACCGATCACAAAGACAAGGTCGCTGCGCTGAGCGGCGAGGGGCTGGCGGAAGCGATCGTCACCTACGAGCGGATACAGGACGTTCTCGGGCGGATCATCAGCTTCGCCCAGTTGCGGCATGCCGGCGACCTGATCGATCCGGCCAATGCGCAGTTCGTGCAGAACGTCCAAGAACGGGTCAACCAGATATCGACCCGATTGCTGTTCTTCACCCTGGAACTGAATCGGTTGGACGACGCCGCTATCGCGCAACATTTGAAGGTGCCGCAGGTGGCGCACTACGCGCCGTGGATCCGCGACCTGCGGGCGTTCCGGCCGCACGAGTTGTCGGACGACCTCGAGCGCCTCCTGCATGAAAAGCGCCTCACCGGGGCTCAGGCTTGGAATCGGCTGTTCGACGAGACGCTGGCGAGCCTACGCTTCCCCGTCGGCGAAAAGGCGCTCGGGCTCGAAGAAGTCCTCCACCTGCTGTCGGACAAGGAGCGGGCCAACCGGCAGCGGGCGGCCGAGTCGCTGGCGCAGGTGTTCGGCGACAATGTTCGGCTTTTTGCGCTGATCACCAACACGCTGGCCAAGGACAAAGAAATCGAGGACCGCTGGCGACGGTTTCCGTCGCCGTCGGCATCCCGTCATCTCTCCAACTTCGTTGAGCCTGAGGTCGTCGAAGCGCTCGTCAGCGCGGTTCGCGCCGGGTTCCCGCGCTTGTCCCACCGCTACTATCGTCTGAAGGCGAAATGGATGGGACTGGACCACCTCGAGCACTGGGACCGCAATGCACCGCTGCCAGGCGACGACGACCGCCACCGGCCGTGGACCGGAGCGGTGGAAACGGTGCTGGCGGCCTATCGACGGTTTTCGCCGACCCTTGCCGATCTAGGATCGCGGTTCTTTGCCAACCGCTGGATCGACGCGCCGGTGCGGCCTGGTAAGGCGACAGGCGCCTTTGCCCACCCGACCGTGCCGAGCGCCCATCCGTACCTTCTGCTCAACTACCAGGGCAGGACGCGTGACGTCATGACCTTGGCCCACGAACTCGGCCACGGCGTCCATCAATTGCTGGCGGCCGGGCAGGGACCCTTGATGGCCGACACGCCGCTGACGTTGGCCGAGACTGCCTCGGTCTTCGGCGAACAGCTCACCTTTCGGGCGCTGGTCGAAGGCGAGCGCGATCCGTCGCGGCGGCGCCTGCTGATCGCCGGCAAGGTGGAAGACATGATCAACACGGTCGTGCGCCAGGTCGCCTTCTACGAATTCGAACGCCGCCTGCACGATGAACGGCGTCAAGGCGAGTTGACGGCCGATCGGATCGGCGAAATCTGGCTTGCCGTCCAAGGCGAAAGCCTGGGGCCGGCGGTTTGCCTCGCCGACGGCTACCGGACCTTCTGGGCCTACATTCCCCATTTCGTCCATTCGCCGTTCTACGTGTACGCCTATGCGTTCGGCGATTGCCTCGTCAACGCGCTGTATGCCGTTTATCAATCGGGGGCGGTCGGGTTCGAGGAGAAATACCTGGCGATGTTGCGGGCCGGCGGCACCTTGCGGCACCGCGAACTGCTCGCGCCGTTCGGCCTCGACGCCGGCGATCCCGGTTTCTGGTCCAAGGGTTTGTCGGTAATCTCCGGCCTGATCGATGAATTGGAGGGCGCCGACGGGGCGTGATGGTCGTGGCAGATCTGCGCGTCAGAGCGAACTCTCGACACCACAAGATCTTGCGCAAGCTCTGCGACATGCCGAAGCCGGTCCGCGGCATCTCCGACGCAATGTTGAATCGTGCCTTCGGCGCCCCGCGGGCCATTCAGGAGCTGGCGCAAGCTGGCCTGATTCGGCAACGCGGTTGGCACGACGGCCCGGGCGGCGTCTGGGTGCCGACCGAGGCCGGCGAGGAGGTCTGTCGCAAGCTGGCCGAGCCCGATGAGGCACCGCCGCCCGCCGTCAAAGTGCGCCGTGGCCGCGGCGCCGCGACGATTTGAACACCAAGATCGGTCTGCTATAGTCCCGGCCGTCGCGTGAGGGGTACAAATGGCCCAGCAACAAAACCTTGATCTGCCACACAAGCAGCAGGCGTTCGCCACGTTTGTCAAACTCACCCAATGGACCATTGGGATTTGCATCGGGGCACTTGTTCTGATGGCGATCTTTCTCCTCTAGTTCGGCGGCGCCGTTCCACCGTGCGCTGCGGACCGTGGCGCCGGCGTCGGGTTACTTTTGCGGTCGCTACGGTGGTTCACGCTCGTCCATGAAAATTGTTGTTGTTAAGGAACGCAGGCCGCACGAGTGGCGGGTTGCGGCGACGCCGGAGACGGTTAAGAAGCTGATCGCGCTGGGCGCCGCGGTCACCGTCGAGCGCGGTGCCGGCGCGGCGGCAAGTTTCGTCGATGCGGCCTACCGCGAGGCCGGTGCGACGGTGGTGGACACGGTGGCCGGCGCCTTGGCCGAAGCCGACGTCGTCCTCAAGGTCCAGCGGCCCTTTCATGCCCTGGAGGGGCAGGACGAATTGGCCGGGGTCCGCCGTGGCGCGCTGCTCATCGGCCTGCTCGCGCCCCACGCGGCCCAGGCGCAACTGGCCGACTATGCCGCCAAGGGCGTGACCGCCATTGCCCTGGAACTGTTGCCGCGGATCACCCGCGCCCAGACGATGGACGCGCTGTCGTCGCAATCCAATCTCGCCGGTTATCGCGCCGTAATCGACGCCTGCTACGAATTTGGCCGCGCACTGCCCATGATGATGACGGCCGCCGGTACCATCGCGCCGGCCAAGATTCTGGTGCTCGGGGCCGGCGTCGCCGGCCTGCAGGCGATCGCCACAGCGCGTCGGCTCGGCGCCGTCGTACTGGCGACCGACGTGCGACAGGCGGCTAAAGAGCAAGTCGAGTCGCTAGGCGCAAAATTTGTCATGGTCGACAGCGAGGAGACGGGGACCGCGGAGACGGCGGCCGGCTATGCGCGCGAGATGAGCGAAGACTATCGCCGCCGCCAGGGCGAGCTGGTCCGCGAAACCCTGAAGAAACAGGACATCGCCATCTGCACCGCCCTTATTCCAGGGCGCCGGGCGCCGATCCTGATCACGGCCGAGACAGCCCGCGCGATGCGGCCCGGTTCGATCATCGTCGACCTTGCGGTTGAGCACGGTGGCAACTGCGAACTGTCCCGACCGGGAGAGATCGTCGATGCGAACGGCGTGAAGATCATCGGTCACGTCAACGTGCCGGGGCGCGTGGCGACCGACGCCTCGGCGGTCTATTCGCGCAACCTGCTCAACTTTTTGACGCCATTGATCGATAAGACGACCAACGCGCTCGCCCCCAACTGGGACGATGAGATTCTTAGAGCCACCGTCCTCACGCGCGGCGGCGCGGTCGTTCATTCCTCATTCCAGCCGAAAGCGTGAGGAGCCCGTCATGGAAGCCGGTTTGATCGATCCGTTCATCTTCCGCGGGGCCATCTTTGTGCTAGCGATCTTCGTCGGCTACTACGTCGTCTGGAGTGTTACCCCGGCTTTGCACACGCCGCTGATGTCGGTGACCAATGCGATTTCCAGCGTCATCATCGTCGGTGCTCTCATTGCCGCCGGTCCTCGGGACATGAGTCTGTCGAAGATCCTCGGCTTCGCCGCGATCGTGTTGGCCGCAGTCAATATCTTCGGCGGATTCGTGGTGACGCAGCGCATGCTAAAAATGTTCAAAAAGAAGAGGTAGCGACCCGTGTCCGCCAATCTTTCGGCGCTCGCCTATCTCATCGCCGGAATCTGTTTCATTTTGTCGTTGCGCGGGTTGTCCTCGCCCGAGACGGCGCGCCGCGGCAACATTCTTGGCGTAGCCGGCATGGTCATCGCGATCGCCACCACGTTGGCGAATCCGGAAATCCTCGGCTACGACCTCATCCTCCTCGGCTTGGTGATCGGTGGCGCGATCGGCACGGTGATCGCGCGCAGGATCAAGATGGCTGCCATGCCGCAACTGGTAGCGGCGTTCCACAGCCTCGTCGGCATGGCCGCCGTGCTTGTCGCCGCCGCTGCGCTACACGCGCCCGAGTCCTATGGCATCGGCGCCGCCGGGCACATCAGGCTAGGCAGCCTCGTCGAGATGACCATCGGTGTCACGATCGGCGCCATGACATTTTCTGGCTCGGTGATCGCCTTCGCCAAGCTGCAGGAATTGGTCAGCGGCAACCCGGTCGTGTTCCGGGGCCAGCATCTCCTCAATCTGCTGCTTGGTCTGCTCACCATCGGCGTCGGCATCTATTTCGTCATGACCCAGTCGATTCCGGTCTTCTGGGTGCTGACGGCATTGGCGTTCCTGATAGGCTTTCTGCTGATCATTCCGATCGGCGGCGCCGACATGCCGGTCGTCATTTCCATGCTGAATTCCTATTCCGGCTGGGCGGCGGCCGGGATCGGCTTCACGCTGGAGAACACCGCCCTGATCATCACCGGTGCCCTGGTCGGATCGTCCGGCGCCATCCTCAGCTACATCATGTGCCGGGCGATGAATCGCTCGTTCATCAGCGTCATTCTCGGCGGCTTTGGCGGCACTGCTGCCGCAGTAGTCACGAAGGCGGGACGCAGTGCCCGAGCCGGCAGCGCCGAGGATGCGGCCTTCATCATGAGAAACGCCGGTGCGGTCATCATCGTTCCGGGCTATGGGCTGGCGGTGGCGCAGGCCCAGCACGCGCTGCGCGAGATGGCGGACAAGCTGAAGGCGGAGGGAGTGCGGGTGCGCTTTGCGATCCACCCGGTGGCTGGACGCATGCCGGGACATATGAACGTCCTGCTGGCCGAGGCCAATATCCCCTATGACGAGGTCCTCGAGCTCGACGAGATCAACTCCGACTTTCCCAATACCGACGTGGCGTTCGTCATCGGCGCCAACGACGTCACCAATCCGGCCGCCAAGAACGATCCCCAGAGCCCGATCTATGGCATGCCCATTCTCGATGTCGAGCGGGCGAAAACGGTGTTATTCGTCAAGCGGTCGCTGGCGCCAGGCTACGCCGGCATCGACAACGACGTGTTCTACCGCGAGAACACGATGATGCTGTTCGCCGATGCCAAGAAGATGATCGAGGACATCGTCAAAGCCCTGTGACGCCGCAGGCACAAAAAAGCCGCCCACCGGCGGCGGCTTCCCCACGCTGATCGTCGGCCTAAAGTTCGCGCTGGGCGCGCTTGCGCGCCAGCTTGCGTGCCCGCCGGATCGCTTCGGCTCGCTCGCGGGCCCGCTTCTCTGACGGCTTTTCGTAGTGATTGCGGAGCTTCATCTCACGAAAGATGCCCTCGCGCTGCATTTTCTTTTTGAGGGCGCGCAGGGCTTGATCGACGTTGTTGTCTCTGACGTGGACTTGCAATCACGGTCTCCTAGAAAATGGCCCGGGCGGGCTCCGCCGCGAGGGGCGGTGGATAGCACAGAGCCCCCAGTCTTGTGAAGGGCACTGCGGCCGTCATGGCGACGTGGCGGGATCGACGTCCCGCAAGAACCAAGTCGCCACTAATACTAGTAGGCTGAGGATCATCACCCGCACGAAACCGGCATTGATGGCGTGGCCGAGGGGTCCGTCGGGAGATGGCGCAGATTGCCTGGGGCTTAATGGCCGAGTTCACTCGCCAGGACCGAAGCGGCGCGGTGAGCGGACGGGCGCCGCGATCGCGCATTCAGCCAAGCGGGCCGCCGCTCGGCAACGATTTTCCCGTCTCGCCGGTGTTGGCCGTTCCCTTTACCGCCGTCAGGACTCTGCCATAGTACCGTCATGGCTATTCTGAAGATTGCCCGCATGGGACACCCCGTGCTGCAGCGGGTTGCCGATCCGGTGCCGGATCCGACCGCTCCCGAGATTTCTCGCCTGGTTCAGGACATGATCGAAACGATGGTCGACGCCGAGGGGCTCGGGCTGGCGGCGCCGCAGGTTCACGTGCCGCTGCGGCTGGTTATTTTCCATGTGCCGCCCGCGCGCGCGGACGACGACCACGACGAAATGCCGCTGTCGGTCTTGATCAATCCCGAGATCGAACCGCTTGCCGCGGCCAGCGGCAGCGGCTGGGAGGGGTGCCTGTCGGTCCCGGGACTGCGGGGGAGAGTCTCGCGCTTCGCGCAAATTCGCTACCGCGGCGTCGATCTCAAGGGCGAACCGATCGACCGTGTCGCCGAGGGGATGCATGCGCGCGTCGTTCAGCACGAGTGCGATCACCTCGACGGCGTTCTCTATCCGATGCGGATGACCGACCTGCGCGACCTGGTGTTCGAGTCGGAATGGAAACACATCGCCGGGCCGGGAACCGAGGAAGCGGGCGATGACCTCCTCGATTGACGCCCAGCGCTCCCGCATCCTCGCCGCGCTCTTGCAGCAGGCCCCCTTCGATGGGTGGACGACGCCGACCTATCGCCAGGTTCTGCGATCCCTGGCGATCGAGGAACTGGAGGCCGAGTTGGCGTTTCCGCGCGGCATCGCCGATGCGCTCGATCATTTCGTCGGCGACGCCGACGAGCGCATGGAACGCGCTCTCGCGCCGGCCGATCTGGTGGCGCTCCCGTTTCGTGACCGTATTGCCAAGATCGTTCGTGTCCGGCTCGAGCAGAACAGCGAGCATCGGGAAGCAATTCGCCAGGCGATCGGCGCCCAGATCGGGATGCAGTTCGCCGCCGACCGTTGCCGCGGGCTTTACCGTACGGTCGACGCGATGTGGCGCTTGGCCGGCGATACGGCCACCGATTTCAGCTTCTACACCAAGCGTGCTTCGCTGGCGGCGGTGTATACGGCGACGTTGCTTTACTGGCTCGATGACGATTCGCCGGACTACGTCGAGACGTGGTCGTTCCTAGCCCGGCGGATCGAGAACGTGCTGGCGATCGGGAAGCTGCGCGGCCGGGTCGAACGCTGGACCGAGGCCTTGCCCAACCCGGTCCGGTTCTTCCGCCATTCACCGCTCGGCGGGCGTCGTTAGGCGCGGCGCGGCGGCCCCGACAGCGGGCGCAGCCGCGTCACATGGCCCATCTTGCGCCCGGGGCGAACGGCGGCTTTGCCATAAAGATGCAGCTTCGCCATCGGGTCTCGGGCAAAGTCCGCCCACTGCTCGACCTCCTGGCCGATCAGGTTGATCATTTCGGCGTCGCTGTGCCGGGCTGGTGAACCGAGGGGCAGGCCGCAGATGGCGCGGATGTGCTGCTCGAACTGGTCGGTAATGCACGCATCGATGGTCCAGTGCCCCGAGTTGTGGACGCGGGGCGCCATTTCGTTGACCAAAATGGTGCCGTCGGCCATCGCAAACATCTCAACGGCGAGGACGCCGACATAGTCGAGCGCCGCGGCCAAGCGATGCGCGATATCTTGTGCGGTTGCGACGGCCGCGCCGCCGACGGTCGCGGGAACGCGGCTGGTCCGCAAGATGCCGCCTTCGTGGTGATTCTCGGGCACGTCGAAGGCCGCCACCGAGCCATCGACGGCGCGCGCAACGATGACCGAGATCTCTTTGGTAAAGGGGGAAAAAGCCTCGAGGATGCACTCGACTCCGTCGAGGTCGAGCCAGCTTGGCTCGAGTTCCGCTGCCCGCTCAATGCGCCGCTGACCTTTGCCGTCATAGCCCAGACGGTTCGTCTTCAGGACTGCCGGTAGGCCGACCACATCGAGAGCGCGCGGCAGGTCGGCCGTTGCCGCGATGCGGGCATAGGCGGTCGTATTGGCCCCGATCGCGCGGGCAAATTCCTTCTCGGCGACACGATCTTGGGCGACCGCCAGGGCACGCGCGTTGGGTCGCGCCGGCACCGCCCGCGCCAGCACCTCCGCCGTGGCGGCGGGGACGTTCTCGAATTCATAGGTCACGACCGCGACGCTCGCGGCAAAGGCCCGCAGCGCATCGGCATCCTCGTAGCGAGCGATTGAGTGGCGGCTGGCAACGGCGAAGGCGGGCGAATCGGGATCGGGGCAATAGACGTGCGTCGCATAGCCGAGGCGCGCCGCCGCTATGGCAAGCATGCGTCCCAGTTGTCCGCCACCCAGAATGCCAACGGTCTTCCCGGGGGGAATGATGGTCATGCGGCGGTGCGTCCGCTAGCGGTCGGCGGCAGCGGGATCGTCGGCGACAGCCGCCGTCTGCTCGGCGCGGTAGCGGTCGAGGGCGTTGGCGACGCTTTTGTCGGTGAGCGCGAGGACAGCGGCAGCCAGGAGACCGGCATTGGTCGCACCCGCTTTGCCGATCGCGAGCGTACCGACCGGAATCCCCGCCGGCATTTGGACGATCGACAACAGGCTGTCGATTCCACCCAAGGATTGAGTCTCGATCGGTACGGCAAATACCGGGAGCGGAGTCATCGACGCCGTCATTCCCGGCAGATGGGCGGCGCCACCCGCACCGGCGATGATGACCCGGATACCGCGCTCGCGCGCTGACTTGGCATAGGCGACCAATCGATCGGGCGTGCGATGCGCCGATACAATTCTTGTTTCATGGGCGATGCCGAGTTGGCCAAGAATATCGGCAGCATGTTTCAGAGTCGGCCAGTCGGACTGGCTGCCCATGATGATGCCTACCTGCACGGCGGTCTCAGCCATCGCTACCCCGGTCGCGAAAGGGGCGCGATTATAGGGTCGGTGGCCGGTTAATCAATGCGTCGCGGAAGGGCGCTGCCGGTAAGGATTCCTTTACGGATTTGGCTCATAGTGGTTGGTGGCAGAGGGGGATAATTAAGGTTAATGGCCCCCGCGCTGCTTGTGGTAGAATAACCACACTGAGGGGATAACTACTCGCACGGGGCCGATGAAGATCACTCCCATGGGGCCGGTTGGCACGACGGCGGTGTCCGCCATCCGCCGCACGCTTAGCACCTCCGCAACGGGCGCAGCCCGTGCTGCCGAACCCTATTCCAGCACCACATCGGCCCCCAGGGCCATCGATGACGGCGTTTCGATTCTTGGGGTGCCGGAAGCCGAGCTCACTCCCCCGCGTGCGCGACGCCTTCATGAGCTTGATGCGGGAGGTCGAGGAGATGCGCCGCGAGCTGCAAGCCGCGCGCGAGCGACTGGCCACCCTCGAACGGTTGGCCGATCGCGATCCTCTCGTGCCCATCGCCAATCGCCGCGCCTTCGTCCGCGAGTTGTCGTGTCAGATGGCCCACGCCGAGCGCTATGGCCACACACCGAGCGTGGTCTACATCGATCTCAATGATTTCAAGGAAATCAACGACACCTTCGGCCACGCGGCCGGAGACGAAGCGCTTCGCCACGTCGCTAGCATTCTACTGCAGAACGTCCGCGTGTCCGACATCGTAGGTCGCCTAGGCGGCGATGAATTCGGAATCATTCTCGATCAAACCGGCGCGCGAGAAAGCCGCGGCGCTCTCCGAGCACATCTTCAATACGCCGCTTCTGTACAACGGGCGCAGCGTTGCGATCCGGGTTGCCGTCGGCGCCCATTCCTTCAGCGGGAACGAGGATGTCGGTCACGCGCTCGCCGCTGCCGACCGCGACATGTATGCGCACAAGAAGGCGCTTAAGAACGGCAAGGTCGCCTAAATCGCCGCTAGGCGATGATGTCGGGATACAGCATCCCTTCCAATTGGCGGATTATGTCGCGCAGGGCCAGCTTGCGCTTCTTCAGCCGTTTCACCTTGACGTGATCGTGCAGCCGCTTCTCCATGAGGGCGGCTACCGCGGAATCGAGATCGCCATGTTCGGTGCGCATCTCAATCAGACGCCGTTCAAGTTCCGCGCGATCCATCGGTTCCTGTCGATCATTGCGCGCGGACGATAGCAAAGATCAGGTGGAACAGCGACTGTCCCGGGTGAGCGACAAGGCAGCGAGAGCGTTTTGGCGATTCTCGCTGGCCCTCTATAGAAGGCCCGGTGTCGCCGCGGCCTGCGAGCGGCTCCAGGACCGACTGGGCTGCGACGTCAACGTGCTGCTGTTCTGTCTTTGGCTCGGCGCCACCGGCCGGTCACTCGATCGCGCACAGTTCGCGCGAACCTTGGCCGCGGCTAGCCCCTGGCAACAGACGGTGCTGCGCCCGCTGCGCCAGGCGCGGCGGGCGCTCAAGGAACTGGCGGTCGACCAGGCGTTGTACCAACGAGTCAAACGTGTCGAACTGGCGATGGAGCGAAGCGAACAGATCGCCCTCGCCCAAACGGCGCCGCACCGATCGGCGGGGGCGCCCGACCGGGCGCGCGCAATCCGCTACCTGCGATACTACTGGGCATGGGCCGGACTACCGCGTACCGGCGCGCGGCGCCCCCTCGCGGGACTGGTCGCTGCGACGTTCCCGACTAGCCGGAAAAATTTGGCACTGTTGTTGACCGATCTATAGCGCGCGAAAGGGCCAGAAAGCGCGGGCGTTGTTTGCCGTCGCCGCGGTATTGCCGAAGGCGTGTCATCGCGGTGCTGAAACCAGACAGGAGGTTTCGTATGGCTGTGAGTGAACGGACCAACGAAGTCGAGCGTCTTCGCAGCGCCCATGCCGAAATCGACGAGGCCCTTGCGGACCTGCATCGCCAGGCCCGGCCGGACGACGCTCAGATCGTCAGTTTCAAGAAGAGGAAGCTCAGCATCAAAGATCGGCTCGCCCGCCTCGACCGGCACTGATCGGGCCAACGATCCGGCGGGCGACCGATTTCCACCCGCTGGTCATAGATTGCGTGCGCGTTCGCGCAACACGAATTTCTGAATCTTGCCCGTCGACGTCTTGGGCAAGTCGCCAAAGACGATCGTCTTCGGCGTTTTGAAATGCGCCATGTTGGAGCGGCAAAACGCAATGATCTCCTCGGCACTCACCGGGCTTGCGTCGGGGCGCAAGGTCACGAAGGCGCACGGGGTTTCGCCCCATTTCTCGTCGGGCCGGGCGACCACGGCCGCCTCGAGCACGGCGGGGTTCTTGTAGAGCACGCCCTCCACCTCGATGGTCGAGATATTCTCCCCCCCCGAAATGATGATGTCCTTGGAGCGGTCCTTGAGTTCGACGTAGCCGTCTTCATGCACCACGCCGAGATCGCCGGAATGAAACCAACCGCCGGCGAACGCCTCCTTGGTTGCCGTCGGGTTCTTCAGGTAGCCCTTCATGACGACGTTGCCGCGGAAGAACACCTCGCCCAATGACTCGCCGTCGGATCGGACCGGTTGCAGGCTCTCGGGATCGGCCACCATCAGATCCTCGAGCACCTGGTAGCGCACGCCCTGTCGGGCCTTGAGCGCCGCCCGCTCCTCGAGCGGCCAGTCGTTCCACTCGGCGTGCCATTCGCTCACCACCGCCGGGCCGTAGACCTCGGTCAGGCCATAGAGATGGGTCACGTGGAAGCCGGCGGCCTCCATGCGGCCGATAACGGCCGCGGGCGGTGGCGCCGCCGCGGTGGCGATCTTCACTTGCCCAGGCAAGGGCTGGCGCTCCGCCGCCGACGCGTTGCTGATCATGTTCATCACGATTGGCGCGCCGCACAGGTGCGTGACGCCGTGGTTGGCGATCGCGTCGTAGATCGCCTTGGCATCGATCCGGCGCAGGCAGACATGGGTGCCGGCATTGATGCTCAAGGTCCAGGGAAAGCACCAGCCGTTGCAATGGAACATCGGCAGCGTCCACAGGTAGACCGGGTGAGCCGGCATGTGCCAAGCGAGGATATTGCCGACAGCGAGCAAATAGGCGCCGCGATGGTGGTAGACGACGCCTTTGGGATTGCCGGTCGTGCCGGACGTGTAGTTGAGGGCAATGGCATCCCATTCGTCCGCCGGCCACTTCCAGGCAAAGGCCGGATCGCCTTCGCCAAGCAGCGATTCGTAGTCGATCGTCCCCAGGCGTTCGCCGGATCGAACCAAGGGGTCGTCGATGTCGACGACCAGGATCGGTCGCTTTAGACGGGCGAGCGCCGCCCGCACCACGGGGCTGAACTCGCGATCCGTCAACAGCACCTTGGCCTCGCCATGCTCGAGAATGAACGCGATCGTGTCGGCATCGAGCCGGACGTTGATCGCGTTGAGGACGGCGCCGGCCATGGGGACGCCGTAATGGGCTTCCAGCACAGCCGGGATGTTGGGCGCCATGATGGCGACCGTATCGTTCTTGCCGATGCCGCGCCGGCCCAGCGCGCTCGCCAGGCGGCGGCAACGGGCGTAGAACTCGGCGTAGGTGAAGCTGCGGTCCTCGTGGATGATCGCCGGGTGGTTCGGAAATACTTTGGCGGCGCGCTCGAGGAAGGCAATCGGCGTCAACGGCCGGTAATTGGCCGCGTTCTTGTCGAGATCGAGGTCATAGGGACTGGCTGACCTGGACGTCATGGGGTCCTCCCTTTCGAACCGGCGCACCTGACCGGGCGAGTGCGCGAATTCGGTTGCGCCGGCCGCGTGGGGTCCAAATGATACTGCCCCTATTTTGCGCTTATACGAGATTTTCATGACTGGTTACGCCGAAATCTACGCCGCCTGGCAGCGCGACCCGGAGCGCCATTGGGCCGCCGCTGCCGAGGACGTCCATTGGTTCAAGCGCTGGGACAAGGTTCTCGATTCCGCGCGGCCTCCGTTTTACCGCTGGTTTGCCGGTGGCCTGGTCAATACCTGCTACAACGCCGTCGATCGTCACGTCGCCGCCGGGCGCGCCGATCAGATCGCCCTCATCCACGATTCGCCGCTCACCGGCACCGTGCGGCGTTTGACTTACCGCGAACTCCTGGATCTCGTTGGCCACTTCGCCGGCGCGCTGGTCAAGCTTGGCGTCGGCCGAGGTGACCGCGTCGTCATCTACATGCCGGCCATCCCCGAGGCGGTCATCGCCATGCTGGCCTGCGCCCGGATCGGCGCCGTGCACTCGGTCGTCTTCGGGGGATTTGCGCCACGCGAACTGGCAACGCGCATCGACGACTGTGGCCCGAAACTGCTGGTGACCGCATCGTGTGGAATCGAGCCCTCACGGATCATCGCCTACAAACCGCTGGTCGACGAAGCAATTGCCTTGTCGAGTCACAAGCCCGACCACGTGGTGGTGCTGCAGCGCCCCCAGGTGAGGGCGACCATGCTGCCGCGGCGGGATGTCGATTGGAACGAGGCGATGGCCGCAGCCAAGTCCGTCGAATGTGTCCCCGTCGCCAGCACCGATCCGCTTTACATCCTCTACACGTCGGGTTCGACGGGAAAGCCGAAGGGCGTCGTGCGCGACAACGGCGGCCATCTGGTCGCCCTCAAATGGAGCATGGGCGGGGTCTATGGCGTGCAGCCGGGCGAGACCTATTGGGCCGCCTCCGACGTAGGCTGGGTCGTGGGGCACTCCTACATCGTCTATGGCCCGCTCTTTCACGGCTGCACGACAATCCTCTACGAGGGAAAGCCGGTTGGCACGCCGGATGCCGGGGCCTTCTGGCGCGTCATCGCCGAGCACGGCGTGGTGGCCTTGTTCACCGCCCCCACCTCGTTCCGCGCCATCCGTCGCGAAGATCCGGGCGGCAGCCACATCGGCCGCTACAATCTGTCGCGTTTTCGCACCTTGTTTCTGGCCGGCGAGCGGGCCGACCCCGATACCGTCCAGTGGGCGGAGGAGAAGCTGCGCCGACCGGTCATCGATCATTGGTGGCAGACCGAAACCGCTTGGGCGATCGCCGCCAACTGCGTCGGGTTGGGGATGCTGCCGGTCAAACATGGGTCGCCGACAAAAGCAACGCCGGGCTTCGACGTTCGGGTCCTTGACGACAGCGGGCGCGAGGTTCCGCGCGGCACCGAGGGCTCGATCTGCCTTCGCCTGCCGTTGCCGCCGGCGTCGCTGTTGTCGCTGTGGCGCGACGACGATGGCTACATCGCGGCGTATCTGCGTGATTTCCCCGGGTTCTATAAAACCGGCGACGCCGGTTACCAGGACGCCGACGGCTACCTCTACATCCTCAGCCGAACCGACGACATCATCAATGTTGCCGGCCACCGGCTATCGACGGGCGCCATCGAAGAAGTCCTCGCCGGTCATCGCGATGTTGCCGAGTGCGCGGTCATCGGCGTCAAGGATCCGCTCAAGGGACAGGTTCCGATCGGATTCGTCGTCCTGAGCGCGGGCGTCGATCGGCCCGAAGAAGTGTTGCGCCAGGAGTTGATCCAGCGGGTCCGCGACTTGATCGGTCCAGTTGCGTCGTTCAAGACGGCGATGGTCGTGCGCGCACTGCCGAAAACGCGCTCGGGCAAGATTTTGCGCGGAACCATGCGCCGGATTGCCGATGCGGAGCCTTGGCAGATGCCGGCGACCATCGAGGACGCCAGTGTCCTCGATGCCATCGCGGCGACGCTGAAGGCGAACGGACTCGCGTCCTAGGCGGGGTCTTTGCCGGAGGGCGTACCCAACATCGGTTCGGATTCGCCGCGGGTTTCGGCTGCCGCGAAATCGTTCGCGGCGGCGGCCGCGTTGCTGGCAGCCTTGCTCGCCGCTGCGGCCGCTGCGGCCTTTTCGCGCTGGGCCCGCGCCGCGGCGTGGCGGGCGCCCTCATCCTTGCGCAGCAGCCGGCGGTTGGCCGCCTCGACGGCCTCGTCGAGGTCGGTCTGCGAGCAGATTCCCAGGCTGATCGGGTCCTGCGGTTTCAGGTTCTGCACGTTCCAATGGGTGCGTTCGCGCACGGCAACGACCGTCGGCTTGGTCGTGCCGACCAGACGGCAGATCTGCGCATCGGTCAGTTCGGAATGATACTTGATGAGCCAGGCAATCGCGTCCGGACGGTTCTGCCGCTTGGCGACCGGGGTGTAACGCGGGCCCGGCGGCCGCGCCTTGGTCTCGATCTCGGGTTCGACAATATGCAGGCGGGCGGCCGGGTCCTTGCTGCAGCGATCGATTTCGTCCAGCGTCAACTCTCCGGCGGTGATCGG
>SHVP01000053.1 GCA_009694165.1 Alphaproteobacteria bacterium
TTGCAAACATAACAGGCGCTGTTGGGGCCGCCTCCCGGCCGTGCCACGATCTCGGTCTGGCCGTCGGCACGAACACGGGTGTGCGTGCCGCGGGCGATTTCGACCACGACGAAGGACCCATCGGGAAAGGCAGTCGGTCCCTCCGGAAACTGCAGGCCGGAAGCAATTTCACGGAGCGCCACCATCAGGCGCGCGCCGTCGCTCGATTGGTGCTGGCAGCGGCCAAATTCATGCGCCCCGTCGCCGGGCCGGTCCTGGGTGCGATCACTCTACTCGATTTCTCGACTCGGGGACGAGCTGACCGGCTCCGGGAACCGACGCCGCTGTCGTTAGTGTTACCCCTCGACGACGCGCACCAAGGGCACAGGCGGCGCTGCGGCGAGCTCGGCGGCAAGCATCGCCGGCGAGCGAAGACGCCCAAGGTATTCGTCGGCGACGACGTCGGTATAGTCGCCGTGGCGGGTGTAGCGAATCTGCCGGGATCGATCCTGGACGACCGGCTCCAACGTCAACCACGAACGATCGCCGAGGTGATGCAGCAGTCCGCGATGCGCCGTATGCACCGCACGCATACCGAACAGGAACGGATCGCAAGATTCGGCGGTGGGTCGCGCATGGAACAGGATGCGACCGGAGTCGAGGCCCCGCCCGAGTAGATGAATAGTGGCACCGACGAGCTCGGGCCTACGGTCGTAGAGCGCCCAAAAATTACAGGAACTGCCGCGATAGTAGGGCGAGATCCCCATGTGAATGTTGAGCGCCCGCCGCTTGATCAGCCGCTCGACCAGGGCGCCGCAAATGTAGCTGGCGCCGAGGACCACGACCGCATCGGCATCGATCGCCGGGGCCAGTTGTTCGGCATCGAGCAACGCGAGATCGCCCATGCGCAGGGCCAGATGACGGACGTTGCCCGGCAGGAACCGGGGCGAGCCAAAAACCGCCTGTTCGGCCGCGATCACGCGCGCGAAGTGGTCGCGCATGACCGCCGATTTGCCGAAAAAATCGGGGACTTGGCCGGGGAACACGGTCGTGCATTCCTGGACGGCAAACACCTCGTCGGCAATGGCGGCGAGGTCCGTCAGCAACGCGAGATGGCGCGGCTGATTGCTGGTGAAGACGGCGATCTTCATGCGATGCCGAGACGGCTGAGGGCCAAGGTGTGATCCTCGCGCGGGCACTCGAGCGCTCCACCGCCCACCGGCGCCATGCTGGCGCGGAAACCCGCGACGACGCCGAGATCGCGGAGAATGCCCAGCGTCTCGTCGTTGTATGAATTGGACGGGTCGGCCATTACGACGGGGCCGCGGCCGAGAGCCTGGCGCAAGTGTACGTGGTTGGCGCCATATTCCCTTCGCTGGTCAGCCGCGCTCAACGCGGCGATGCGCGTCGGATGGCTGTGCGAATGCAGCCCGACGACGTGCCCGCGGTCGGCCAGATCGCAAAGGTGGTCGTCCGTCAGCCATAAATCGCGGGCGAGGACGGTCAACTCCAGACCGGCGCCAGCGATCATGCCGTCCATGACGGCTTCGTAGTGCGCCGGTCCGAGCACGTCGCCGCGAAGAAAACGGAAGCGACGGTCGGCGGGCGTGTAGAACGGGAACTCGGCCAGATAGGCCGCCGCATCGAAGCGCTCGAGTTCGCGCAGCGCCCGATCGGCGTGGGGCCCAGCCAACAGCGCCCGGTCGAACGCCGAATAGAACGCATCCATGTCGGGGAACGCCGTGTTGCAAAAGTACCGGTAGATCTCCAGCCGCTGGATGTCACCTTCCATCACGCCGGTGTAGACGAACCAGAACGCAACGAGGCCGTGGGCCTCGAGCACGGGCAGGGCGATGTCAAACTGGCAGCGCAGCGCATCGTCGAACGAGAGACAGACGTCGTCGGGCTCCAGGGCGCCGCGCGTCGCCTTGTCCAACCACTCGGTCGCGCCCAGAGGCGAACCCTTGCGCAACGTCGCGATCAAACGATCGAGGACGTCGGCGGTGATGGCGCCCTGAACCTTGGGATGGGCCCCGCCGTGGAAGTGATGAAACATGAGGGCGTGGGCAGGCATGGGGTCGGCCGAAATGGCCTGGAAGCGTGGGCATAAATCCTCGCCCATCTTGGTTAGCAATTGGTTAAGCCATCCGTTCGGCCGATGGCCCGTGCTACCATAGCGAGCCACCAGCGGAGGAAGCCATGCGCGAACCCTATGCCCATCCGGTCATGCCGCGGGCCAACCATGATGAGTTAGCCCGTCAGAACGCGGTCGCTTCGATCAAGATTTACATGGAGGACCATGTCTACCCGGCCGACAAAGCCGTCTACGAGCGCCGCGTCAAACCGGCCTTTGTCCGCAGCAACGGGCGGCCCCCCAAGGACAAGCACGAGGTTCGCAAGCTGATGGAACGCGAGCCCACGTACCAGATGTGGAGTTCGGTGGCGCGGACGCTGCAAGAGATGCTGTGGGACAATGTCGGCGCTTGCGTCGAACGTCAGTTACCCGACTTGATCGAAAAGTGCCGGGTGACCAAGCCCAAGGGTTCGCTTCGGCTCAATCCGACCCTGACGATCCCCCGCTACAACGGGGCGATCGACATCCATTGCATGCCAGGCGGTTACCACGCCGATCTGACGCAGGACGACGTCTATGCCGGCGCCCTGTTCGACCGCGGCGCGCACTATTACGGCGTGCCGATCATGGGTAGCCCGGCGCATCAGGTGCGGGACGGTGCCGGCGGCACTTGGAAGCAGCGCACCGCCCAACTCTGCCTCGGCACCATCCGTCGGTATTATCCGAACCTGCGGCCGAAGCGGATCCTCGATGTCGGCTGCACCATCGGCGGCTCGACGCTCGCCTTCTGCTCGGCCTACCCCGATGCCCAGGTCTATGGCGTCGACATCGCCGCCCCGTCGCTGCGTTACGCCCACGCGCGCGCCGAGGCCATGGCGAACGTCGTCCATTTCTCCCAGCAAAACGCCGAGCAGCTGGACTTTCCCGACGGGTCCTTCGACCTGGTGATCTCGCACGGCTTGTTCCATGAAACCTCGGGCAAGGCGACCCGCAACATCCTGCGCGAGTGCTACCGCGTGCTGCGGCCGGGCGGAGTCACGCTGCACTACGACACTCAGTTCTCGCGCGGCCTCGATCCGCACGACTCGTTCATGCATGACTGGGACACCTACTACAACAACGAGCCCTTCTGGGGACCGTTGCACGAGACCCCGGTCGTGACGTTAATGACCGAGGCGGGATTCAAAGCGAGCGACGTGCACGCGTGCTGAGGCACCTTCGATGCACAGTTGAACGTCGTGGTCGTGCCCGCCAACGATGGCGACAGCAACCTAGCCCGCTCCACCATCTTCGGCGCCGCCAAGTAGCGGCGCGATCAGTCGTGGCGACGATCGTCCTCAACGACGGAGTCGCCGCGGCGAACGAACTCAAGATCATCCGGCGCGAGGTGCCGCGGCGCTTGACGCCGTGATACCGCCGTCAGCCGCGATGCGAGCGGAAGAACAGTGGCCCGTAGAGGGCGGCAAATCCAAGGAAGGCAGCCGCCCAGGCAAAGGCGGCGACGTGGAGGAGGACGACGGCGGGCGGGAAAAAGGCCGCAACCAGATGGACGACGGTGGCGACGAGGACCGCCGCATAGATCGCCTGGGTTCCCCAACCGGCGTGTAGCGGGCGGCCACTGTGCCCGAGGGATGCCCGGGTCATGACCGCCAGCGTCATGGTCCCCGCCGCTCCGCTCGCCCAGGCGTGCACGCCGGCGGAGAACGGAACGGTATCGAGCCCGGTGGCGCTCGCCGCCAACAGAAAAAACCAAGCGGAATGAAGCAATAGCCAAGATGAAGGATGAGCACCAACCGCTCTGCCAAAGCGCGATCGCCGGCCCAGCGCGTCCACCGCAGCGTTTGCATCAGTCCGGCGACCAGCAATAGGACCGCGGTGGTGACCTGCTGCGGCCAGACGAGCCAATGGACCAGCGCCACGATCGAGAGAATGATCGCCTCCTGATCGATGCGCCCAAACGACGATGGCAGCCGCCCCGGTTTCTCCCGCGCCAGCCAATTGCGGGTAAAGCTCGGCACGAAACGGCCGCCAACGATCGTGATCAACAGCACGATTGCCGCCAGGGCAGCCCGTTCGGCCGTCTCGGCCCGACCAGTGGCATGGGCTTCGAGGTGGAAGCCGATGTTGGCCGCGGTCAGCGCCGTCACGACGCCGACGACTGCGAGGTTCCGCCAGTTCCGTCCGGCGATGATCTCGCGCGCCGTCAGCGCGGCGAACGTCGCCAAGAACGCGATGTCGACCGCCGCCGCCTGCCCCAGCTGAGCGACGCCGAGAACATCACCACCAGCCGGCCGGCCACCCACAGGGAGATCAGCAGCAGGGGCCAGCCGCGCACCGGCAGCCGACCGGGCCAGTTCGGGGTCGCGGTCAACAGGAAGCCGACGACCGCGGCGGCGACGTAGCCGAACAACATTTCACGGATGTGCCAGTCGAGCGGGGCAAAGGCCGTCGGCAATGCGATCTCACCCCAGAACGCTGGCAGCCAGAGCAAGACAGCGGCGCCCGCATAGAGGCCAGCGGCAAAGAAGAACGGCCGGAAACCGAGGGCGAGAATCGCCGGCCCCGCGTAAGGGCGGCGGACCTCCTCGGCAGCCGTCATGGCGTCGTGCGGCCGGCGGCCCGCCCGGTCGAAATCCAATCGTCGATATAGGGCAGCCGGTCATGGCCCCAAAAGGGTTCGCCGTCGACGACGAACCACGGCGCGCCGAACATGCCGCTCGCCAGCGCCGCGGCGAGCGCGGCCTCGTGCTTCACCTTGCCGTCCGGGTCATCGATGGCGCGGACAATCTGATCCTTCGCAAAGCCTTTGCCGGCGAGGCCGGCGACGATCTCCTCGGCAGTCCGCATCGCGCGCCCCTCGCCCCAAACGGCTTGCGTCATGGCCAGCAGCACCGCACGAACCCCAACCGCCTTGCCCAAGGCGTAACAGAGTTCCGAGGTGAGATCAGAGTCGGGTGGAAAGGCACTCGGCCAGGCGAATGGGAGGCGCCGTAAGCGAGCGATCCGCACGGTATCGCGACGCATGTAACGGGTGCGCGCCTCGGGCCGCGGCGGGCGTCCGCCCGGCTGCTGAACCTCATGGATGCGGTGCAATCGCACGGGCCGCCAGACGACGGTGGCACCATGCCGCCTGGCCAGGTCGTCGATGAGATGGGCGGCAAAATACGAATAGGACGAGGAGAAGGCCGGATAGAAGATGATTTCGGTCATGGCGCACCTTGAGGTGAGGCGACGATCTTCGGTGATCGCCCACCAATTGGCCAGCAATTCGGCATGCCATTGACAGCGCGGGCGGCCCACGAAACAGTGCCCTCGCTGGAGAGAACGCCCATGACTCAGACCATCGCCGCCCCTGCCGTTCGGACGGTCTGCGGGTGCTGAGGCGCATGACGGCCCCGTCCCGACACCTGGCGGTTGCCCCATAGCAATGGGCGCCGTCGCCACGCTCGTCGTTCCTTTCGCCCAGGGACAACTCGTCCGGCCGGATGGCCGCGTCGGTTTCCTGCGCGCTGCGCCCCATCGCCTGTTCGACACGACGTGGCGCCACCAACTCGTCTGCGAGCAAACCTGGAAGCCGACCGCGGACCAATTGACCGCGGCCGGCTTCGCGCTCGATGGCGGTGCCGTGGACCCATTTCCGATGGCCATGGTCTTGCTCACCAAACACAAGCGCGAAAGCCTCGGCAACATCGCGCGGGCCTGGTCGCGGCTCGAGGTCGGCGGTACCCTGGTCGTCGCCGGCCGCAACAACGAGGGCATCCGAGCCATCGAACGCGTGGTTCTCCACACGCTAGGACCGATTGCCACCGCGGCCAAACACCACGGACGCGTCTTTTGGCTGGCTCGTCCGGCGGGCAATGAACCACCGGCCGTGCCGGAGTGGATCGCCGAGGCGGCGCCACGGCGGGTGGCGACCCTCGACGCCGTGACGAGACCGGGCATCTTCAGTTGGGAGCGCGTCGATCCGGGGTCGGAGCTTCTGGCCCGGAGCCTCCCCCCCACCCTCGCGGGGAGAGTTGCCGATCTCGGCGCCGGCTGGGGTTATCTGGCCCGGGCGGTGCTGGTCTGCAGCGCGTCGGTCGGCGTCTTGGATCTCTACGAGGCAGAGGCCCTGGCACTCGATTGCGCCCGCGAGAACGTCGTCGCGCCCGGCCGGCGCATTCGATTCCATTGGCACGATGTCGCTGCCGGCATCGGCGAGCGACGCTATGACACGGTGGTGACGAACCCACCCTTCCATGACGACAGCGGCACGACGCCGGAGCTCGGCCGGCGCTTCATCGAGGTCGCCGCCGCGGCGCTGGTCCCCGGCGGCACCCTCTACATGGTCGCCAATCGCCACCTGCCCTACGAGCAGCCCCTAGCGGCCGCGTTCACGACGTGGGAGAAGCTGGCCGACGATCGCGGCTACAAAGTTCTCCGCGCTGTGCGCTAGAATTGAATGGTCGACGTGCGGTTATCGCGCCTCCATCTTGCGCGCAGGAGAGCCCATGAACGTCGTTCCCGCCTCCCTCGCCGGCCGCAACCCGATCGGCTGGCGCGCCAGGATCGGCATCGCCGTGCCGATGACCAACACCGTCTGCGAAGCCGAGTGCAACCGCATGGCGCCGGCGGGGGTGTCGTTTCACTTCATCCGCACGCCGATCCATCGCGGCAGCGATGCCGGCGACCCGGTACCGCGCATCCTCGCCGACGCGGAGCGGGCCGCTGCCGACCTGTTCGCGACCCGTGTCTCGGCCATCGCCTATGCCTGCACCTCCTCGTCGATGGCCTGTCCCGCCGACAAGCTGATCGGCACGATCGAACGGGCCAGCAAGGCGAAGGCCATCTCGACCGCCGGGGCGATCCTCGACGCGCTGCGCGCCCTCGGCCTCAAAAAGATCGCCATGGCCTCGCCCTACCTGCAGGAAACCAACGAGCATGAAGCCGAGTTCCTGGCTGACCATGGAGTGACCGTGGTAGCCATGGCCGGCCTCGGGCTCAATACACCCGAGCATGTCGGCGAAATGTCGCGCGTACCCCCGGCCAAAGTGTTCGAACTTGCCCAGTCCGTTGATCGACCGGAGGCGGAAGGTATCCTGATCTGCTGCACCGATTTCAATACGGCCGATGTCATCGCGCCGTTGGAGGCGGCCTTGAACAAGCCGGTCATTTCGAGCATCAGTGCGACCCTGTGGCGTGTGTTGCGCCGGGCGGGGATCGACGACCGCATCCCCGGCTATGGCCGCCTGCTGATGACGCCCTAGGCCGGACCGGCGTCGACCGGCTCAGCATAGCGCGCCAAGCCGTCTAGGCAGCCGTTCCAGCCGGCTTCGTGCCGTTGCCGCGTCGCCGTATCAGGCACGCGCTCATGGACGACCGTCACCTCGATCGAGGCGCCGGCCGGATCGAAGCGCACGATCACCCGTTCCGGTGCCTGCGCCGCGCCTTCGATCAGCCAACTGAAAACGAGTTCGCGCGGCGGGCTGACACGCTCGAATTCACCGACAATCCACAACACATTGCCGTCGGGAAATTTGTTGGCGATCCGGTAGCGGCCGCCGGGCCGCAGATCGACGTCGGCTGCCGTACAGACGACCGATTCCGGACCCCACCAGCGTCTTAGGTGCTCGGGGCTGGTCCACAATTCGAACAATCGTTCGGCACTGGCACGAATCGTCCGCCGCACCACCAGACTGACGCTACCGATCATCCATTGTCCTCATTCTCGGCATAGTGGGCCAGCGAGGCCAGCGCCTCGCCCTACAGGGCGCGGTAGCGCGCCAGCCATTGCTGGATATCGGCAAGCGGTTCGGCACTGAGGCTGCAGCGATGCACGCGACCGTCCACCGCCCGGTCGACGAGTTTCGCTGCTTCCAGCACCCTGATGTGCTTCGACACGGCCGGACGCGACATCGCGAACGGGGCGGCGAGCTCGGTGATCATCGCCGGCCCTTCCGCCAGCCGGGCGAGCAGGGCCCGCCGAGTCCGATCGGAGAGCGCATAAAACACCCGGTCCAATTGATCTTCCGCCGATCGCTTCCCAACGGCCCTGTGTGCCATCTCACCCCCAATTGCCAATAAGAAACCAAATGGTTACATTTTGCAAGCCGGCACGAACCGGCGTCGCCTTTCGGGAGTAACACCGTGACGGCCCCAATCCACCAAGAAGTCACCCTGAACGCCAGCCTCAAGCAGGTCTATGAGGCATTTCTCGACGCCAAACAGCACAGCGCCTTTACCGGCGGCGCCCCCGCCGAGATCAGCCGTGAGGTCGGCGGCGCCTTTTCCTGCCACGGCGGCCAGATCGTCAGCCGCCACATCGAGCTGCTTGCCAACGGGCGCATCATCCAGGCCTGGCGCGTCAATGCCTGGCCGGCCGGCGTCTATTCCATCGTCAAACTCGAACTGAAAAGCGAAGGCAAGACGACTCGCGTGATTCTCGACCAATCCGGCATTCCCGAAGGCGCCCGCGAACATCTCGAGGGCGGCTGGTCGGCGATGTATTGGGAGCCCCTGCGCCGGTATCTGGCGTAACTCCGCCTCGGCGGCGGCCCGCTAAGGGCGCCGCTCCTTTTTTCGCGCAGCGCCGACCTAGAGGGGCGGCGGCGTCCCCGACCACGACGCCAGCAGCGCCACGCTCTTGATCTGGGCGAAGACGCCGACGCCCGGTCGAAGCGCTAGGACCTCCTGGGACTTGCGGGTGACGCGCGCTAGGAGCCGGGCCCCAGAGCCATCGGCTCCGAGCCCGACCACGATGTTCATCTGCACCCCCGCCTCGTCGTGGCGATCGACCGACAGGATTTGCGCCGGCAGGCAGTTGACGATGGTCGAGTCCGTTGGCCGGGAATGCGCAAAGCTGACGTCCGACGCCCTGATGCGAAGACGGCGGCGCATTCCGATGCCGCCCAGGCGACCGGGAACGGTCAGTGTCCCACCAGAAACCGACAACGTCGTCAGCGAATAGGCCTGGTCAACGGAAACGACCGCCCCTTCGAGGGTCACCGCCGCCTCGGGTGCATGGGAGAGCGGGAGGGACGGATCGGCCTCGAGGGTGGACAGCGGACCAGCGGCCAGGACGCGACCACGATCCAGCAACACAAGCGTGTCGGCCAAGCGTTCGATCTCGGTCATGTCATGGCTGACATAGATGATCGGGATCGACAGCTTCTCGTGGAACACTTCGAAATAGGGGAGAATTTCGTCTTTGGTGATGCGATCGAGCGCGGACAAGGGCTCATCCATCAACAGCAGGCGAGGCTGCGATAGGAGGGCCCGACCGACGGCGACGCGTTGGCGCTCGCCACCGGAGAGATGCGCCGGCGCCCGCGCCAACAGGGACCCGATTCCCAGAAGATCGATCACGTCGTCGAGGTGAATCGCCGTCGCAGCGCCCGTGCGCTTCGCACGGCGATAGCCGTACAGAAGATTTTGGCGAACCGACAGATGGGCAAACAGGCTCGCCTCCTGGAAGACGTAGCCGATCGGTCGTTCATGCGGTTGGCAAAACGTCTCCGAGGCATCGTCCTGCCAGACCTCGCCGGCCACCGTCAGCCGGCCAGGCAGCCGCTGCAAGCCGGCTAGGCAGCGCAAGATCGTCGTCTTGCCGCAACCGGACGGTCCAAACAGCCCGGTCACGCCGCGCATCGGCGCCTCGATGGCGACGTCAAGGGCGAAGGTTCCCAGCAAGCCGGCGTAGCGCGCAACGATGGTGGCGTCGTTGACCGTCATGGTCCGAGCCTCCCAATTCGTTTTTGCAATACCTGCATGGCGAGGATGACGACGAAGGCGAAGACCAGCATGCCGCCGGCAAGGATGTGCGCCTGCGTCCACCGCAGCGTCTCGACGTATTCATAGATGGCGATCGAGAGGACCTTGGTCTGATTTGGGATGCTGCCGCCGATCATCAAGACGACGCCGAATTCGCCGATCGTATGGCTGAAACCGAGGACCGCGCCGGTGACGAAACCCGGCCGGGCGAGCGGCAGCGCCACCGTCCAGAAGCGGTCGAAAGGCGCCGCCCGCAGGGTGGCCGCTACCTCGAGTGGCCGATCGCCGAACGCCTCAAACGCGTTGCGGATCGGTTGCACGACGAAGGGCATCGAATAGAGAATCGAGCCGATGACCAAAGCCTCGAACGTAAAGGCGAGCGTGCGGGCGCCCCACAGGCCTGCGAGCGCGCCGCCCGGTCCATTCGGCCCGAGAAAAATCAGCAGATAGAAGCCGAGCACCGTCGGCGGCAGAACGAGCGGTAGCGCCACCACCGCCGCAACGGCCTCCTTCCAGCGCGCCTTCGAGCGCGCCAGCCACCAGGCGATGGGCGTGCCGATGACCAGCAGCGCGATGGTGGTCACCGTCGCCAGGATCAGGGTCAGCCTGATCGGCGGCCAAAGCTCGGAAAGTTCGAACACGGGATGGGCCGGGCTATTCCAGGCTGCCGTAACCGTATTTTGCTTTGACCTGCATCGCCTCCGGCCCGTTGAGAAAGGCGATGAAGTCGCGAGCCGCAGCGTTGCCCGCTGCCTTGGTCAGGAGAATCGCGTCCTGCCTGATCGGCGCATAGAGATTGCCCGGTACTACCCAGCGAGAACCCTCCGAATGACCGGCAATCTGGGACAGCGCGATGAAACCGACCTCGGCGTTGCCGGTGTCGACAAACTGGTAGGTCTGCACGACGTTCTGCCCTTCGACGATCTTTGGCGTCAGTTTCTCGTAGATGCCGAGTGCTTTCATGGTGTCGATCGCCGCCCGACCATAGGGTGCTACCGCCGGATTGGCGATTGCCAGCTTGGCGAAATTGCCGTCCCGGAGGGTCTGCTCGCCTCTGACGGCGTCCTTCGCCTTGCTGAACAGTACGAGCCTGCCCACGGCATAGGTGAACTGCGTCGCCGGGACCGCGAGGCCGTCCGTTCCCATCTTGGTGGCGGTCGCTTCATCGGCCGAGAGAAAGACATCGAACGGCGCGCCTTGGTGGATCTGGGCGAACAATTGGCCTGTCGCGCCGAAGCTGAGAATGGCCTTGTGGCCGGTCTTCTTCTCCCATGCCGCCGCCGTTCCCTTAGCCGCGTCGGTGAAATTGGCGGCGACCGCGACGCTGATCGCCGCGGCATGGGCCGGAGGCGCCAGCACCAGAAGCGTTATGCCCGCCGCGATCGCGCCAACGAATCGACTGAGGAACGACATCGGCCTCTCCCTTCTTCGTCGGCTTTCCCATCCGGGCAACTCGGTCAGTCCGCGGCAGCGCGGGCGCCAAGCGCACGGCGCATGAACGGCCGCCGCTTCGATCCCGCCGGTCGGGGCGGCGATGGCAGGAACCCAGTGACCAGGGGGCCGGCGGCGACCTCGCCGCTATTGGCATAGGCTTCGTGGTTGTGCTCGATCGCCGCGAGATCATAAAGATAGTTGACCATCAAACCAGCCGACTGCTCGACGCCCTTGGTAGAGAGGTCGCCATTCCAATTGAGGCGTTCGAGGCGCGCGCCGTTGCCAAGGTGAAAGCGGGCCACCGGATCGATCGGTCGGCGGCCGGACCCAGTCTTGGCGTGCAGGAAATACACCGCCGCAGCCGCCAACAGAGCGTCGCGTGCCGCCCCGTCGCCATCGGCAAAGCCGCGCCAATCGGCAGATACCACCGGCTCGAGCGCCGCCAGCGCCGGTGGTGGCAACAGGGCGTTGCTCCGCTCGGTGATTTCCCGCCGCAGCCACCGACCCAGACCAGGCGCGGGTGACAACGTAACAAAGCGCTCGATTCCGGGAACGTCGCGCTTCAAATCTTCCACCACCTGCTTGATCAGGAAGTGGCCGAACGTCACGCCCTTCAGCCCCGGCTGGCAATTCGAGATCGAGTAGAAAACCGCGGTTCGCGCCCGGTCGGGTCCCAACGGTGCCCGCGACAGATCCAGCAACGGCGCAATCGCCCCCGGCATGTCCTCGGTAAGCGCCACCTCGACGAAAATCAACGGCTCGTCGGCGAGCCGTGGATGGAAGAAGGCATAGCAGCGCCGGTCGGGCGGCTCGATCCGGTTGCGCAGGTCGTCCCAGCTTTGGATTGTATGCACCGCCTCGTAACGAATGATCTTTTCGAGGATGTTGGCTGGAGTCGTCCAATCGATTCGCCGTAACACCAGGAAACCGCGGTTGAACCATGAGCGGAACAGCAACGCGAAGTCGGTATCGAGCGGTTCGAGCTCGGACTGCTCCTCGAGCCCGGCCAGCACGTCCTCGCGCATGCGCACCAACGCCGTGGTGCCGTTGGGCGCGAGATTGAGCCGACGCATGACTTCCTGTCGTCGCGGCATCGCGGCGGCCGTTAGTGCCGCCATGGTCGTCGGATTCTTGTCGGCGACATAGGCTTCGATCGCCCGGTCGAGCCGCGGCAAATGGGGCCCGTATCGGGTGGCGAGCGCATGCAGATAGAAGCCACGCTCCTCCGCCGACGACGCCGCGTAGCGATCAAGGACCTCTTGCGCCAACGCGACGCCAGAGGCCTCGCCCCGCACCGACAGCAGCGCCTCGGTCAGTTCGATCAGGTCAACCGGGCGCGCGCCCACGACGGCGCGATCAAGCCCGATCAGGCTGCGCCCACGCTCGGCAATCGAGCCAAGCAGATCGTGGAAGAAACTGCGCTCCATGGTCGTCTCACCGAACGGATGCGGGGCCTAGGACGCTGTCATTCTATCGCCCCCGTCGAGCGGCCGCAGCAATAGCCGGGCTCAGCCGCCGCCGATGCGAGGGATCAAGAATATCTCCGAGTCCGGCCGCAGGCTGGTGCCATAGGCGTCCTGGTGGATTTCGCCGTCGATGGCGATGGCCATACCGGCCTCGATCTGGTGCCCGAGGCCCGGAAACCGCTGGTCGAGCTCGAGGATCAGCCGCCGGACGGTGGTGGCGGTTACCTCGACCTCGGTGGCGCCGCCAGTAAAGCCGAGGCAGGCGCTCCCCGAGAATCGGACTAGCGGCATCGTCCCTATGCGCCGGCCTTGTCGATCGCCGCGAGCAGACGTGGCGGCGAGATCGGCAGGTCGGGCATGCGGATTCCGATCGCGTCGCGGATCGCATTGGCCACGGCGGCCATGGGCGGCACGATCGGCACCTCGCCGACGCCACGGGCGCCGTAGGGGTGCGCCGGGTTCGGCACCTCGACGAGGACCGAATCGATCATCGGCAGGTCCGACGCCACCGGTACCCGGTAGTCGAGGAATCCTGGGTTCTCGAGCCGGCCCTTGGAATCGTAGACATACTCCTCGTTGAGGGCCCAGCCCACGCCTTGGGCCACGCCCCCTTGGATCTGCCCCTCGACATAGCTCGGGTGAATGGCGCGGCCGACGTCTTGCACCGCGGTGTAGCGCAAGATGGTGACCCGGCCGGTCTCGCGGTCGACCTCGACGTCGCAGACGTGAGTGGCAAAACTCGGTCCCGCCCCTTGTGCATTGAGCGAGACTTCCGACCCGATCGGTCCGCCGGTCTTGCCCGCCACCGCGGCGATTTGCGCCAGGGTCAGCGGCGGAAAGTTGCCGGCATTGGCGCCGGCCGGTACCGCGCGGCCATCCTTCCAATCGACCGCATCCGGGCTGATCTCCCAGATCATGGCGGCGCGCCGTTTCAGTTGGTCGACCACGTTTTCAGCCGCCTGGATCGTCGCCATGCCGGTCGCAAAGGTGACCCGGCTGCCGCCGGTCATGAAGCTGAAGCCGATCGAACTGGTGTCGCCGACGATCGGCCGCACCCGCTCGACCGGAATACCCAATACCTCGGCCGCCATCATCGCCATCGAGGCGCGCGAGCCGCCGATGTCGGGGTTGCCGGAAACGACGACGGCGGTGCCGTCCTCGTTGATGTGGACCGCCGCACTCGATTCGCCGCCAACGTTGAACCAGAAGCCCGAGGCAACGCCGCGACCCTGGTTCGGACCCAGCTTGATCTTGTAGTGCGGGTGCGTCTTCGCCGCGGTCAGGGTTTCGACATAGCCCACGTTCTTGAAGGTGGGTCCATAGGCCGCCTTGGTCCCATCCTTGGCGGCGTTCTTTTCACGCAGGGCGATGGGGTCGATTGCGAGCTTGCGCGCCAAATCGTCCATGCAGCTTTCGACGGCAAAGGCGACGATGGGCGCGCCGGGAGCGCGGTAGGCCGCCACTTTTGGTCGATTGCTGACCACGTCGTAGCCGGTGACTACCACGTTCTTCAGGTCGTAGGTGGCGAAGGCCGTCATGCAGCCTGGTCCGACCGGCGAACCGGGAAAGGCCCCGGCCTGATACTTGAGAACGGCTTGCGCGGCGGTGATGCGACCGGCCTTGGTGGCGCCGATCTTCACTTCGATGACGCCGCCCGACGTCGGCCCGGTGGCGCGGAAGACATCCTCGCGCGTCATCACCATCTTGACCGAACGTCCGCTCTTGCGCGACAGCGCGAGCGCCAATGGCTCCAGGTACACCAACGTCTTGCCGCCGAAGCCGCCACCAATCTCGGCCGGCGTAACACGGATGTTGGAGAGATCGATGCCCAGCAGCTTCGCGCAATAAGCGCGCACCATGAATTGACCTTGGCTCGAGGTCCATAGCTGGCACTGGCCATCCGCTCCATGTGTGGCGACGCAGGCATGCGGCTCGATGTAGGCCTGGTGGACCGGCTGGGTGGTGTAACGGCCTTCGGCAATCACCTCGGCTTCCCGGAAGCCCACGGCGACATCGCCCAACTTGAATTCGATCCGCTTGGCGACATTCGACGGCTTGGTGAGCTTGGGTTCGACTCCCTGGGTGATCAGATCGTCGTGCAGGAGCGGCGCGTTCGCCGCCATCGCCGCTTCGACGTCGATCACGTGGGGCAGAATCTCGTAGTCGACCTCGATTAGGTCGAGCGCCTGATCGGCGATGGCTGTCGAGGTGGCGGCGACCGCGGCTACCGCATGTCCTTCGTACAACACCTTGTCGCGCGCCATGCAGTTGCGTGACAGGTCGCGGAAGTTCATCGGCCCCTCGCCCATGAAGGCTTCCTCCGACGCAATCTCCGGCAGGTCGGCGGCGGTCATGACGGCGAGGACGCCGGCGAGCGCCTTGGCCTTCTTGATGTTGATCGAGCGAATGCGCGCGTGCGCATGGGGGCTGCGCTTCACCTTGCCGACCAACATGCCGGGCAATGCCAGATCGGCGCCAAAGGCCGCGCGTCCCACCACCTTGTCGACGCCGTCCGGCCGAATCGGGCGCGTCCCCACGACCTTCAGGCCGGGCTTGTCTTTGAGCATGGTCATGCGTTCACTCCTTTGCGCATCTCCGCCGCCGCGTCCAATACGGCGCGGATGACTTTGTCGTAGCCGGTGCAGCGGCACAGATTGCCGGCCAGCCAATAACGGGTCTCGGTCTCGGTCGGGTTCAGATTACGGTCCAACAGCGCCTTCGCCGCCACCAGCAGTCCAGGCGTACAGAAGCCGCATTGCAGGGCCGCATGTTCGAGAAACTTCTGCTGCAACGGATGCAGCGCGCTTCCTTTGGCCATCCCTTCGATGGTTTCGATGGTGCGACCCTGGGCCTCGCCGGCCAGCATGAGGCAAGCGCAGACCAGGCGACCATCGACGATGATGCTGCAGGCCCCGCAATCACCGGAGCCACAGCCTTCCTTGCTGCCGGTCAGGCCGAGTACGTCGCGCAGCACGTCGAGCACGGTGTGCTGCGGCTCGCAAAGAAACTCGGCAGGTTCGCCGTTGATCGTTGCCGCTATGTGTTGCTTACTCACCGGCGTTCTCCCGCACGTTCAAAGGCAATGGCGGCGGCGCGGCGCGCGAGCACGCCTGCCACCTTGGTGCGGAATTCAATCGTTCCGCGTTTGTCGTCGATCGGTCGGCAGGCCCGCCGCGCCGCGGCGTCGATCTTGGCGAGCGTCGGCTCGTCGAGCGTGTGGCCGACCAACGCCTTGGCCACCTCTTCGACCACCACCGCCGTCGGCGCGACGGCGCCGAGAACCACGCGCGCCTCACTGCAGACGCCCTTTGCATCGAGCGTAACGCTGACGGCCGCACCGACCACTGCAATGTCCATCTCGGTGCGGGGGATGAAGCGGAGATAGGCATCAGCCGTGCGGGCCGGACGCTTCGGTAGGTGAAACTCGACCACGAACTCGTCGGCCGCCAACGAGGTCCGCCCCGGTCCGGTCACGATGCTCTCGACCGGCACCTCGCGCCGCCCCTTGCCGCCGGCGACGACGCAGGTCGCCCGGGCGGCGATCAACGCAGGCACGCTGTCGGCAGCCGGCGAGGCATTGCAGAGATTGCCGCCGAGCGACGCGCGCCCCTGAACCTGGGACGAGCCGATCAGGTTGGTGGCTTCGACGATCCCCGGCCACGCCTTGCCGAGCGCGGCATGCTCACCGATCTCGGCGCCGCAGGTCGCCGCACCGATGATGAATCCGCCCTTATCTTCGCGAATACCGATCAGGCCTTGGATGCGCTTGGCATCGACGACGAGCTCGGCCGTCGTCCGGCCGAGCCGCAATTGAACGATGAGATCGGTGCCACCCGCCAATACCTTGGCCTTGCCACCGGCGCCGGCGAGCAGTCGAACCGCCTCCTCCACCGTCGACGGCGCTGCATAATTGAACCCCGCCATACTCCCCCCAAGAAACGACAAACACGGCAAAAGCGCCTTCTACGGGCGACGGGCCCGGGCGCCTGTTGGCAGTGTACGGGCGAAGGTGTCCCGGGTGAAGGGTTAGCCGCAAGGCCAGCCGTCATCAGGGTATTGCCGGACCGAAAAAATCGCCACGGCCGCCCCGAAACCGGCCGTCCGGCAATCGTGGGCGCGCCAAGACGGCCGCCATTCGTCGCCAAGGAGCGGCCGTCGGCGTCGGCGAATACGCTCGGCCATCCCCGTGCGCCGGACCCCGGATCGGCTTTCGCGGCGGCGGACTATTCACGAATGGCGCCGAAATTCAGGAAATCGCCGTTCACGTTACCATCGTTCGAGTGATGCGGGCCGGCGATGACCGGCGCCATGCCCGGATGCTTCGGCCGGTCCGCAAAGATGTTCGCCCGCTTGAAGCCTGCCTGCACCGCGGTCGCCGCCAGGTCCATGTCATGCAGCGTGCCCATGAACGGTTCATGGTTGTAGTGGGTGTCCCAGTCGGGCTCGAACTGGTCCCACGATGACAAATCGCTGTAGGGCAGACTGTCGACGTGCACCATGATGCCGCCCGGCCGCAACAGCCGGTGGCACTCGCGGACGATGTTGTGCACGGCGCGATAAGACGTCTCATGAAGCAACAGAAAGGACA
>SHVP01000054.1 GCA_009694165.1 Alphaproteobacteria bacterium
CGCAAAAGGACCGGTTCGCGGAGCGGTCTGACCGCGCCGGTGTAGCCGCCGACCCCCAGGTCGGGATCGAACGGCGCTGCGCTTTGCGCCAAGCCGAGGGTGAAGTACACAATGGCGAGCAACGGCGCCGCCACCAGTGCGTGGCCGATCGCCTTGAAGGGCAGGGGGGAGAGTCGCATCGCGGCTATTAGAGCGGAAGCCGCCGCGATGGCAAGCCGAATGATCCTGCCCCGTGTCACGAGTTCCCGTATCGAACGGCGCGATGGTCGCCCCGGTTGCGACCGACCATCAATCTCGCAACGGAAGGCATGCGCCGTCCTGGCCGCGCCTATGGCGAGGTCGTCACGCTTGGTCGGGCGGTGATCGCATGGTGACCGCCCCACCGACGCGCAGTCTGGCTGCGATCGGCCTGGTACTTTTCGCCATGTTTCTGTTCAGTTCAACGGACGCCATGGCGAAGTGGCTCGTGGCCGGCTATTCGATCTTCCAGATATTTCTGTTCCGCGGGTTGCTGTCGCTGGCGTTGCTGACACCGATCCTGGTCCGGCGACACGGTGTCGCCGCCGCGTTCCGCACCGGTCATCTCGGGGTGCAACTGCTGCGCGGTGGATTCGGCGCGCTGTCGCTCGGCGCCTTCGTCCTCGCCTTGCAGACGGTACCGCTCGCCGAGGCTTCAGCGCTGGGGTTCTCCGGCTCACTGATGCTGACCGCCTTGTCGGCCCTGGTTCTCAAGGAAAAGGTCGGGGTGAAGCGGTGGATTGCCGTCACGACGGGCTTCCTCGGCGTGCTGATCATCGTCCAGCCGGGAACGAGTGCGTTCCAGCCGGCATCTTTGCTAGTGTTGCTGTCGTCGTTCAGTTACGCCTCGATGATGATCGCGACGCGCTGGCTGACCCGGACCGAAGGTAATGTCAGCATGGTGTTCTACCATTCGACGGTCGCGGCCGCCCTCGGCTGCATCGTCGTACCGTTCGTGTGGGTGACCCCCAATGGGCTCGATCTCGTCCTCTTGATCGCGACCGGATTGGCCGGAACCTTCGGACACCTCGCCTTGACCCAGGCCTACCGCAATGCGGCGGTGGCGACGCTGGCGCCATTCGACTATTCGGCTCTGGTATGGGTGACGCTGCTTGGCTTTGCCGTTTGGGGCGACGTCCCGGGCCCGCTGGTGTGGCTCGGCGCCGCGGTGATTGTCGGTGCCGGCCTCTATGTCGTTCATGGCGAACGCGCGGCGGGGCGCGTCTAGCGGTGCGACGCCGTTCCGGTCAGTTCGACGAGTTCGTAGGTCGTCTTGAGCAGATCCCAGCGGATTTTCACAAAAAGAAGGTCGTCGCCGCTGTACCACACGTGCTCGGGAGGTTTGCCGGATTCGCGGAGCGGAAAGACAAAGTGGTGGCAACGAAATGTCCCGGCAGGAACGGTCACGTCTTCCTCGCCTACGTACTCTGCCCGCAGCATCGACTGCCCGATCATGGGGCCGGAGGCCCCGTTCGGCAGCGGTGACGACATGATGCACGGCCATCCCTGCGCGCGTTCGCCCGCCTTCCAGTTCCAAGCGCCGAGGTGCCAGATGTCGCACACGACCGGGTGGGGACCGAACGATTTCGGCCAGGACCCAACCGCAACCGATTGCGAAAAGCGGCCCTCGCCGGCAGTGAATCCTTCGCACTCCACCGTCTTCCCGCCAAAGCGGAACCAGGACGACCCGAAGAAGCGATCCCGCACCGTCAAGCGGACGAACGCATCCACCGGCCGCCACAGGCGATCGACCGTGTAGGTCACGTCGCGCAGCACCTGTGAATCGTCCATCTCGCACAGCGACCGCAGCGTGCGCCCACCGTCCTGGTGAACGGTCACGGTGAACCATTCCCGCCCGCGTTCGCCGACCGGGGCGTCGCCTAGGTAGCGAATCTTGCCGCCGTAGGTCCGATGCTGCATGGACGACCTCGTTGTCGAAGCGGCTGATCCGGCCGCGCCGACCGGCTACTTGTGAATTTCGACCAGTTCGTACGTGGTCTTCGAAAAGTCCCAGCGGATCTTGACGAAGTCCATATCCTCGCCGGTATACCAGATATGCTCCGGCGTGTAGCCCGGTCGGTCATGCAGCGGAAAGGCGAAGTGATGGCAATCGAAAGTGCCCGCCGGTACCGTGACCTTTTCCCGCCCGAAATACTGAGCGCTGAACTTCGACAGGCCGATCATCGGGCCCGAGGCGCCATTGGGCAACGGTGACGACATGATCGCGGTCCAGCTTTGGGTCGTTGCCGGATTGCTCCAATCCCAACCGCCGAGGTGCCAGACATCGCAGACCACCGGGTGCGGACCGAACGAACGCGGCCAAGACGGCACCTCCACCCGCTGCGAGACGCGCCCTTCGTTCACCGTATGGGCCTCGCACTCGACCAAGTTCTCGGAAAACTTGAACCATGCCGAGCCCATGTACGCCTTATTAACGGTGATGCGCACGAATGCGTCCTGCGGGCGCCAGCGACCGTCGAGCGTGTAGGTGACGTCGCGGAGCACTTTGGTGTCGTTGATCTCGGCGTCGTCGATCTCGCACAACGAACGCAGGGTACGCGTGCCGTCGCGGTGGACCGTCACCGTGAACCATTCGCGGCCCCGTTCGCCCAGCGTATCGCCGATGTACAGAATCTTGCCGTGGTAACGGCGGTGTTGCATGGTGCGGCCCCTTGAACCGTCTGATGGACTTAGAGCGTATGAAAAAGGTCGACATCATCGCAAGGCGTCTTTTGTACGATGGCCATTATAAGTTGCGGGATGCAACGTTCCGTTTCGAGCAACGTGGCGGCTCGATGAGCGAAGAGTTGCATCACCTGATCTGGAACACCGGGACGGCTGTAGCGGCCGTCGTGGTCAACGTCTCAACCGGCCGCATCGTCCTCACCAGGCAGTTTCGCATCGCCACCCAGGAAAAGAGCCCTGGTTGGATGACCGAGATCCCGGCTGGCGGCACCCACCCTGGCGAGAACCCTGAGGCCGCTATCCGCCGCGAGATTCTCGAGGAACTGGGCTGCGCAGTCGATGAATTGCGGCGCATCTCCACCTTCTACGTGGCGCCGGGGAGTAGTTCCGAGCAAATGCATCTGTTTTATGCGGAGGTGAGCGATGACAGTCGCCGTTCGTCGGGCGGCGGCGTCGACGCCGGCGAGGACATCGAGGTCGTCGAACTTCTGCCTTGGAAGCTGTGGAATGAGATCGAGGAAGGTCGCCTGATCGACGCCAAGACTCTGCTCGCCGCCTTTTGGCTGAAAGACCACCTGCGCCAAGGGCAATGCTGATCCTTGCGCGCTGACGGTGTGGCCGGTGTTCAGCCGACGCTGCCCTGAACCTCGGCCAAGTGGTAGGTCGTCTTCAAAGGATCGAAATACATCTTGACCAGCAAGCGATCGTGCGGCGTGCACCAGGCCTCCATGCCGACGCTGCCGCCGTGGCGAACGTATTGGACGTGTTCCGTCTCGTAGGTGCCGGCCGGTGACACGCTCTGCTCGTGCCCGAGATAGCGGAAGCGGTGGCGCGTGAGGCCCAGCATCGGACCCGAGGCGCCATTCGGCAGCGGCGAACAACTGGCGCCCACGAATTCCTGGATCACGGTTCCCATACCGCGGTCGATGCCGGCGAAATGCCAGACGTCGCACGCCACCGGGTGAGTGACGAAGGACTGCGGTGGCTCGTCGAACGCCATCGTCTGCCGGATGCGGCCTTCGCCGGCGGTAAAGCCTTCACACTCGACCGTTCGTCCGTCGAAGCGAAAGCAGGACGAGCCACGAAAGACATCCATCACCGAGATGCGGACAAAGGCATCCTTGGAGCGCCAAGTCTAGTCTACCGTGTAGGTCACATCACGGAGTACCTGCGAGTCATCCATTTCACAGCGCGCGCGGATGGTGCGATCGCCGTTGCCGTGGACGGTGACGACGCACCACTCGCGCCCGCGCTCGCCCTGCGGCCCGATGTAATTGATCTTGTAGCGATAAGTGCGGTGCTGCATAGCAAGCGTTCGCGCTCCACCAGTTCAAAAGTGGAGTGAAGGTGCCCACTCCGTCTTCACGATAACGTCGTCATCGTTGGTACACCACATGTCGAGCGAGGTGCCGCCATCGGGCTCACATCACAGGCGTGTACGCAGTCGCTCGCGTCGCGGTTTCTTCCGCCACGACGGAAGATCGTACGCAGCAGCCAAGGATGCGCGATCGCAGGGCGTAGGCGATGCGGCCAGTTTAACGTAAGGTTTGTCCCTGCAGTAGGAAGGCCGTCAGTTTGATCACACGCCATTTCGTCACCGTCGGGCGTCGGAAAATTCATTATCGCCGGGCCGGCAAGGGGCCTCCCTTGGTCATGCTACACCAATCGCCGCTGTCCTCGGCCGACCTTGTGGCGACGATGGAACCGCTGGCCACCGATTTCACCTGCCTTGCGTTCGACACCGCCGGCTATGGTCATTCGGATCCGCTTCCGCACAACCATCCGACCATCGCCGACTATGCTCGCTCGGTCGCGGACGCCCTCTCGGCCTTGGGCGTGCATCGCTTCGGCCTGTTCGGCAACCACACCGGCAGCTGCATTGCTGCCGAATTGGCCCATCTGTTCCCCGAACGGGTCGCAGGCTTCGTTGCCGACGGCTACGTCTCTTTCACGCCCGAGGAAGAACGCGATCTCGTCACCAACTACACGCCGTCCGTTGCGCCGCGTTGGGACGGCGCCCATCTTGCCTGGATCTGGGCGCGGATGCGCAACGAGTATGCGTTCTTTCCGTGGCATTGCGCGGGTCTGTCGCTTCGCGTCGATGTCGATCAGCCGACACCACAGCTCTTGCACGAACGCTTGCTCGATTGGCTGCGGGCGGGAACGGCCTGCGCCGTCGGCTATCGTGCGGCCTTTGCCTTCCGCGGCGACCAGGCCATCCATCAGGTTCGCTGCCCGACGCTACTGGTCACGATGCAGCCCGATCCACTGGTCGCCCATCTTGAACGACTGACGGAACTGCCGCCAGGCGTCGTGGTGGAGCGAACAGGTTGGGATCGGCGTGAGCTAGTTGAGCGCAGCCGGGCATTCCTGCGCGCGGCATTGGGCGGTTTGCCAGCACCGCCGGACGCAGGGGAGGCCGATGAAACGGCGACGCTGTCACGGCGCTTTCTCGGGCGCACCCAGCAGCTCTATGCGCATGCGTCGGTGGCGCGCGGTCGGCCGATTGTCTTCGTCCATGAAGCCGGAGCGTCGTTGGCCCAAGGTCTCGCGCTCGCCCGCGCGTTGGCACCGTCCCGGCCGGTGTTGGCGTTCGATCGCCCGGGCCACGGCGAATCGTCCGGTCCTTCCGGGATGGACATTGTCGAGGAAGCCGATCTGATTGTCCGGCAATTGGTCGGCACCGATTGGGAATCGCCCGATGTCGTTGCCCTTGGCAGCGGCGCGGGCCTGGCGCTGGCGGTGGCGGCGAGGTCGAAGGCGGCGCGCGTGGTTGCGATCGATCCCCCTCGACCGGCCAGCATCGCGGCCCGCGAAGCCGAGGCACTGGTCGCGGCCCTCCAACCAGATTGGTACGGCGGCTATTTGCTCCAGGCCTGGCACATGGCGCGAGACATGGTCCTGTTCGAGCCGTGGCACGATCGATCGCGATCGGGAATTCGCTGGGAGGAACCGGCGGTCCTACCTGAAGCGGTGCACCGGCACGCCGTGGACTTGCTGAAGTCGCTCGGAGCGCCCGCGACGCGCGCGGCCGAGCTCGCCTATCTGGCGACGGCGGCACCGGGTTACCGCGCACTCGGCGTGATCGAGCGGGCTTCCGCTTCAGCTTTTGGGCTGGCACGGTTGAATCCCGTCCGCCTGACCGCAGGGCCGGTGGTGGAGGAACAGGCACCCGCGTTGCTTGAGTTTTTTTCGCCCTGACCTAAGGTGACCGCAAGCGGGAGGATCGATCGGTGCGTCCGTTCGTCGCCGGCACGAGTCGCCGGCTGGGGTTGCAAGTCGTGGTGGCCGCCCGCCAGCAGGGCCACGAAGTCAACGCCATGTTCCGATCGGGCTCTCAACGAGGTGCCGTGGAAGCGACGGGGGCGACGGCTGTCCTCGCTAACGCTTTCGAAGCCGAGGCGGTGAAGTGGGTGGTCGGTGACGCGGGCCCGATCGATGCCATGCTATGTACGCTGGGCGGCAAACCCGGCGACAATCCGCGCATCGACTATGTGGGGGGCAAACATTGTGTCGATGCAGCGCATCGCGCCGGGATCACGCCGTTGCTCCTGGTGAAGGCGATCGGCTGCGGCGACACTTACGAACTGTTGGAGCCGCGAGCCCAAGCCTTCCTCAAGGACGCGCGGGCCGAGAAAAACAGGGTGGAGACCTACCTGCGCGTTTCCGGGCTCGACTACACGATTCTTCGCCGGGACACCTGACCGACGATGCTGCCACCGGCCACGGGATGTTCAGGCGGGATCGGGTCACGTTCGGCGGGATCGTCCGCGGCGAGGTCGCGGCACTGATGTTGCGTGCACTCGGTTCGCCCAAGGGCTCGCGGGCGGTGTTCACCGTGCTTGACCGCCGGCACGTTCCGGTGTCGGCCGACGTGGAAGATGTGGTTCTCTAACCAAAGGACGAACGCAATGGTGATCGGCGGTTTGTTCGACGCTGCGATCGGTGTGACGGACCTGACCCACGAGCTGGGCTACTGGTCTCTGTTCGGGTACCACGAACGCGAACGCGGCCGCTTGTCGGCCGCCGAGGCGCGGGCGCTGTACCGCGTCGATTCAGCGCTCACGACCGTTCGGTTACAGCACGGTGAGTCCGATCACAGTCTGATTCGTTTCATGCTGCGGGAGCGGCCGCTAGGTTCCGGCCTCGGTTACGCTCCGCTGCGCACCAATGGCAGCCGGTGGCTGGTGCAGAAGACCAAAGACTTCAGCGAGATCCTCAACCATTGCGAACAGGCGCAGGATGAAGGTGGTGAGATTTTCTTCACGCCGCCGTTCTTCCAGTCGGTTGCCATCGACCAGACACCGAATTCACCCATTGCGGCATGTTCCACGTCGGCGCCGATGATGCCGCGCTCCGCTTCTATAGCGATGTCCTCGGGTTGAAGCGGGAGGACCTCGGCAGCCGTCTTGGCAAGGACACCAAAGGCGGGCGTATCCAGTTCCCGATCACCGGGAACGAGCGCGTTCACATGGTCGACTTCTGCGACCCGCGCAGCCTGGACGACCCGCAAGGCCGATTGCCGGAGCGACTGAAGACATTTCGCCTGGAACCGACCAGCGTGAACCAGGACATGCGCAGTTCCTCGCGGCCGGGCCATCTCGGGGTTTCGCTGTACACCTATCGCGTGGCCGATATCGCCGCGGCGCGCGAGCGGCTCAAGGCGGGCGGTGCACCGAGAGTGACCGACGTCGTTGCCGACGAGTTCGGCCAGCCGGCCGTCTCGTTTACGGCCCCGGACGGCTACTTCTGGACCCTTGTGCAGGGACGCGCCTAGTCATTCCGCGGCGCAGCGGGCGGTCGCATTGGCGCCCAATCGAGTGATCACCTCGTCGGTCGCCAGGACATCGCCGAAATTCTGGATGAACGAGCAGAGCGCCGCCGCATGGTCAGCATCGCTGCCGGCCGAGCAAGCATCCGACACCATGACCGAGCGAAAATTCAGCATCATGGCGTCCCGGCCCGTAGATTCGCAGCAGACATTGGTCGCCGTTCCCGTGATCAGGACGGTGTCGACGCCGCGGCTACGCAGGATCCGTTCGAGGACCGAGGATCCCTGAATGAAGGCGCTGTAGCGTGTCTTCTTGACGAAGAGGTCACCTTCGGCCGGCTTCAGGTCGGCATAGATCCGGTGACCATCGTGCCCGTCGGCCATGGTTTCGCTGCGCCGTTCGAACACCGCTGGCGCCGAAAGCTCGCGATGAAAGTGCGACCAACTGTCCCGTGATTCCTCGGTGAACGTGTTAAGAATCCAGACGACGGTTCCGCCGCGTTCGCGCATCGCCTGCGCCAGTCGATTGATGTTGGGGCAAGTAGATGCGGCGGTTGCTACATAGGCATGGCCGGCGCCCGCCTTGACGAAGGCGTTCTGCATGTCGACGACCAGCAGTGCCGTGGTCGCGGCGGCAAAGGAGTCGTAAGCGTGCAATTTACCGCGTCGCTTAACGACCCGTTCCGCCACCTCGCTCGGAATCTCAAATCGGTGCATGACTCTCCCCTAGCGTCCGGCGGGCTGGAACATATGGATTTCGTTGCCGTACAGATCGTAGAACCGCGCCGTAGTACCCCAGACCTCGACCATGGGTGGATCCTTGAACCGGACCCCGCGGGCGACCAGGGTCCGATGGGCGCTAACGCAGTCGTCAGTGGCAACGATCAAGACCGGCTGCCGGCCCACCCCGCTATCGTGGGCGAATTGCGGGCGTTGGTCGAGAACCAGGGTGACGTCGGGCTGGTCGGGCGCCGAGACGGTCAACCAGCGGGTGCCGTCGGCATAGGTTTCGTCCTGTCGTTTCACCCAACCGAGTGTCCGCGTGTACCAGGCGCACGCTTCGTCGCAGTCGCGCACGTGGACGGTGATCTGGGCCAGGCGGATTTTCATCGCGCGGGTCCCGGGGCCGGCAGGATCGGATTGCCTTGCTCGTCGTGCCTGGGTGGTTCCGAAATCCGGCTCGGCTGAACGTAGCGCTTGAACATGTAATCGTCGCGCAGTTCGAATTTCGGAATGAGCTCGGCACAGCCGGCGAGCGCTATCGCGGCCGTGACGGCGAGGGCGCGGGCGACATGGTGCCGTCTCACGTCACGCCGCTTTCTTTGACTTCGCAGACGATGCCCGCCGCAGCTGTTTGGCCGCCGCGCCCTCCACCGCTGTCCCCTTGAAGAAATTAGGGTTCATCTGGCCGTGTTGCTCGACGATATTGGCGAAGGTGAACGAGCGAAAGTCGCCCTCGCTGATCAGGCCGTCTTCCACCAGCCCGTAGGCCTCGGCCAGGACGGCGTTGATATTGGTCACATCCCAATGGCCCGCATCGGAGCTGAACACCGCCTTCAGCTTGACGCCGAAGTGGTTGAGCTTGCTGTTGAAGGCGACAGCTACCATGCGGTCGTCGGCCTCGCAGCCGTAGTAGAAATTGGGAATGAAGCGGTCGCAAAGATCGCGCTCGTCGGTAACGGCGGCGGCGGCGAATTCATCCATCGTCTTCAGATCGACGGCCCCGGAGCCGCCATAGCTGATGTCGCCACGATTACCGCCGAGGCGAGGGGTTATTTCCTTGCCATACGCTTGGAGCAAACGACTCAACTCGGCGGCGTCGACGCGGCGCGGATCGAGATCCTTGAGCATCTTGCGCGCGTTGCGTTTTTCCCAATGTTCGACGATGTCGCCGAACAGATTGCACGCCCAGGCGACGCCGCCTTCAAGGAACGCAATATTGAGTTGCGGGAAGCGTTTGGTCACTCCGCCGAAAAACAACGCCTTGGCAAAAGCCTCGCCCGATGCGGCGAAGTGGCCGATGTGGTTATACATGTAGTTGTTGGTGGTGGCCCGGGCACCCCAGCCCATGCTGTTTGAATGCGCCGAGGGCGAGACGCCAAGCTCCACGAACTTGCGCCACACCGGGTCGTAGTCGTAGTCGCTGTCGAGGGCGAGCGGATCGATCCACGATGCATAGCGGGACAGCTTCCCTAATTTCTTGGTCAACGCCTTGATCGGGCGCTGCACCGTTGCGGCGATCATCACCGCCTTCAAGCCCAGCGTCTTAACCGCGTATTCAGTTTCCTCAATCGCCTCCTTCGGAGTATGCATCGGAATGACGGCCGCTGGCGTCAACCGCGCGGCGTGGCTGCGATACAGATCCGCATACATCACGTTGAGCGACCGACAAACCGCGCGCCGGAGTTCGTCTTCCCAATAGCTGACGAAGGGCAGTCCAGTCGAGGTGTAGACGATCGAATAGTCGATGCCGAACTCGTCCATCCGCTCCCGCATGAGCTGCGGCAACATGGCGGTGGCACGGTCGGTCGTGTTGCGGGCGGGCATGATCCAAAAAGGCGGACGGATCGCGCGCCAGTCGCGCCGGTCCTTGTCGGACATGGCATACCAGCCCCACGGCCCACCGCCGGTCGTCATCAGTGTCGTGTAACGCTTGGCGATGCGCGGGCCGGCGACCTGCTTGATGTAGTCGAGCATGACCGGGCCGATCTCGACGATGTGGCCATCGCCGTCGACGATCGGGTGTTTAAGACGCTGACGGATTCGGGCGGATTCGGTTGCAGACGGCTTGGACATGGGCAATACACTACCTAAAATATCGATGGCAGAACGGATGTTGCCATGGAGTTCGCGACACGGCCAATCGTTTCGACGACCGCCCGACGGCCCTCGACGCAATCGACGCGGGCAACACCGCGGTGTTCAAGGTCCTGAAATGGCTCGAAGAGGAAGTTTGGTTCACGTCGACCGCGCGTTGGTTCGGTCGGGCGAATGAGCGCCTTGTGGTCGCTGACGGCCACGCAGTTGCTGGCGGGATATCGCTCGCGACAATTCTCGCCCGTCGAGGTTGTGCGATCGGTCGTCGATCGGATCGAGCACTTTGATCGCCGGTTCAACGCGTTCTGCGTATTCGATCCGGAAGCGGCGCTGACGGCCGCCCGGGAGTCCGAGCGATGTTGGCGGGCGAACGCGCCGCGCGGCCTGCTCGAAGGCGTGCCGATTTCGGTCAAGGACCTGATCCATGTAAGGGGGTGGCCGACTCGCCACGGCTCCAAGGCAACCCCCGCCGACGGCCCGTGGGATTTCGATTCGCCCTCTGTTGCCCACGTGCGCCAAGCGGGGGCAATTCTTCTCGGCAAGACGACGACGCCGGAGTTCGGGCACAAGGGAGTGACCGAGTCGCCGTTGACCGGACGCACGAGCAATCCCTGGAACGTCGCCATGAATCCCGGCGGCTCGTCCGGTGGAGCCGGAGCGGCCCTCGCGGCGGGAATGGGACCATTGGCACTCGGAACCGACGGCGGCGGGTCCTGCCGGAAGCCGGCCAGCTACTGCGGCGTGGTTGGCATGAAGCCGAGCCATGGCCTTGTCCCCGCCTGGCCGCCGAGCGCGCTGTGGCCCCTGTCGACCTCAGGACCCATGGCCCGCAGTGCCGATGATTGCGCCCTGCTGCTGGAAGTGATCGCACGACCCGACCTGCGCGATCCGATGACCGATGGGCGAACCGAGCGATTTGCCGATATGGTCGAACATTCCGTTCGCGATTTGCGGATTGGCTTTACCACCAGCCTCGGCGGATCGCGGGCGCGCCCCGAAGTGGCCGCCGTCGTCCGGCAGGCGGCCGAGCGGTTTCGTCAACTGGGCGCAGAGGTGATGGATGACGATCCGGAGATTCCCGATCCCCTGCCGACCTATCGCACGTTGCTCGACAGCGGTTGGCTCAATATTGTTCGGGGGATGAGCGAAGCGCAGCAAGCCGAGTTCGATCCCACGTTCAGCGATGCCCTCGCTCGCGCGGCAAAGATCACGGCCAACGACCTGCGGCAGGCCCTTGACGACCGCCTCCGCCTGGCGGCCCGACTGGCCGCCTATCACGCGCGCTACGACCTGCTGTTGTGTCCGACCAACCCGGTGACCGCGTACCCGCACGGGACACGTGAGCCCGTTCCGGAGCCGGGGGATTGGTTCTCGGCCACCGTGTGCTTCACCTTCCCGTTCAACATCACTGGTCAACCGGCGATCAGCGTCCCGTGCGGCGAGAGCGCTGCGGGGTTGCCCATCGGTTTGCAGATCGTCGGCCCGAGCCGTGCCGATCATCGGGTGCTGCGCGCGGCCCAGGCTTTTGAGCTGGTGTCGGGCTGGAAGGGGCGATTGGCGCCGCTTGGACCATGACGGAACTGGCAAACTTGACGGCGAGGGAATTGGTCGCCGGATACCGCCGCGGGGACTTCTCCCCGGTCGACGTGACCGATCGCATTCTGTAGCGCATCGAGGCTCATGATTCGCGGCTGAACGCCTTTGTCCTTGTCGGCGCGCCGGCCGCGCGGTGGCGGCGACGCGAACCGATCGGCCCCCTCGACGGCGTGCCGGTTTCGATCAAGGACCTGCTGTCGACCAAAGGTTGGCTTACCGTCTACGGGTCGAAAACGACCGATGCCCAACAGCCGGGGGATGACTACGCCCCCGCGGTCGCGCATTTGCGCGAAGCGGGAGCGGTGATCATCGGCAAGACGGCAACCCCCGAATTCGGTCACAAGGGCGTCACCGAGAGCCTGCGCCATGGCATCACGCGCAATCCCTGGAATATCAGCCTTACCCCCGGCGGATCGTCGGGCGGTGCGGCGGCGGCGCTGGCGGCGGGCTTCGGGCCGCTGGCTCTCGGGACGGACGGTGGCGGATCGTGCCGGACTCCAGCCAATTTCTGCCGCATCGTCGGAATGAAACCGTCGGCCGGCTGCGTGCCGGTATGGCCGCCATCGTCGTGGGCCCATTTGTCGACGCCTGGGCCGATGGCCCGCTGCGTTGAGGACGTAGCCCGCCTACTGACGGTTGTCGCGCGGCCAGACCAGAGGGACCCGGCGCCGCGATCTGGCCGGGTTCAGGACTACGGGGCGGGCCTTGGCGACGGCGTTCATGGCTTGCGCTGCGCCTTCGATCTCGGGTTCGGCAGCCCGGTGAAGCGCGAGGTCCGGGCCGTTGTGACTCGAGCGGTCGAACGCCTGGCGGGGTTCTGCGCCCTGGTCGAGCCCACCCGCCTGCCTGTCGGGGACACCATCGAGTTGTTTCGCGTGTTCTACTTCGCTGGCATCGCCACGACCGTCGCGTCGATCGCGCCCGAGCGTCGCGCTCTCCTCGAGCCGATGGTGCGGGAAGTGGCCGCGGCCGGCGAGCGAATCAGAGCCGTGCAATATGTCGACGCCTTGCGGCAGGCAAGCGACCTGGCTCGGCGTTTCCACGCGTTCTTTCAACGCTTCGATTTGATCGTTACCGAGACCAACGCGGTAGCCGCCTTTCCGGTTGGGCGGGTTGCGCCCGACCCCGATGGGGAAGGGGATTGGCGCAACTTCTCGCCATCGCTGTTCCCGGTGAACCTCGCCGGCCTGTCGGCCATTTCGCTACCTTGCGGGCGGACGCCCGCGGGCCTCCCCGTGGGTCTCCAGATCATCGGACCGCGCGGTCGCGACGACCTGGTGTTGCGCGCCGCCAAAGCATTGGAACTGACCACCGGGCTCCGCAATCAGCTGGCGCCGCTCTAGGCGCTGACGATGATGTATAGTCTGCCGTCGTTCAAGGGAGTCTGGGCAATGAGTGCGCAAGAAGCCGATCTACCCGCAAATCATCTTGGTGATGCGCGCGACATCGATGTGTTCGAGAAGCTGGTGGCCTGGTCCGGGCTCGATGTCGTTGACGTCGGGTGCGCCGACGGTTCGTTGGCTGCCGCGCTCGCCAAACGGGGGGCCCGTGTCCTCGGCATTGAATCCGATCCTATTCAGGCGAAAAAGAATCGCGGCGCCGCAGCGGTCGACAACGTTACCCTCATCGAAGGGTCGGCTGAGCGAATCCCACGCGAGGCCGGGACGGTCGACGGCGTCATCTTCAGCAAGTCCCTGCATCACGTTCCGGCCGGCCTGATGGATGCGGCCCTAAGCGAGGCGGCGCGGGTGCTCAAGCGCGAGCGGGGCTTCCTCTTCGTCCTCGAGCCCGACATCAGCGGTCAGTTTTCGCAGTTGGTGAAACCATTCCACGACGAGACGGTCGTTCGGCGCCAGGCGCTCGACGCCCTGGCGCGCACGGCGGATCGTCTGTTTCGGCAAATGGACGAGTACTGGTACACGAGCACCAATCTGTTTTCCGATTTCGCCGCTTTCGAAAAGAGAATGGCGGGCTCCACGTACAACAAGATTGATTCGGTTCGCATCGACACACCGGGTGTGCGGACGATGTTTGAGGCGGGTCGCGAGGCCGAGGGCTATCGCTTTCGAAACCTCATGCGTGTTCGCCTGTACCGCGAAGCCCGGTCCTAATCGTCGACGATGGCGTCGTCCGGCACCGGCGGGCACCAGCAGCATCTGGTCCTGAGCGTCGCCGAGATGTATGCGGCCGACGCGGCGACGATCGCCGCGGGGGTCTCGGGCGAACAACTCATGGAAGCGGCCGGCACGGCAGTAGCGGGCGAGGTGCGACTGGGATGGTCGCGTCGGCCGGTCGTGGTGCTGTGCGGTCCTGGCAATAATGGCGGCGACGGTTTTGTCGCGGCTCGCCTGCTGCAGGAGGCGGGATGGCCGGTTTGCGTCGCCCTGCTCGGCGATCGCAGCCATCTGGGGGGCGATGCCGCGCTCAATGCGAAGCGATGGAGCGGCGACACGGTTGCGCTCGAGCCGTCGGCGCTCGCCGGCCGGGCGCTGGTGATCGACGCGATTTTCGGCGCTGGTCTCACGCGCCCACTCGAGGGAGCGGCCAGGGCTACCCTCGAGCGGGCGGTCGGCGAGGGCTTGCCGCTCGTGGCCGTCGATGTCCCGAGCGGTGTCCACGGCGACAGCGGCGCCGTGCTTGGCTATGCCGCCCCGGCGGCGCGAACGGTGACCTTCGTGCGCAAGAAGCCTGGCCACCTGCTGCTGCCGGGGCGGTTGCTGTGCGGCAAGACGCGGGTGGCAGAGATCGGGACGCCCTCGCGGGTCAGCGAAAACCTGCCGCGGCACACTTGGGACAATCACCCCGATCTTTGGCGCGACCGAGTAGCGAGCCAGACGATCGACGGGCACAAATATGCGCGCGGCTATGCCGTCGTCGTCAGCGGCGGGGTCGAAACCACCGGGGCCGCGCGGTTGGCTGCCACCGCCGCCCTGCAGAGCGGAGCGGGGCTGGTCGGCGTAGCCTGCCCAGCCGATGCGCTTGCGGTCTTGGCGGCAAGCCTGACGGCGGTCATGACCAAGGTTGTCCCCGACCTCGCCGCCTTTGAAGCCTTCGCCCGCGATCCGCGGCGGACAGCCATCCTGCTCGGGCCGGGAAACGGCATCAACGAGCGCACACGTTCGTTCGTCCTCGCCGCTCTCTCGCTGGGCAAGGCATGCGTGATCGACGCTGACGCGATCACGGTGTTCGCCTCGACGCCGAACGAACTCTTTTCGGCGATCCAGGGCCCTTGCTTGCTGACTCCGCACGAGGGCGAGTTCGTCCGTTTGTTTCCGGATCTGCCGCCGGGCTCCGGAAGCAAGCTCGAGCGGGCACGCGAGGCGGCCCGACGGTCGGGCGCCACCGTTCTGCTCAAAGGGCCCGATACCGTCGTCGCCACCCCCGATGGCCGAGCCACCATCAACGCCAATGCACCACCAGCATTGGCGACCGCCGGGACGGGGGATGTTCTGGCCGGCATCGCCCTCGGCCTGATGGCGCGGGGAATTGATCCATTCCGCGCGGGCAGCACGGCGGCGTGGATTCACGGTGAGACGGCAAGGCCGTGGTGCGGGGGGATGACGGCCGAGGATCTCGCTTCCAGCCTTGGACATGAATTAAACTATTTATATTCCAATTGTTGAAAGATATTAGTTACCTAAAAAGTTAAATGCGGTGCGCCGGGTCGGCGGCGGTTGGTCGGCAGCGCTTGCGCCATGGCCAGGCCCTGTGTTGGCGGCCGGATTCGTGCGGGAAAAAGCGGTTCCGCACCAGAATCCTTGTGCTATAGAAGGGCCCCCGCGGCTGGCCCCTAGAGCCGGTCCGTCGGCCGAAGCCACCCCCTGCGGGCGTGGTGGAACTGGCAGACACGCGAGATTTAGGTTCTCGTGGGCGCAAGCCCTTGGGGGTTCAAGTCCCTCCGCCCGCACCAGGTCGCGGCTTCGCGGGCGCCTTCGCATTCATCTGAGTTAGGTCGAGCCATGCAGGTTACCGAGACAAGTTCCGAGGGTCTGAAACGCGCCTACCGGGTAGTTGTCCCGTCAGGGGATATCCAAAGCAGCGTCGACGAAAAGATTAACGCTTTGGCGGCGACCGCGAGGCTGCCGGGCTTCCGGCCGGGCAAGGTGCCCTCCAAGGTGCTGCGCCAGCGCTTTGGCAAGTCGGTTCTCGGCGAAGTGCTGCAGGAAACGTTGGACAGCAGCGTTCGCAAGATGATCGAGGAAAAATCCTTGCGGCCGGCACTCCAGCCGAAGGTGGAGGTGACCAAATTCGATGAGGGTAACGATCTTGAATACAGCATCGAAGTCGAGGTGTTGCCCGATATTACGCCGGGCGACTTTTCGGCGCTGAAGCTCGAGCGCGTGGTCGCCGAGCCCGCCGAGGCGGACGTCGAGGAGGGACTGAAGCGACTCGCCGATCAGCAGAAGACCTACAATCCGACCGAAGCCGCCGCGGCCGCCCGCGAGGGGGACGCCGTCATCGTTGACTATGACGGCGCCATCGATGGCGAAACATTCGTCGGCGGCTCGGGCAAGGACGTTCAGGTCGTGCTCGGCGCCGGCTGGCTTGTCCCCGGCTTTGAAGCGCAGTTGGTCGGCGCCAAAGCGGGCGACCAGAAGGAAGTGGTCGTCACTTTTCCAGCCGACTACCCCTATGAGCAATTGCGCGGCAAAGAAGCGAAGTTCGCGGTTGCGGTGAAAGAGGTCAAAGTTGCTGCGGTCCCGCCGCTCGACGATGAGTTGGCCAAACGGCTGGGGATCGACAACCTTAAAGCCCTTCGTCAGCGCGTTCATGACCAACTCGCGCAGGAATTCACGCAGATTTCCCGCGCTCGGCTGAAGCGCCAGCTGCTCGATCAACTTGACGCCGCCAATCGCTTCGAGGTCCCGGGAGGCCTTGTGGACGGCGAGTTTCAGGCGATCTGGCAGCAGGTCGAGACCGACCGCCAGCGCGGCGTGGTCGACGAGGACCAAAAGGGCAAACCTGACGATGAGTTGAAGGCCGAATATCGGGCGATCGCCGAGCGCCGCGTGCGCCTCGGCCTGTTGCTGTCCAAGGTCGGCGAGGCCAACAACATCAGCGTGGCGCAAGACGAGGTGAATCGGGCGATTACCCAGCAATCACAACGGTTTCCGGGTCAGGAGCAACGGATTTTTGAGTACTACCGCTCCAATCCCCAGGCCGCGGCGCAGCTGCGGGCGCCGATCTTCGAGGACAAGGTCGTCGACTTTCTCATCGAGCTTGCGGCGGTGACCGAACGCAAGGTCAGCAAGGAAGAGCTGACAGCCGATCCCGAGGCGAAGGATCGAAGCTAGGTCGCGGGGCTGGGCAAATGAACGCCGGGCACCTA
>SHVP01000055.1 GCA_009694165.1 Alphaproteobacteria bacterium
TCTAACGCAAACAAGAATCTCCCTCACGCCGAGGCGCGAGCCCCAGAGGGGCGAGCCACGAGGCGCGGAGGACCATCCGCCGCCTGCAGTCTGTGAGTGCCTGACACGGCGGCTCAGTTCGTCTTGGTGATCTCGTGGTAGTTCAACACGCGGAAGGTGAGCTTGGCGTTCTGGACCTTGGACGAGCGGCCGAGCACGTCGACGATCTCGACCAGGAAGATGCCGGGTGCGTTTTCATGGATCATCTTCATTCCGTCCTGCAGGATCTTCCGCCGCTTCTCGACGTCGAACTCGGCATTGGCGGCATCGATCAGCTTGATCTCGTCGTCGTTGCAATAGAACGAAACGCCGGCCCGCCGGCACGACCACGTCGCCTGCCAGCGGTTGATCGCATCCGGAATCAGGTCAACCGAAAAGTCTTGCTGGAACGCCATAACCTTGTCGCCCCAGCCCTTGCCGAACTCCTCCTTCGGCACCGGGTTGAACAGCACCTTGAGATACTCGGCGAAGGTCAGCGGCTTCAGGTTGGTCTTGACGCCGATTTTCCCGAGGTCTTGCGCCGCCGCCTGGTAGATGTCGGCGTCGGCCGGGAAGTTGCCGGGCAGCACGATCACGTCCATCTCGAAGCCGTTGGCGTAGCCCGCTTCGGCCAATAACTTTTTGGCGCGGTCGGGATCGTAGGGGTAGGGCTTCACGTCGGGGTTGTAGCCGAAGGTTAGCGGCGAGGCTGCCTGCGACGCGGGCTTGGCCTTGCCGAGCAGCAACCCGTTGACGATGGCTTCCTTGTTGATCGCGTAGTTCACGGCCTGGCGTACGCGCTTGTCCTTGAACGGCGTGTCGCGGTAGGTGCCCAACAGCGCCCACGCCAGCACGTAGGGGCCGGCGATAATGTCGGCCTTGTGGCCGGCGGCTTCGATGGTCTTCGCCGCATCGACTGACACTGCCGGCGCGATGTCGATCTGCCCTGACACCAGGGCTTGCACGCGGGCGGTGATTTCCGGCAGCGCGAGAATCTCCAGCGACTTCATCTTGGGCGCACGCCACGAGCCCTCGAAGGCCGCGAGGCGCACCGATTCCGGCCGCCAGGCGTCGACTTTGAACGGGCCGGTCCCGATCGGCGCGTTGGCGAAGCTTTCGACGCCCATATCCTTCCACGCCTTCGGCGCCACGACATGCATGCGCAGGATGTTGGTGGCAAACGCCGGATTGGGCGTCGCTGTCTTGAATTCGACCGTGAGATCGTCGATCGCCCGCGCCGAGGTGTACGCGCGCGACAGATCGCGGCCGTTGACCGAGGCCTTGCCTTCGTCGGTGAGGTAGTACTCGGCCATTTGCACGAAGGCCGCTGCGGTCAACGGTTCGCCGTTCTGGAACTTGACGTTCGGCCGCAGCGTGAACCGCCAGGTGTTAGTGTCGACGTTGCGCCAGCTTTCAGCGAGATCGGGAATGATGTCGCCCGTCGCCGATGCCTTGGTGAGCGCATCGAAGATCGCGGCGTAGGTGTAGGACGTGATGGCCCCGGCGTGGCCCGACGGATTGCCACGCGAGGGCGGCAAGGTCGCGACTCCGATTTTGAGTACGTCGGCTTGAGCCAGCGCCGGCGTAACAAAACCGGTGCTTGAAAGAATGGCGACTCCCGCCGCCGCGGTCCAACGACCGATCATGGACATCTCCCGTTTATTGGTTGCTGCTTGCCCGCCGTCCGTTGGGCGCCGGCGGCTTTCGCCGGCGCCCCTCCCCGTCAGCCGACGACGTCGATCTCGTGGTAATTGTAGCGCAGGAAGTAGTTCTTGAAGCCCTTGACCCGCTTGCCGAGGCCCGTCAATTCGGGCGGCTCGACGAACAACAGCGTCGAGCCATTGTCGTGGTTGAGCTGCATCAGACGATGCAGTATCGCCTTGCGCTTGTTGGAATCGAACTCTTTGTCGGCCGCGTCCAGCAAGTCAGCCTCGTCACGATTGCAGTAGAAGATCGAGACTTCCGGCCGCTTGCGGCAGGACACGTACTTGCTGAGCGAGGAGGTGGCGTCCATCTCCGGCGCCACCTGGTGGCCGTTGCCGAAGACGCTGACGCCTTCGTTAAGCCAGGTACCACCGCCGAAATGCTTGAGGAACTCGGCGATAGTGATGCCGGTGAGTTCCGCCTTGATGCCGACTTTGCCGAGGTCGCCGATCGCCTTCTCGTATATCAGACGGCTGATCGGGTCGGTGACCAGGGCCCACAGTTTGACGTTGAAGCCGGCGGCCTGGCCTGCCTCCGCCAAAAGCTTCTTGGCCCCCTCGGGGTCGTAGGGATAGAGGGGAACGTTGGGGTTGTAGCCGAACGTGCCGTGAGTGGCGGCCTGGTTAGCCTCGTAGCCCTCGCCGTTCAGGATCTCCTTGATCATCGCCTTGCGGTCGACGGCCATGATCGCCGCCATCCGCACGCGACGGTCAGCCCACGGCGTCGTCGCGCCCTTGCCGTCGACCTGGCCGGCCGACACGAAGGTAATGCCGCGGACGCCGCGCCCGGGCGCCGCGTCGACCGTGCCGCCGGCGGCGCGGATGCGGGCGAAGTCGTCAGGGCCGACGGCGACGTCGACGTCGATCTGGCCCGACAACAGCGACGAGATGCGCGCGGCGCTCTCGGCCAGCTCGGTGATCACCAGACGGTCGACCTTGGGATTGCCGGCGTAATGCTTGTCGAACTTGCGGAAGGTGACGTTCTGCGGCGACCAGTTGTCGACCGCGAACGCGCCCGTGCCGACCGGCTGGTTAGTCATGGCGTTGATGCCGCCCTCAGCGAAATGTTGCGGCTCGGGGATGTCGAAGTTGGACAACAGCGTCGGCAGGATCGCCTGCGGCGTACGAGTCTTGAACTCGATCGTCGTCGCGTCGATTGCCTTGACCGACTCGATGGTTGCTGCCTGGACCGCCTGGCCGCGCACGTACTTCTTGCCGTCCTCGGTTGCGAGGTAGGCAAACATGTCGACGATGGCGCGCTGATCGAACGGCCGCCCATTGTGGAATGTGACGTTGGGGCGCAGGGTAAAGCGCCAGGTGGTGGGATCGACGTTCTGCCACCGCGCGGCTAGTCCCGGCACGGGCGTCCCGGTCTGGTCGACCTCGACCAGACTGTTGTAGATCGCGCTCCACACGATGATGTGGGGCGTGCCCGAGCCCTGGTGGGCATTGCCTTTGGCCTTGGTGACCTCGCCGACGCCAATCGTCAGGGTCTTTTGTTGCGCGTCCGCGCCCGGGGCGGCGAACGACAAAGCGAGGGCGCTCGCCCCCAACAACGCGGCCCGCGTCCACCAACCACGCGTGTTCCTACGCGCCTTCCCGTCCCGGCGAATCATATCGTCCTCCCCTGTGTGGCTCGCGTGGCGAACCGTCTGGCCCTCTCCGCGGGGCCGGAAAAAAGCCTAGGGAGTGGCGCGCAGGGGGTCAAGAAACGCCGTGGTGAATTGCCACTTCGTTAAGATTTTCTAAGGCAATGGGATAGACAGTGCCAAAAATCGGCGGTCAGTTCGCCCGATCGCGGCCTACCCGGGGCCCAATAGTTGGCCGCGGCCGCTGCCGCCGCGACCGCCCCCGCTCCGGGGTGGACCGCCCGCTCATTTACCCCGGCGGATCAAACTCGGTCAGTTCATAGGACTGGCCGACAAAGGCGGCGGTGACCAAGACTGGCATCAGATCATCGCCGTGGGCGAACAGTTCGATCGGGGGCGTGTCGCGGCGCACCAGATTGACGTGGCTGCAGCGGAAGGTCCCGGCCGGAACGCGGACGTCGGTCTCGCCCATATATTGCAAGTTTACTTCGCCCGGCACACCGGTGGCGCCGGCGCTCGCCGCCAGCAGCGGGCCCGAGTTGCCGAGCGGCAGGATCGAACTCGTCAATCGGCCGCCGACGATATGGGCGACACCCCCTTTGTCGGGGTCGCGGGCGCCGATCTGCCAGACATCGCCGACCACCGAATGCGACACGAAAGCTGGCGTGCGGCCCGTGGTCGGCCAGCGCTGTGCTATTCGTCCTTCACCAGCGGTGACGGCCTCGCATTCGGCGAAGTGTTCGGTGAAACGAAACCAGGCGCTGCCGAGGAACGCGTCCCTCAAGGTCAGCCGCACGAACACGTCGACCGGCCGCCATGCCGTGTCGACTGAATGAGTTACGTCGCGCAGCAACTCGATGTCGTCGAACTCGCAGAGCGCGCGGTGGGTGCGCGCGCCGTCGCTGTGGTGGGTGATGGTGAAGCGCTCGCGGCCGATCTCGCTCGCCCCGGCCCGGTAGCTGATCCGACCGCGGGTCATCCGGTGCCGCATGGCTAGGTCTCGATCGGGGCGTCGAAACGGCCCCCCCATTCGGTCCACGAGCCGTTGTAGACGGCGGCCGTTTTGTTGCCAGCGAGGTAGAGGCCGAGGGCGAGCGCGCAGGCGGCGATACCCGAACCGCAGGTCGTAGCCACCGGACGGCCGAGGTCGATGCCGGCCGTCGTCAACACGCGGCGGAGGTCGCCGGCGGCGAGAAACGTCTTCGTCGCCGGATCGACCAGCGCCGCGCTCTGCAGCACGCGGCTGCCGGGGATGTGACCGGCGCGCGGCGCTTGGTCTTCCGGTTCGCGCGCGTGGAACCGGCCGGGGCTGCGCCCATCGAGCATCTGCTCGGCGTGGGTTCGGACATTAGCCAGCATGTCCTCGAAGTTGCGGCATAATTCGCGGCGATAGCGGGCGCGAAACGTGCCGGTTCGACGTGGCTTCGTCTCTCCGGTCGCGATTGGTCGGCCTTCCTGTCTCCACTTCGGCAGCGCTCCATCGAGCACGGCGACGCGGTCATGCCCCATGGCACGGAACATCCACCACACCCTGGGCGCCGTCATCAGGCCGCCACCGTCGCAGGCAATCACCTGGTCGCCGGCATCGACGCCGAGGGCGCGCACCTTGTACTCGAAGATCGCGGGCGGCGGCAGCATGTGGGGAAAAGAACTATCGGGGTCGGCGATATCGTCGACGTCGAACCGTTGCGCACCGGGAATGTGCCCGGCGGCGAACTCGGCGGCGGGATCGCGCCCGTATTTGGTGAGGAACCACGAGCCGTCGAAGATCTTGAGGGTCGGGTCGTCAAGACGCGCGGCTAGCCAGGCCGTGCTCACCACCGCGGTGGGGTCCTCGTCCATCCGTCCATCATAGGACAGGGCGGGGCCGATCCACCGTGGCGAATCGGAGAGGCACCTTCCCCGTCGGGAAGGTGCCTTCCTCACCGTACCGCTTGAGGGTCTGCTGCGGCCGGGTTAGATCAACACGACGTCGAACGGAACCAGGCTGTTGAGCTGCACGTTCTGCAAGATCAGCGCGTCGACGCCGCCATTTCAGGCGATCACGGTGTCCCTGCCGTGCTAAAAGGCATGGCCGAGAAAGTCGTTGTAGTCGGCGAATACCTGGTCGAAAAGCAGACGATCGCCTTCGCCGGTGGCCGCACCATGGAAATCCTCGACGACGTCAACGCCGCGGCTTGCGGCGAACAGGTCGGAGTCGGCGTTACCGCGCAGGCGATCGTCGCCGCCGCCACCGTTGAGGTAGTCGCTGCCGCTGCCACCGGACAGGATGTCGTTGCCGGCTTCGCCGAAGAGCTGGTCGTTGCCGGCCGCTCCCGCCATAAAATCGTTGCCATCGCCGCCGAACAGGTCGTCGTTGCCATCGCCGCCTTCAAACTGGTTGTTGCCGGAAGGCGCCGGCCCGTTCCGGCGGCTAGGGGCGCCGGGCTAGGACGCGCGGGCGGCGCGATTCTCGGTCGGTGGCGGCTGGTTGAGCGCGCCCATCGCCGCATGGGCGGCGTTCATGTCCATGGACGGACGCTTAATCACCTCGTCGTACCAGGCTTCCAGGCGCGGATGGCCGACGCGCCAGTCGAAGGCTTCGTCGCCGGCGACGAGCGCGACCTTGTTCACCGGACATTGCAGCCCGAGATAGCTCAAGCCGCCGGCGAAGCAGACATGGCCAATGTGGAAGGCGCCGACCTCGAACTGCGCCGCATCCCGCTCCATGTGATCGAGCGATGTCCTGATCTTGCGCCGCTCGCGCGCCATGTACTCGCGGTCCCACTTGTCCTTGTCCTTCCAACTAAGGACGCGCAGCAGCGTGGTTGCGTCGAACAGGCCGTCGCCCAGCATCATCTGGCGCTTGACCCGCCAACGGCTGGCATCGGTCGGAAACAATGACGGGCCGGACGTGCGCAGCGAGTCGAGGTACTCGCAGATCACCAGACCACCATAGAGCGGTTCGCCGCCGTCGAGGACGAAGGCCGGCACCTTGCAGAGCGGGTTGTACTCGCAGATCTCGCCTTCGGGGGCGAAGGGCACCTGGCGGATGAAACCGAGACGGTCAAGGACACCCGCCTCGGCGGCAACCACCAGTACTTTGTGGATGTAGTGGGGATAGGGAGTGAAAACGAGTTTCATGGGTACCTCCGGAGGCGACGCGATTGCCTTAACGCGGCCGAAATCTTAGCGTGCCACGATGCGGCGGCCGATGCGAAAGTCCGAGCGCGGCCGCGGCGGGAGGCCCATTAACGTATTTTCCGATCGCCCATTCGACGGTGGACGCGACCGCGCTTGGGCGCGAACTCGATCGCCGCTACCGTCTACCCGGCGAAGCCGCCTGCCGACTCGAGGTGCGCGCCATCAACGATCTCTACTACGTTCGTTATGGCGGCCGGCGCCTGGCCTGCCGCGTTTGGCGCGCCGCGCGCCAGACCGACTGGCCGATCGGGTGCGAGCTCGAATTCGTCCGCCTGCTCGCCTGGTACGGTGTCGCGGTGGCGCTGCCGGTCGCCGCCGCCGACGGCTCGCTCCTCTTCACTGTGGCGGCGCCCGAAGGCGACCGGGCGGTTGCGCTGTTCGAATGGATCGACGGCCGCCGGGCGTCGTTCGCGACCGACCCGGCCGTCTTTACCCGCGTCGGCGAAGAGTTGGCGCACCTGCACGACGTCGCCCCGCGGCTGACAGAGGCGCCGCGCGTGCGCGACGATGCTGGGTCGATCCGGCGCACGCTGCCTGCGCTCGTCGCCGCCGTGGCCGGCCGCGGCGACGACACCGATTTCTTCCGTACCGCCGCCGATCGCCTCCTGCCGGTGCTCGATCGCGTCTCCCGTTCGGGTGGGCAACCCATTCACGGCGACTGCCATTTCGACAACGCGTTTGTCGATGATGCCGGGCGGACGACGCTGATGGATTTCGATGCTGCCGGTGTCGACAGTCCGCTTAAGGACCTGGCAGCATTTTTCTGGCGGTGCGACTACGCGGGAGCGCCGTCGTCGGTCAACGAGGCGTTTCTCGCCGGCTACGAGCGACGGCGCCCGCTGCGCCCGGAGGCACGGCAATTGCTGCCGGCCCTTGTGGCGGCGCGCGGGTTGTTCATTGTGACGGCCGTGGCCGCGCGGCGGGCGCGCTTCGGCCCCACCGGGGTCGGTTACCGCCATGACGTCGAGCGACACCGCGCCACGCTCGCGCGTCACCTGTCGTTGGCCGACATGGAGCGGTTGGTCGGGCTCGGCTGACCGCGCCCGGCGGGCCGTTAACGCGGTGCTAGATTCCGGTCCGATCGAGCAGGTCGGAGCAGGCGGAAACCAAGTCGGTGCTGGCGCGTTCCTGGCCTGGCAGCTTCACAGCGAAGGACTTGGCCAGTTCTTCGCGCCGCGCACGGCCCGAATAGCCGGCAATTTCCGTCTTGTCGCCCGTGGTCGAGCGGTGCGCTTGCGCTAAGCTGGCGCAGACGTCGGCTTGTCCGGCGACGCGTGCCTCGCGCACTTGACGATCGCGCACGCCATCGAGGGTGACCCAGCCCATCGCCAGGGTGACGATGGCCATGATGAGGCAGCCGAGCACGGCCCCCCAAATTAAGGGTTTCAGTTCTTTTATCTGCATCGGGGGTGCTCCAAGGCAGTCACGCGATGCGCGGGACACATACCTGCCATGCATCAGGTCACGAAACATTCGCTTTGGCGAGTCAATAGCGCCCGAGCAACGCTAAATTGTTATTCTACGGGTGGTTGTCGCGGGTTGGGGGAACGAGCAATGACACGACTGAGTCTCGCCGATGCCGCCAATATCGTGAACCACGCCATGCGCGTGGCGCAAGCCGCCGGGCACGGCCCGATGGCGGTCGTGGTGCTCGACGGCGGCGGCCATCTCGTGGCCTTCCAGCGCCAGGAGACCGCGCCGTTCCTCTATGCCGACATGGCGATCGGCAAGGCCTGGGCAACGATCGCCGCCCTGCGCTCCTCGCGGGTGCAACAGAAGATGGGCGCGCGCCCCGGGCTAATCGAATCGCTTTCTGACATGTCGGACGGGCGCTTCCTTGCGGTGCCGGGCGGCGTGATGATTCGCAACGTCGCCGGTGAGGTCATCGGCGCGGCCGGCGTTGCCGGACGCAGCGGCGGCGAAGAGGGCGAGGCCTGCGTGTTGCAGGCGATCGCTGCGGCCGGCCTCAGCGGCGACGCTGGCGAGGCCTGACCGCCAGGTCAATTCTCCAGCGTCATCTCGTGGTAGTTGAGCACCCGGTTGACGTTCTTAAAGCCGCGCACCCGTTTACCATAAGCGTTCAAGTCCTGCTGCTCGAACAGGAACAGGGCCGGCGCGTCCTCGCGTAGACGCGCCATCAGGTTGTGCAGGATCTTTTCGCGCTTGGCCGGGTCGAATTCCGAATCGGCGGCATCGACGAGCGGCATCACGTCGCGGTTGCAGTAGTAGGCCGGGTTCTTGCGGCAGGACTGGAACAGCATCATGCGGATGGTGTCGAGTTCGGGCGCGACGCCGAGCGGCACGCTGAACGCATGGCCGTCCCATTTGACCTGCAGGAACTTGCGGCTCCAGTCGGCGGCCACAACTTGACTCATTTCCACATTGACGCCCACCTTGCCGAGATCCTGGGCAACCTGGCGGAAGACGTCGAAGTAGTCGCGAATCTCGGCCACGATCTTGAAGCCCCGCGGATAGCCCGCTTCGGCCAGCAGCGCCTTGGCACGGTCGGGATCGTAGGGATAGGGCTTAAGGTCGGAGTTGTAGCCGAAGGCGATCGGCAGCGAGTACTGGCTGTTGATGCCCATGATGCCGCCCAACAGGTTCTTGTTGATCGCTTCCTTGTCAACGGCGTAGTTGAGCGCCTGGCGCACGCGCCGGTCCTTGAGCGGCGCGATGTCGAGCCCTTCCTTGGCGTTTTCGAGCACGAAGGCAAGCTGCAGCAGCAGTGGCGAGGGCACGATATCGACGGTGCCGCCGGCCGCTTTGATCGGCGCGATGTCGTCGGGCGTCGCCTGCAGCATGATGTCGATCTGGTTGGACACCAGGGCCTGGCGGCGGGCGATCTGCTCGGGCAGGCGGGTGTATTCGATCTTCACGATCTTGGGCTGGCGCCAGGAATCGGCGAACGCCTCGGTCCTAATGGCCTCGCCGGCCCAATCGACAACCCGATAGGGCCCCGAGCCGACAGGCTTGGCGGTGAATTGCTCGATGCCGAGGTCGGCCCACGCCTTCGGCGGCACGACGTAAAGCGCCGCCAGCTGATTGGGGAAGATCGGCCGCGGGTTCGCGGTGGTCAGTTCGACCGTCTGCGCGTCGATCGCGCGCGCGCCGGTGACGTAGTTGAACGTTTGCCCGCCGACGCTGGCCTTGCCGCGTTCGCTGCCGAACCATTCGATCGTCTTGACGACAGCTTCGGCGTTGACCGGCTCGCCGTTCTGGAATTTGGCGCCCCGCATGGTCAGTTGCCAGGTGGTTGGCGAGACATTCTTCCAGGCCGTCGCCAATCCGGCGCTCGGCCGCCCCTTTTCGTCGACGTATGTCGCGGTATCGAATATTGCCGACCAGATATAGACCTGGGGAATGCCGGGAACCGTCGAAAACGGGTTGCCGCGGCCGCCAGGAAAATCCCAGTTGCCGACGCGAAGCGTGTCGGCCTGCTGCGCCTGCGCGGCGACGGCGAATAGCGCGGCGACGAGGGCTCCCGTCCGGCCGACGATCCAAGTGTGACGATTCGACATGTTGGGCTTCCCTCTCGATCCTGAGCGGTCACGAGTGTCACCAGGGCGGCCGCGGCTGTCAATTCGACTGGGAGGTTGACAAGGCCGGCGGGCTCCGCCCACCGTGGCCGCCATGGAATTGGTGTCCTGCCTCACTCCAGACGGCGTCCGCCTCGACGGCTTGTGGACGGCCGGCAGCGGGTCGTCGCAACTCGGCGTCGATGTCGTCATCATGCATCATTGCGTGAGCGGCACTTTCTACGGCACCGGCTTTTACAATGCCGCCGTCGAGCACCTCGCCAAAAAGGGCGTCGCCGTCCTGCGCGTCAACAACCGCGGTCACGACATCGTCAATCGACAGACCAAGCCGGGCGGCGGGTTCTTCTATCTCGGCGCCGCGTTCGAGACGGTCGACGACTGCCGCATCGACTGGCGTGCCTGGAATGACGTGGCCGAGCGGCGCGGCGCCCGCCGCATCGCGCTGTGGGGCCATAGTCTCGGCGCCGTCAAGACGCTTTACTATGCGAACAAGGAGCGCGACTCACGGGTCGTGGCCGCGATCGCGAGTTCGCCGCCGCGCTTCTCGCACGCCCAATACAAGACCGACCCGCTCGAGTGGCCGCTGTTCGAGCGGCAACTGGAGGAGGCCAAGGCGCTGGTCGCGGCGGGGAAAGGTGACACGCTGTTGTCGGTGACGCGGCCCGCGTCATTGATGATGGCGGCGCGCTCCTACGTCGAAAAATATGCGCCGCCGGAGGGCCTCGACTACACCCGCTTCATTCCGACGATCGCCCATCCGGTGTTGCTCACCATGGGCCGCCTCGAGGGCATCGAGTCAAAACCAGGGTCGTCCCGCATTTCGCTGTACGGCTCCGACCAATATCTGCGCGACCTGGCGGCCACGCACACGCAGATGGGTTATGCCCTCGTGCCCGGAGCCGATCATTTTTACACCGGGGTCGAGCGGGCACTGACCGACGTGGTGCTTGGTTTTCTGCGCGATCGGCTCGGCTGAACGCTGGGACGCAGCGCCCTCGTCGTCGACGATCTCGCTGGCGGCTGGCTGGTGCGGCCGTTCAATGTCAGCTACCCGTCGCGCTTTACCTATTTCCTGTTATCGGACCGCCGCGCCACCGAGGAACCCAACATCAAGCTGTTTTGTGACTGGTTGATCGCGGAAGCGCGCGCGATGGCGTAAGGCTACACTCGGCCCGTGAAGCGTGACTTGCAGCGACTGGCGGCGGATCGCCACGACCTCGTCGTCGTCGGCGCCGGCATCACCGGCGCTGCCATCGCCTGGGATGCCGCCCTGCGCGGACTGCGCGTAGCACTGATCGACAAGGACGACTTTGCGCACGCCACTACCGCGGCCTCGTCAAAGCTCATCCACGGCGGCCTGCGCTACCTCAAGACCTTCGACATCGGCCTGGTGCGGGAATCGCTGCAAGAGCGGCGGGTCTGGCAGACCATTGCGCCGCACTTGGTACGGCCCTTGCCGTTTCTGTTGCCGACCTACGGCTATGGCCAACGTGGATGGCTGGCTGTCGGCGCCGGGCTCGCGGTCTATGACTTTCTCGCCCGCGGCGAGTCGCCCGCCGATCCGGACCAGGCGTTGCCGCGGGCAAGACCCCTGGGACGGAGCGAGACCGTGGCCGCTTTTCCCATGATCGACCGGCGCGGGCTGACCGGTGGCTGGCTCTACTATGACGCTCAGATGCTGGCGCCTGAACGCCTGGCCCTCGCTTTCGTCCGCGGCGCCGCCGAGCGAGGCGGGGCGGTGGCGAACTATGTCGAGGTCGAGCGCTTTCTCGGCCCGCCTGAGCGGGTCGATGGGGTGGCCGTCGTCGATCGTCTTGGGGGCGGGCGTTTCGAAATCCAAGCGGCGCTTACGGTGAACGCCACCGGTCCGTGGGCCGACCGTCTGCTCGCCCGCCGCGACGGCGTTGCCGCGCACCTGGTGCGCTCGAAGGGGATTCATCTGATCGTCCCGCCGCTCCACGACCGCCTGGCGCTGGCGATGCAGACGGCCAGCCGGCATTTCTTCGCCTTGCCGTGGCGGAGTCACACGATCCTGGCGACGACCGACACGCCATTCATCGACGAGCCCGACCGGGTCGGCACCTCGCAAACCGACATCGACGCGCTGCTCGCCACGGTCAACGCAGCCTTGCCGGGCACCGCGTTCGGCCGCGGTGACGTCCGGCATTTCTACGCCGGGCTGCGGCCGCTCGTGGCCGACAAAGGGGTGGGGGCCGCTAGCACCTACGGCCAAAGCCGCAAGGCCGAGATCTGCGACCACGCGAGCGCGGACGGCGTCGACGGGCTGCTGTCGGTGCTGGGCGGCAAGTGGACGACGTCGCGGCATCTGGCCGAGCAGGTCGTCGATCGGTCGGTGGGAAAGCTCGGCCGGACGCCGGTGGCGGCGATGACGGCGCGGACCCCGTTGCCCAGCGTACCGTCGGGCCCCACCGGTCGCTTTATCGCGACGACGCAAGCCGCTTATGGCCGCCTCGATCCGGCGGTGGTCGACCACCTGGTCCGCCACCACGGCAGCGACACCGCAACGATCCTGTCGCTCGGCGAGCGGGAAGGGTTGCTCGATCGCGTCCTGCCGACGCAACCCACCATAGCCGCCGAGGTGGTGCATGCCGTGCGCAGCGAGATGGCGCTCGCCCTCGATGACGTGCTATTCCGCCGTACCGGCCTGGGCACGCTCGGACATCCGGGGAATGCCGTCGTCGCCAAGGTAGCCGCTCTCATGGCCAATGAACTGGACTGGACCGCCGCCGATCAGCGCGGGCAGATCGAACGGGCGTTGCGGCGGTTCTCCGTGTCGGCGGCCTAGCGTCGTGGCCGATCCCCGCAACGGCATGCTGTACTTGCTCGGCATACTGAGTGCCGCCGGCTGGGTCGGCGGTGTCATGTACATTCCGACGCTGCCGGCGATCGCCGCGGAGTTCGACGCCACTCCGGCGCAGACCAACCTGACGCTTACCGTCTTTCTTGCTGCCTTCGCGACGGCGCAACTCGTCTATGGGCCGCTGTCCGATCGCTATGGCCGGCGGATCGTTCTTCTCGCCACGCTGCTCGTCTACTGCGTCGGCAGCGTCATGGGTGCGCTGGCTGACTCGATCGGGGTCCTGACGGTGGCGCGAGTCGTGCAGGCCATCGGGGCGGTCGGCGGCATCGTCCTTACCCGCGCCATCGCCCGCGACCTGTGGACGTTCGATCAGGTGCGCCGGCCGCTCGCCTTCATCAACATGGGATCGGCGGTCGCCCCGGTCATTTCCCTTTCGCTCGGCGGCTTTCTCTCGCTTGTCCTCGGCTGGCGCGGCATCTTCTGGATCGCGGCCGTGATAGCGCTGGCGGTCTTTGTCCTCGTCTTCAAGGTCTTGCGCGAGACTCACGCGGTCCGCGATCCAGCCAAGTACGGCGGGTTCAATTTTATTCGCAACCTCGGGCGCCTTGTCATGTCGCCCCTATTCGTCAGCCTTGCCCTGACCCAGGGCATGTTGGGCGGGGCGATATTCGTGTTCATGACCGGCGCCCCGTTCGTGGTCATCGAACGGTTCGGCATCTCGCCGGGAGTCTTCGGTCTCCTCACCGCGCTGATGCCAGCCGGGTATATCAGCGGCAACCTGATCACCAGCCGGCTGTCGAACTGTTATTCGATCCCGCAATTGATCACGCTCGGCTCGGCGATCTCGGTGACCGCGGCGTCGACGCTGGTCGTTGTCGGTCTCGCCGGGACGCTGTCGGTCCCAGTGCTCTACGGTTGCATGTATTGCTACGTGCTCGGCGTCGGCGTCAACGTGCCCAATTCGATGGCGGTGGCCATCGAGGTGCGGCCCGAGACCGCCGGGGCCGCCTCGGCCCTGATCGGCTTCGTGCAGCAGAGCCATTCGGCGGGGGCGAGCTTGATCGTCGGCATGATCGAGACCGGCTCCGGCCTAGGTATGGTGTCGTTGCTCTTCGCGATGGCGGCGATCGGCTGCACCGCCGCCGCAACCAGCATCGCGCTCAGCCGATCGTTTCTATCGGCCCGGCGCGGCGGCGGTTGAGCGAACGGGCCGCCGTCGCCCGGCCGGTCGAGACGGCTGTTCTCAGCCCTTGCCTTTGGTCTTGGTCTTGTTGGGCGCCGCGTGGCGCTCCACGAACTCGATGATGCGGCGGGCGATGTCGATCCCAGTCGCGGTCTCGATGCCTTCGAGGCCCGGTGAGGAATTTACTTCCATGACTACCGGGCCGTGGTTTGAGCGCAGCATGTCGACGCCGGCGACGTTGAGACCCAGGGTCCGGGCGGCACGGGTGGCCGTGGCCCGCTCCTCAGGGGTGATGCGAATCGGGCTCGCCGACCCGCCCATGTGGAGGTTGGAACGAAACTCGCCCGCCTTGGCCTGGCGCTTCATCGCCGCCACGACCTTGCCGCCGACGACGAATGCGCGGATGTCGGCACCGCCCGCCTCGGCGATGTATTCCTGCACCATGAAATAGGCATCGAGCGCCTTCAGCGATTGAATCATGCTTTCGGCGGCCTTGTGGGTGTCGGCGAGGATGACGCCGGCGCCGTGCGTCCCTTCGAGCAGCTTGATCACGAGCGGTGCGCCGCCGGCGATCTTGATCACGTCGTCGGTGTCGTCCGGCGCATGGGCAAACCCGGTGACCGGCAGGCCGATTCCCTTGCGCGCCAATAGCTGTAGCGCGCGCAGCTTGTCGCGTGCCCGGCCGATCGCCACCGATTCGTTGACGCAGTAGACGCCCATCATCTCGAACTGGCGCACTACCGCCATACCGTAAAAGGTGATCGATTTGCCGATACGCGGGATGACGGCGTCGTAGCCTTCCAGCGTTTCGCCGCGGTAGCGGATTTCCGGGCGGTGCGCGGTGATGTTCATGTAGCAACGCAACGTGTTGATGATGCGCACGTCGTGGCCGCGCTTCTGTCCCGCCTCGACGATTCGTCGGTGCGAATAGAGACTGGCCTTGGTCGCCAGCACGAGAATCTTCATGACGCGCGGCCCTTCTTGGTCGATTTCTTGTACATCGCCACGAGGTCCCGCTTGCGGCGACGGCCCATCGCGTAGGACACCGCCGGGTCGACGGCGAAGCGCCCGAGCAGCGCATTGCGGCCCAGCAACATACGGAAGCCCATGGTGTCGCGATTGGTCAACGTCAATTCGATCGGCCACTCGCGATCGCCCATGACGAGGCGCTGGCGAATGACGTAACGCAGCTCGACAGCGCCTCCCGAATCCATCACTTCACGCTGGTCCAACACATCGGCCTCGCAGTCGACGACGATGTCTTCGCGCCGCTGCAACGGGTGAATCCCGAAGCGCACGCGGTGGCGGCCGCCGGCCCGCGAGGGTTCGACGTAGAACGCATGCAAGGCCGATGTGCGCGCGCCGGTGTCGATCTTGGCCTTCAGCACCGGCAAGCCGAGCGCGGGCATCGCCACCCATTCGCGCCATCCGATCACGATCTTTCTGCTCACGAGAATCGGCCACCTTCGGCTGCCGGGCGGTCGCCGGATCCTAACGCTTCGGCTTGAACGACAACGCGACCGAGTTCATGCAATAGCGCTGCCCGGTCGGGCGTGGACCGTCGGGAAAGACGTGGCCGAGGTGCGAGCTGCAATTGCTGCACGTCACTTCGGTGCGGACCATCCCATGGCTCGCGTCGGTCTCGTTGTCGACGCGGTCGGCGTCGATGGGCTGGAAGAAGGACGGCCACCCCGAGCCCGACTCGAACTTTGTCGCCGAGGTGAACAGTTCCTGGCCGCACGCGGCGCAGGCATAGGTGCCGGCGTCCTTGAGCTTGTCGTAGGCGCCTGTGAACGCCCGCTCGGTGCCTTTGTTGCGCAACACTTCGTACTGTTCGCGAGTGAGCAGCTTGCGCCACTCGTCCTCGCTGCGAACAAGCTTGGCCATGACCGGACCTCCCTTAAGGGGGGGCAGTCTGCCAAGGGGGCGGCGGGCTCGTCCACTCCCCCGCAACGCCCGGGAGGGCGAATTTCCGACTTGACCGGGTGCGGGGCGGGGGTGGCCGACCGGCTAGTTGGTCGAGGTGGCGGCGGTCGAACTGCTCTCGCCTTTGGTGGCGGCGACGGCGGCTACGCCAATCGCAGCGGCGGCGGCAATCGCCATGGCGACCGTGCCGAAGGTGATGCCGCCCGTGGCGCCGGCGGCGGATGCTGCGGCACCGGCGCCGGTGGCCTGCTGCCCCGAGGCGGCGCCGGCGTTTGCCTTCATCGGCGCGCCGCCGCCGGTTTTGGTCGCCTGTGACTGGCTTTCGCCGGTCGCGGGAACCAGGGTGAGGGCCGCGGCGAGGGCCCAGAACGTCCATCGCCGAGAGCGGGACACGGTCATCGGCATACTCCGAATGTGAACTCGACTGTGATAGCCGTCATAGGGTTAAGGCGCGGTAAAGCCTACGGTTCGATATTAACCGTGGCGCTGACCCCTTCGGCGTCGCGTTTCTCCCCCCTAGAAAGGCCCG
>SHVP01000056.1 GCA_009694165.1 Alphaproteobacteria bacterium
ATGGAATCTCCCCTCTTGGATTGGAACGGGCAGCTCCCTGTCCACTCGCCCGTCGGCACCCAACCGTATGACACGGGGATAACCGTGATCAACTTGAGCGCCTTGATTTTTTCCTATAATTATAAGTATAATCAATATGTTATGAGAGGAAGGCGGCAATCACCTTGGCGATATCGCGGGCGCCCACCGGACGCGCGGCCAGTTGCCGGTGGGGCGCGACGGCGGCCAGGCGCTCGGCGTGGGAATGGAGCCGGTCGCCGGGCGAGCCGAGCACGAGAACCGGTCGCTTGCCACCGAACTGGTCCGCTGCCGCCGCGAAGGCGGCGCGGCAGTAGTCGCCATAGGTCGCCGGCGCCTTCAACCATTCGATCAGGCGGCGCTGCAGCCGACCGGGATCGATCGCCGGCTCGGCCCAACGAACGCCCTCGCGCGTGCGTCGATACCAGGGCCAAAAAAATTCCCCGTCGCGCAACATGTGCCAGGCGGTCAGAAAATGCGTCCCATCCCAGCGCGGCTCGATAGCCGGCGCGAAATGGGCGATCAGGTTGGTGCGCTCGGCATCGGACGGACTGACCGGGCGGTCGAGCACGACCTTGCCGGCGCTGGTGCCCAACCGCTCGGCGACGGCGAGCGCCAACAGGGCGCCAATGCCGTCGCCATAGAGGTCCGCCTGGCCGACACCCGCGCGATCGAGCGTCGCCACGACGTCGGCGGCAAAATCGGCCAGCGTCGGGCGCGCGACGCCGAGCGGTTCCGACTCGGCACAGCCGGCCACGTCGATCGCCATGACCGGCCGATCGGAACCAAGTTCCACCATAAGATCGGCAAGCACGGCCGAGGACCCCATTTCGCCGTGCAGCAACACCAACGGCTTTCCCTTCGCGCTTCCGGCGCGACGGACCAGCCGTTCCGAATCGCCCAGACGGACATAGTCGGCCCAGCTTTTTCCCGCCGTCGGCGTCGGCGCGACCCCAATCGTGGCGTCGCCATGCTGAAGGAAAGCTTGGCGCATGGCGACCAGCCATTGCTCCCGCGATTCGGGCAGATTGATCACGCGCACGCAGGCGGGCAGGTTCTCCAGGCGGACTGCCTGCGAGGCGAGGATGTCGCTGGAGCGCGCGACCACGATGGTGTTGGCGGTCATTTGCCGGATGCCGGCCAATGAATCGTGGCTGAAGGCCGCACGATAGCCCATCCGGTAGTAGCTGCCGGCCGCCATCTTCCATAGCACCACCTTGTGGATGTAGGCGGGGTCGGCCACTGCGCTGGCCAACCGGTGGTCCTTCTCGGCGCGAAACCAGGGGTAGAAAATCATCTGGTCGCGCGTGTGCTGCCAGGCCCAGGCCAGGTGCTCGCCCCCCGCCGTCGGCGTGAAGGGCGGTGCGTAGGTCTGCAGCAGCTCGACCTTCTCGGCGGGAAAATTGAACGAGATGCCGTCGAGCACGACGATCGACGTTCGCTCGGGATAGAGAAGCGCGAACGCCATCGCGATATGGGCGCCGGTATGCGTACCGTAGATCGGGCACCGCCGGATGCCGAGCGCGTCCAGCGTCTCGGCGACACCGCGGGCATAATCGGCCGCCGTCGGCTCGGGCATCGGCAACGGGTCGGAACCGCCGTAGCCCGGCGTATCGAGCCCGATCAGCGTCATCTCGCCGGTCAACGGCAGCAGAGCCGGTACGACGAAGTCGGCGCTCTGCGGGCTCGAATGCAGCAGCACGACCGGCGGACCGCTGCCGACGCGGCGATAATGCACCTGACGGCGGCCACCAATCGTTACATAGCGACGCTCGACTCCGCCCTGCATGATGAATTCCTCTGGTGATCGCCGGTGGACCCGGCCGGACATCTTAGACAGCGATGGCCGGAGGCCTCCAGCACTACCCGGTGAGCCAATGCTCCTTTCGCGCGACGGGTAGGACCCCGTACAATGTCGGACCTGTGGGGAAATGATGGCAAACCAAGTCACCAATATTCTGTTCAAACCTGCGCCGCTGGCGAGCGTGCCGGTGGCGGCCACCGAGCGGCACCGGCGCTGGCTGGTCGCGCGGCGTCCAGTCGGGATGCCCAAGGTCGAGGACTTTCTCTATGTCGAGGACCTAGTGCCGCAGCCGCCGCCCGGCAAGATGCTGGTGCGCTGCATCTGGTTGTCGCTCGATCCCTTCCAGCGGACGGCGATCAATCCCTCGCCACGCGCCGTCGAGATCGTGCCCCTTTACGGCGTCATGATCGGTGACATCGTCGGCGAGGTGGTATTGTCGAACCACCCGAAATTCAGGGCAGGCGACATCATCAACGAAATTCTGGGCTGGCAGAACTACGCCATCTCGGAAGGGCGCGGACATTACATCCACAATCCCTCAGGCGCGCGCAAGGTCGACCCAAGCCTGGGGCCGATCTCCACGGCGTGCGGCGTTCTTGGCCGCAGCGGGTTGACCGCCTATTTCTCGGTGCTCCGCGAACTGAAGCCGCGAGCCGGCGAGACCATGGTCGTCTCCTCGGCGGCCGGCGCCGTCGGTTCGATCGCCGGTCAGATCGGCAAGATCATGGGCTGCCGGGTCATCGGCCTCACCTCGACCGATCGCAAGTGCGAGCACCTTGTCCGCGATCTCGGCTTTGACGAGGCGATCAACTACAAAGCCGTCAACGATCTGCACGCGGCGGTTCGTCGCGCGGCGCCGAAAGGCGTCGACCTCTACTACGAAAACGTGGGCGGACCGATCGGCGAGGCGGTGATGGGCCAGCTCAGCCCGGGCGCCCGCATCACCATCGTCGGGCTCATGCATCACTACAACGAGGTCGATGAGCAGGGCCGGCCCTGGGTCTGGCCCTACCTCAACTGGGGCTACAAGCAGCCGCCGTTCATCATCCACGACTACGACAATGAGGAAGAGGACGGTTTGCGGGTGCTGTCGGCCTGGATCAAAGAAGGCAGGCTCAAGTATCGCGAAGACGTCGTCGACGGCCTCGAGAACGCGCCACGGGCCTGGATCGACCTGCTGAACGGCGGCAACACAGGCAAACGGATCGTTCGCATCGGCCCCAATCCGGCCGGCGTCGCCTAGCGCAAAGAAAAGCGGCGCCGGATCGCTCCGGCGCCGCTGCGGTCGGGCCGAGGCCCGAGCGTTAGTTTTCCAACTTCAGATCGTAGAAGCGGAGTGACTGTTCGGCGTGGAAGCCAAGCCCGGTCAACTTTTCGGAGTGTGCCCACAGCAGGTTGTTCTCGCTGACCGGCACGATCGCCACCTGATCCCAAAGGATCCGTTGAATCTGGGCGAGCGCGGCGTTGCGAGCGTTCTCGTCGAGCTCGATCTTCGCCTTGTTGAGGAGAAGGTCGTCGACTTCCGGATTGGAATAGCGAGTGTAGTTGCTGATCCCGCCCTTCGCCCCGGTCACGTACAACAGTTGCGTCGCATAGACCCCGTCGATCCCGATCGACTTCGAGAAGTCGACCAGGAAGAACTCGAGGTCCTTCTTGACCAACTGGCGGTCGGTGAACTGCGCCATCGGCATCGGGTTCAACTTGATCGGGATGCCGATATCGCTCAGCGCCGACTGCAGGATGATCGCCGCCGGCCCGATCACGTTCTCGCGCTCGACCGGGTAGGACAGCAGGAAGGAATCCTTGTGCTCCGCCAGACCCTTGCCGTCGGGGAAACCCGCCTTGGCCAGGTGCTCCTTGGCCTTGGCGATGTTGGTCGTGTAGCCCTCCGGGGGGGGGGAGTAGCCGGGGAAGAACGACGTGAACATGCCGTTCATCTTGATCGAGTCGCCGAAGTAGACGTCCTTCAGGATACGCTCGTACGGTACCGCGTAAGCGAGCGCCTTGCGCATGTCGACGTTGTTCCACGGCTTGACCGACCAGTTCATCCAGATGCCCGTCGAGGCATTCGACGGCACGCTGGTGACCTTGACACCGCGGACGTTCCTGAGCGAATCGAACTCCTTCGGCGTCAACGCCTCGGTCAACTGGGCCTGACCGGTACGTAGAACCGCCATGCGCTGGGCGCTTTGCGGCTGCTTGCGGATGACCACGCGCTCAATATCGGCTTTTCCACGGAAATAGTTCGGGTTGGCGGTGAACACCACCTCGCGGTCTTTTTCCCAGCGGTCGAGGCAATAGGGCCCGAAGCCGGCGGCGTTGGTGTTGTTGGCGAACTGGTGCGACCACGGATCGTCGGCCGTGGCGTTTTTCTCCATCGTCTCCTTGTCGAACACCAAGAGCGCGAAGATGGTCAGGACCGGCAGCAGCAAACGGTTTGGCGCCGCCTGCCGGATCTGCACGGTGTAATCGTCGATTTTCTTCACCTCATCGCCGAGCGCGGAAAGATTCTTCTTCGGCTCCCGCGTCGTCGTCTTGGCCGCATCGATCATCTTCTGCGCCGTCTCGCTGGCGGTCGCGCCGCCCAGCGCGAGAGCCGCCACAACTTTGTCCGGCGTCGCGCCCGCCAGCTCGGCCCGGGTCTTGATGCCCTGCGAGAACAGACGAGCCACTTGCACCGCCGTGACCCCCGGTGTCTCAACGAGATCAGCAGGGATGGCGTTGCGCTCGATGTCGCGGAAAGCGCGGTCGACACCGCCGAGGCCGATCGGGAAGTTGTCGACCGAGGCCACGTTGGCAAGGAAGGTACCAACGGCGGCATTGCCGCTCGAGGACTTCGCCCGCGCAAAGGTATAGATCACGTCGTCGGCGTTGAACGTTGTGTCGCCGCAGCCTTTGACGTTGCGGCGGAGCTTGAACGTCCACACCCTAGTGGCGGCGTCATAGGTCCACGACTCGGCCAGCCGCCCTTCAAAGTTGTTGAAGTCGTAAATCTTGGCGCCGTCGGCTCGCGTCTCCTTCAACTTGTAATAGACCATCGGCTCCATCAGCTGAACGATGCCCATCTGGGTCGCCGGCGACGAGGAGTTCGGGCCGTCATAGTTGAGCGTCGGGGGCACGTCTTCGAAGACGGCCAGCAGGGTCTTCTGCTGGGCCGCGGCACTCCCGGCTAGGCCCACCGCAAGCGCCGCGGCGGCGGTAAAACCGATTAATCTGTTCGTCAAAACTTCCTCCCTATGATCGAAAGGCTCTTTCCAATCGAGCCCGTTGGCAGAAAACAGAACTTCGACCGGCAGGGGCGTGGCCCCCGGTTCGGTCGATTGGACATGCCGCTAACCCGCAGCCATCGGCACAGCCACAGGCGTCACCGAAACCGGCGACCCCGCCATCCCGATTCATTGTGTTACGCCCTCCCAGGGGGCGACGTACGACCCGCCCTCACGCCCGCGCATCTTACCCGCGGGGCCGGACATTTCCAATGGCCGGGCCGAACGAAAGCCCATGATTTATGCGGGCCATTCACGCGCCGCCGCTGGCCGTCCCGAAGCCCCCCCCGGGGGGGGTCAGTATTTCTCCAGCAGCGCGCCGAAGCCCCGCACCTTGTCGGCAATGCCGTTGACCCGAAGCGCCCGCCAGTAGGTCACCGTATTGAGCGACATCACCGGCTTGCCGAGCCAGAGTTCGGCTTCCGCCGCGACCGCGGCCATCGGCAGATTGCTGCCCACCTGGAGGATGCAGTCGACCTCCTTGCCGTCCAATTCGAGGACCGCGTCGCGCAACGCCTCTTCGCTGACGTGGGCGATGTTCACGGCCGTGGTGGCGCCCATGCCCTTGACCTTGAGGACCTTGTAGCCATGGTCACGATAGAACCGCGTGATGTCTTTGTCGGTCGGGATGAAGGGCGCGATGATCGCCAGCGTCTTGATGCCGCCGATCGCCTGCAGCGCAGCCACCGAAGCCTCCGCCCCCATGGTAAAGCCCTTACCGGTCCGTTTGGAGACGTGATCGAACAGCTTCTGGCTGGCGCCCGGACCATCCCAGAACGCGTCTGGATTGACGCCGAGGATGTAGTGATCGACCTCGCAGGTCATCAGTTGATCGACTGCCTCGTCGACCGAGGTGCTGATCCGCGTGATCTTCTCGAAGTCGGCGTCGCTGTTGATCCGAAGATTCTCCATAAAGATGCGGCCGATGTGGTTGGTGACGCCGTGGGGCCGCATCGAATCGATCTCGGGTTGGACCGAGGTATTGGTCGACGGAATGATGATTCCAAATTTGGCGCGGCAGCCGAGAGTATCCACCATCAGCGTTTGTCCACTTCATCCTGAATCGGATTGCGCAAGACGCCGACCCCGGCAATGTCGACCTCGACCACGTCGCCGTGCCGCAGGAACACCGGCGGCTTGCGCGCGACTCCGACGCCGCCCGGGGTGCCGGTGCTGATCACGTCGCCGGGCATCAGCATGGTCCAGCGCGTGATGTACTCGATAAGGTCGGAAATTGAGAACGTCAGCTCGGAAATATTGCCCTCCTGCATGACTTTGCCGTTCAGGCGCGTCTGCAGCTTGAGCTTGCGCGGATCGGGAATCTCGTCGGCGGTCACCATCCACGGTCCGAACCCGCCGGTGGCAGGAAAATTCTTGCCGGCGATGACCTGCGTCGTATGCGCTTGAAAGTCGCGTACGCTGGCGTCGTTGAAGCAGGCGTAGCCGGCGACGTATTGCATGGCCTCGGCACGGCTGACCCGTCGCGCCGGACGGCCAATGATCACCGCCAACTCGCCCTCGTAATCCAGCCGCGTGCTCGCCAACGGTCGCACGATGGCCTGGTCGTGGCCGACCAAGGTGTTGGTGAACCGCTGGAACAGCATGCAGTATTCACCCTTCGGCCGGCCCATTTCCAGGCGGTGCGGCTCGTAATTGACGCCGGCCAGGATGATCTTCGCCGGATTGGGGATCACTGGCAGGAATTCGAGCTCGGCGAAGGGCACGTTGGGTCTCTGGTCCCGGACCAGGTCTTCCACGTCGGCCATGCCTTCGCTGGCAAATACCGAGGCGAGGTCAGGCAGACGTTTGCTGAGCCGCCAGCCGACGTCGAAGACGCCGCCCTCCATCACCACCCCGTAGCTGACGCGCTTGTCCGTGCGAAACGTTGCTAGGCGCATGACATCCGAACCATGTCAGAAACAAACCAAATCCCGCGACAACGGCCGCAGCTGGCGGCAGCCGTCAGCAGTCACCAGTACTGAGTCCTCGAGGTGAAAGGCCCCAAGGGTGAGATCGCGATAGAAGACTTCGGTATTCACGACCATGCCGGCCTCGAGAACAAAGCCCTTTTCCAGGCTGTCCGCCTCCGGGAATTCGAACACGTCGAGGCCCAGGCCATGCGTGGTGACCGACACCAGATCGCGGCGCAGACCGCAACCCGCGATCGTATCGCGCACGAGACCGCGCAGATCCTGAGCGTGAACGCCCGGCCTGATCCTGTCCTCGACCGCCTCCAGCGCCTTGACCGCCGATTGGTAACGGTGACGCTGCTCCTTGCTCGGCTCGCCGACCACGGCGGTGCGCGCCAGATCCATGTGATAACCGCGATAGGTTCCGAGGCAGTCGAGCACGACCGCGCCGCCGGGCGTCAGCGTGCGATCGTCGTCGCTGGGCAGGCTGAAGTTGGCGCCGTCTCCCGCGCCAAACATCATGCCACGGTCACCGAGATGCCGGGCGTCCGACTCGACGAGATGGCGACGGTAGATCTGCGTCAGGTCGCGCTCGCGCATACCGGCATGCGCACCAGCGATCACCTTTTCGAGCGCCGTCGCGTTGATATCGGCGCCGCGAGTCATCAATTCGATTTCCGGTCTGGTCTTCACCATCCGAATGAGCCGCATGAGTTGCAACGCGTCGGCGACGCCCTTGGCGGCAAGCGAGCGATCCTCGATGGCACGGGCGAGACGCATGTCGTCGGCGCCCAGGCGGGCGTCGCTCAGCCGGAGGTCGCGCAGGGCTTGCCCCAAAGCCGCAAAGAAACTGTCCTGTTGCCGCGGCCGCAGGCGGTCGCGCAGACGCTTCAGCTCGCGGCGCAGATCGGTGCTGAGATTGGCTTCGAGCGTGTGGCCCATGAACAGCCCGACCGAGCTCCACGGGTTGCCGAACGAGTACAGTTCCTCAATCCAGGTGCGCGACTCGACGAGATAGGGCAGATCGAACTCCGGCAGGATCAGTGCGGCCGGCATCTCGGCGCGCGTCGGCAGCACGACGGCCGTGGTAAAATCCTCGAACTGCCCCTGCATGAACTCGGAGACAAAACCCGCCGCGTATTGAACGTTCCGCTGCGTGGTCAGGATGACGGCATCGAGCCCTGCTGCGCGGAGCTTCGCGCGCGCCCGTTCGAGATTGATCAGCATGGCTCCTACCCGGTTATCGATGAGGGCGGTAAGCTAGCGGACCCCCCCACGCGACACAACATGGCCAGCCTTGTCCCCTCGGATAATCTCGGCTACCACAATCGCCGGGCTCGCGGTCGCCCGCAGGTCAGCCGCGGCGGACCTGCGGGCGGGCGGCACAATCGCCACGGGAGGTTCGCATGACGGTTAAAGCGAGCGAGGTGTTAGCGGCGGTCGAACGCAAACGCGGCTACTTGCTCACCTATCACAAGATGATCGGATCCGCCGATCCAGAGCTGCTGGTGGCCTACGACAATTTCTATGAAAACCTCACGCTGAAGCCGCGCGCCTTTACCGCGCAGCAACGAGAATTGGTGTGGGCCGCCCTGCAGGTCGCCGCCGACGAAGAGCACGGCCATATCCACATGCGGCGCGCGGTCAAGGCCGGACTGACGCTCGGAATCATCGCCGACGCCGTGGCGCTGGCCGGCGCCGCCGAAGCGCATCGTGCCCTGTGGTTCGGCTATCACCATTGGAATGAATGGGTCTCCACCGACGCCGCGACCGAGCGGTATCTCAAGATCTGCGAGGCGGCCCGCGGCGAGATCGAACCGGCGCTGGCCGAGATCGTCCTCGCCACCTGCCACGGTGCGCGGCGCACCTATGACGCGATGCGCATTCATCTCCGCCGCGCCTTCCCGGCGGGTGCCACCGTGCGCCAGATGGCGGAGGCGCTGTCCTACATGTTGCTCCCCTGCGGCGGGCCCACCCTGATCGATGCGGTCGAGATTTGGGAACAGGAAGCCAAGGGCGGGCGTTGTCCCTCCCCCTACGGCAGCTAGTGGCCTGGCCGCGACCCGGCACAGGTCTTGGGGCGCGATGAACTGATCGGCGCAAGCGCCTGATTCTCCTGCTCGATTGGGCTATGGTAGGCGCATGAATGCGGACTACGACGTCATTGTGGTCGGCGCCGGGACGGCCGGCATACCCGCCGCGGTCACCGCGGCCGACCGCGGCGCTCGTGCTGCTGATCGATCAGGCCGACGACATCGGCGGCGCGCTCCATGTTTCCGCCAGACAGATGAGCGCGGCCGGCACCCAGCTCCAGCAGTGGCGCGGCATCGCCGACACGCCGCGGCAACACTTCGAGGATGCGGTGCGCATCAGCAAGCGCACCGGCGACCCGCGCCTGCTGAACATCGCCGCCGATACCATTGACTGGCTGATGGCGGACGGCTTCGAGATGGCGCCGGAATGTCCAAAGATTTTCTACGGACACGAGGCCTACAGCGTCGCCCGCACCTATTGGGGCGTGAACGGCGGCCGCTCCATCCTCAAGATCTTGCGCAAACAGCTCAACCGTCGCCTGTTCAAAGGCGATCGCCTGACGCTGTCCCTCAACACCGCGCTGATCGGCTTGCTCCAGGCGGAGCCCGGCCAGCCGGTGCACGGCATCCGGGTCCGCGATGCCACCGGCGCGGACCGCGACATCCACGGCAAGAACGTGGTCCTCACTACCGGCGGCTACGGCGCCAATCCACGGCTGTTTCACTAGTTCACCAACGGTGCGCCGCTGTTCTCGGCGACGATGCCGATGTCGACCGGAGCCGGTATCCTGCTCGGCGCGCGCGCCGGCGGCTATGTCCGCAACGCCGACAAGTTCCTGCCCACGTTCGGCGGCATTGAGATCAAGGACGAGCCAGGGCGCGTCGATTTCTACGACATGCCTAACCTCACCCCGCAAACGCGCCCGCCGTGGGAGATCTACGTCAATCTGCACGGCCAGCGCTTTGTCGTCGAGGACCATCCCAGCGCCGATGCCCGTGAGAACGCGTTAACGGCCCAGCCCGAGTTGACGTTCTGGATCGTCTATGACGACCGCGCGCGCCGAGACCGCACCCCTCGTAGGCCTCGACGGTTTCGTCGGCCGCTCAAAATGGACGGCGGAGCGGCTCGGCCAGGCCTTCCACGATCACCCGAGTTTTCAGATGGCGGACTCGCTGCCCAACCTCGCCGCCAAATGTGGCCTCAGCGCCAATGCGCTGATGGCAACGGTGTCCGACTACAACGATGCCTGCGCCACCGGACAGGATCCGCTCGGCCGCAAGTACCTTCCGGCACCGATCGCCAAGCCGCCATTCCGCGCCATCAAGGTCCACGGCATCGTGCTGAAGACCGCTAGCGGTCTTGCCGTCAACACCGACCTGCAGGTCATTCGCCCGGACAAATCGCCGATCGGCAACCTGTATGCGGCCGGCGAGGCAATCGGCGGGTCGACGCTGTCGGGACGTTCGTTCGTCGGCGGCATGAGTGTGACTCCGGCCATGGGTTTCGGCCGGCTTCTCCGCCGCCATCTCCTGCAGTGGTAGCGGCGAACCGCGCCCGCCGGATCCGGCGTACTGCCGGCGGCTCGGTGTCGATCCGCGCCTATCAGCCGGCCCGCGACCACGCGGCGATCCGCCGCTGCGTCGGCGCATTACAGGATTTTGAACGCCGTCTCGAGGCGTCGTTGCCGGACGGCGGGTCGATCGCCGAACGATATGCCGACTTCATCATCGATCGCTGGGCGGCGTCGCGCGGCCAAATTTTTGTCGCCGCAACAGGCGCCAAGATTGTCGGATTCGTCTGCGTGCTGAACGGGGTCCAACCGGACGAGCCGGATGAGGACCCTCGCGAATACGCCTACGTCACTGACCTGTTTGTGCTCCCCGGCCTTAGGCGTCAGGGCTTGGCCCGGCGCCTGATGGAACGCGCGATGATCTGCGCGCGCGACGAAGGAATGGCGATTGTGCGAGTCGGGGTATTGGCCAAGAATCGCGTCGGGCGGGGCCTCTATCGGCGATTGGGTTTCGCCGAATATCAGGTTCAATTGGTGAAACGGCTTTGATCGGTAAGGCGGCCCGGTTAATAGTGACGCATCGCCACGGAAAACGGCAGTGAGAGCGAAATGACCCAAATACGAATCGACCGCGGCTTTGTCGAGGTGACCGAAGGCCAGATTCACTACCGCACCTGTGGCCCCGACAACGGCCCGGTGCTGGTGATGGTACACGGCTCGCCGGGCGGCTCCCGCGCACTCCTGCCGCTGATGCGCGAACTCGGCAAGACGTTCAAGATTTATGCGCCTGACACGCTCGGCAATGCGGACTCTTCGCCCGGCGTCGAGAGTCCGATCACCATCCCCTATCTGGCCGACGGCATGCTGCGCGCGATGAGCGCGCTTGGCCTCAAGGATTTCTATCTGTACGGGACGCACACCGGCGGCAACATCGGAATCGAGGCGGCGATCGCCCAGCCGCAGCGCATCAAACGCTTCGTCATCGACGGCGTCGGGCTGTACAGCGACGAAGAGAAGAAGGCGATGCTCGCCAACCACGCCCCCGAGATCAAACCCGATCTCGAGGGCCGCCAACTCAACTGGGCCTGGCATTTCGTCCGCGACGGGGCGATCTTCTGGCCGTGGTGGCGGCGCGAGGCCGAGCGGGTGCGCAAGGGCCTCGGGCTCCCTTCGGCTGACTCCCTTCACGAATCCGTACTCGACGTGCTCAAAGCGATCAAGACCTATCACCTCGCCTATCGCGCGGCGCTCGGCTACGACAAGCGCTCGCGCATGCCGCTGGTAAAGGTGCCAACGCTGGTGGCCTGCGGCGAAACCGACATGCTGCGGCCCTATACCGAGGAAGCGGCCAAGCTCATCCCCGGCGCCAAACACGCCTTTACGGCCGACCTGCGCACCCCCGAGGGCATCGCCGCCACCTGCCGCGTCTACGCCGATTTCCTCCTCGGACGCTAAACGACGGCCGGCGCTCGCTGGCCTGCGGACCGGCAGCCAAGGGCTGCACTTCTCCCCTGCACGCAGGGCTCGGATCCGGTAGAATTGGCCGACGGCACCCGGGCCACCATCCGGTCCCGCGCGCCTGCAACGGTCATCAAGGGAGGACGCGACGATGACGAGAACCCATCGAATTTCGAGCTGGCGGCGCGCGGCGCTCGCTGGCGCCACGGCACTGAGTACGTTGTTCGTTGCCGGTGCGGCCTCCGCCCAGTCGGGCCCGGCCGACACGCTGCGCATCGCAGTCAAGTCCTTGCCGCCCGGCTTCGGACGTGCCGACCAGGGCACGGCCTCGCCGACCGTCTATGCGACGTGGCCCATCTACGACTCGCTCACCAAGGTGAACATGAAATCCGAGGTCGAGCCCTGGCTCGCCCTGAGCTGGAAGAACGTCGACAAGACAAACTGGGAGGTAAAGCTTCGCCCCAACGTCAAGTTTCAAAACGGCGAGGCGATGACCGCCCAGGCGGTGGCCGACTGGTTCAACTATCTGATGACCGACGCTGGTGTCGGCACCGTCGCCGGGACCAACCTGCGCCAATTGCTGCGCATGGATCACGTCGACGTCGTCGACGACAGCACCATCAGGGTGGTCAGCAAGACGCCGCAACCGATCATGCCCAACATGCTGTCGCAGGCGTTTGTTCCCTCGGTCAAAAACTTGAAGGAAGTGGGCGTCGAGACCTTCGCGCGGGCGCCGGTTGGCACCGGACCCTACCGGGCAACCGCCTATAAGGGCGGTGAAATCGAGTACGTGGCGTTCGAAAGCTCGTGGCGGGCGCCGAAGATCAAGAACCTACGCGTCGTTGCCCTCGAAGAAGCCGCCACCCGCGTCCAGGCGATCCTGTCGAACCAGGTCGACCTCGCGCAGAACGTGTCGATGGACGCCGTGCAGATGCTCGAATCGGCCGGTAACGTAGCCGACTTCGCGCTGCGCCCCTCGGTGATGGGCTGGCGCCTGTTCAGTGTGTCGCGGGATACACCGTTCAAGGACAAGCGTGTCCGCCAGGCGGCCAACTTCGCCCTCGACCGCGAGTCTATGAACAAAAACCTGCTGCTCGGCCGCAGCGCCGGGGCGAGCCAGTGCGCCACCACCTTCACCAACGGGTACAACCCGAGCGCACCGGCTTACACCCACGATCCGAAAAAGGCGAAAGATCTGCTGACGGCCGCCGGTTACGGCAACGGCTTCGACACGGTGATCGAAGTCCTGCCTGAATCGTTCCCGGCGGACGGCGCCATCTACCAAAAGGCGGCCCAGGACATGACCGCGGTCGGCATCCGTGTCGAATTGCGGCAGATTACCTTCGCCGACTGGCTGAAGAAGTGGTTCGTTCCTGCTGGCTCGACGACGCTCGGCTTCGTCGGCGGCGGCTTCCAGAACGAGTGTCACAACGACCAGATGGACGCCATCGGCGCGTTCCGCAACATTTCCTGCCGCCTTACTCCGGCCCATCACTGCGATGAAGAGGAGAACAAGTTGCTGGATGCCGCCGACACCGAGTTCGATCCGGCGAAGCGAACCAAGATCCTGCAGGACCTGCTGGCCAAGAACTCGGAAAACGCGCCCATGGTGTTCATGGTCGAACTCCGCGACGTGACCGGCGTCAACAAGCGGGTGCAAAACTTCAAGAACGAGATCCAGCGCTGGAACGTGGATCAGATCACCTTCAAGAACTAGCCGGACCTTCCGGTCGGATTCGCGGGCGGCACTCCGGTGCCGCCCTTTTTTTTGACCGCAAGCGCCGCTCGGTCGGGCGCGTGGTCTTCGCGTAACGGGCGGCTCAGCCGATCCGCGCGGCCACCGCCGCTGCTTCGGCATCGTCGCGCTCGGCGGTCAGCACCGCCTCGACGTCGACAATCTGACGCATCGAGCCGGCGATCCTGGCCGCCTCGGCATAGGCCAGGCCTTCGATCTCGATCTGAACGCTAAGCCGATCGCCCCGCCGCATCAGGACGAATTCGCGCGGCACCAGACCGCGCTTGGCAAACGGTTGCAACAGACGTGACGCCACGTCGGGGCTGGCATGGGCCTCGACGGCGAAACGGATCGCGGTGGACGGGTGACTAGGGACGGACATTGAACGAATCCTTTTGAGCAAACGATCTTGGTGCGGCGGCGGTAGCCCGGCACTTCGCAAAGGCCAGGCTGGTAACGCCGACACTAACGGCGGTCCGGCGCACTCGCGTGGCCGGGGCCGTAAGTCGCTGCAGGAAAGGATTCGAACGCATGGCGCGCGGAATGTCGGCGGACCGCGCCCCGAAGTCAAGTCAGTCGAGGGCGGGCAGTCGGGCCACCAGGTCGGGTTTACGCACCTTTCCCATTGGACTCTTGGGCAGTTGCTCGACGGTAAAGATCGCGCGCGGAATCTTGTAGGGCGCCAGCGTGAGGCGGCAATGGTTCTTGAGGGCGGTCTCGTCGGCCCATGCCTTCAGCACCACGAAGGCGGCAATGTCTTCTCCCCGCGCGGTCGAGGGCCAACCGACGACCGCGGCATCGGCGACGGCGGGGTGGGTCAGCAGGGTCTGCTCGATCTCTTCGGGGTAGATGTTGATGCCTCCGCGGATGATCATGTCCTTGGCGCGGCCCGCCAAGTAGAGATAGCCGGCGCGGTCGAGCCGGCCGAGATCGCCGGGGTAGAACCAACCGTCGCGGAACGCGGCCTTGCTGGCCTCCGGATTGCGAAAGAAGCCGAGCGCCACGGTCGGGCCGCGATAGCGCACACGTCCGACTGTATCGGGCGCCACCGGCCGATCGGCCTCGTCGACTATCTCGACTTCCATGCCGTAGATCGGCCGGCCCACCGACTGCTCGACCGCGGGCGGGTCGTCGGGGCCAAGCAGCGTCAGGCCGCCGCCTTCCGTCGAGCCGTAATAGTTGTGCAGCGACGGCGTTAGCCGCGCCAACACCGCCCACCGCTCCTCCGGGTGAAGCACCGCGCCGGTCGAAAACATGCGGCGCAATCCGGGAAGGAGAGATCCTTGGCTAGGCGCGATTTGCAGAAGGCGCCGGATGGTTGTCGGCACTACCAGCGTCACATCGGCGCGATGGCGTTCGACCGCGGCGACGAATTGTTCGGGCCCGTAGGGCGGCGGAAACAGGATCGCCGTGGCGCCGTTGTTGAGGGCGCCGGTGGTCAGGTTGCGCCCGGCCCCGAAATAGAGCGGCGTTGCCAGCAGGAAGCGGTCCGTGGGCAGCAGCTTGAGCGACCGCCGTTGCGCCTCGAAACGCGCGGCCATGTGGCGGTGGGTGATCATCGGGCCTTTCGGAATTCCGGTCGTGCCCGAGGACAGCGACAGGCAAAAATCGTCCTCGGCCGCGCTCGGAAAATCCTCGCGCAACGGCGTCGCGGCGACGGCGCGATGCCAGCCCGCATCGATGATCGCCTCGCGAATGGCCGCTCCTGAAGACTGGCCCGGCTCGCACAGGACCAGCGTGGCCGCGAAAAACTCGAGCACGCGACGTTGTTCCGCCGCCGTCCAACGGTGATCCATGGGCAGCAACGCCGCCCCCATTCGCACGACGCCATAGAGCGCCACCAGATGCTCGGGCGAATCCTTGAGGCAGACGCCGACGATATCGCCGCGGCGCGCGCCGATCGCCTCGAGACAGGCGGCGCTGCGGCGGACCAGCGCATCGAATTCCCGGTATGAGATGCTGCGCTCGCCGTCGATGATCGCCGGATGCTCGGGCCGTTCCACGGCGTGCCGGCGTATGGCGTCGGCGACATTCATCGGGCGATCCCCGGCGACGGCGGAGGGAGCGGGCATAACACCATGGCAATCCTATCGGGGTTGGCCGGTCAC
>SHVP01000057.1 GCA_009694165.1 Alphaproteobacteria bacterium
CATATCGCCGAAAGCCTGGTCCCCGGCTCCTCATCCTGAGCCGCGCGCCTCTCCTTCGAGACGCAGCCAAGTGGCTGCTCCTCAGGATGAGGGCGCGCGAGTCGAAGGACGCTTCGCTCGGCCGGGGTGACGATTGAGGAATACGAGGGACTCATCTGTTGGCGTCGATCCACTAGGGATCGGACCCGAGTCGTCGTCCGTTTGGGTGCGCGGAAGGCCTTGGCGGCGGCGCGTCAGACGTATTGGACCGACGTCATCATGCCCGCTTCCTGGTGGTAGGAATTGTGGCAGTGGAAGGCCCAACTTCCGGAATTATCCGCGTCGAAGGCAACGGTGACCGACGTTTGCGGCGGGACCATCACCGTATCGCGCCGTGCGCCATTGATTCGCTTGCCGGCGATCTCCACGACCTGAAAGACGGTACCGTGCAGGTGCATCGGGTGCGCCATGCCGGTGTCGTTGCGCATGACGATCTCGACGCGCTCGCCGAGGGCGACCAGAAGGGGCCGATCCTTGCCAAAGACGGCCCCATTCATGGTCCAGATGTATTTTGCCATATCGCCGCCGAGCGCGACGGTGTGCGTGCGGTCGACGGGACGAAGCCGCAGCGGAGCGAGCGGCTGGAGCCGCGGCTCGAGGTCGAGGCCGACCACGCCGGCCTTGGCCGCCGCCTGATCCGAAACCCGGTCGATCCGGCCTCCCTTGGACGCGAGGATGATCCCGGTGCGCACGGTGTCCCCCTCGCGCTGGGCGAGGATCGGATACGCACCCGCGCCCGCGGGCAGGCGGAGGCGCACGTCGGCGCGCTGTGCCATCGCCAGCGGGAACTGCCGGCCCTTGACCGGAAGGATCGCCTGCCCGTCGACGGCGATCAGCTCGCCCTCCAGCGCGCCGAGGTCGACAAAAAAGTTGGTCGACGCGCTGGCGGCGATGATGCGCAATCGGACGCGCCCGCCCGCCTCCACCTGAACCACCTCCGGATCGTCGAGCGTGCGGTCGTTGGCAAGATAGGCGTCGAAGTCGATGTCATTGAGGTCCATCTGCATGCCGGCCATCGCATCGTCCGTCTTCGGTGGGGGTGCCCCAGGGGCTGCGGACATACCGGGCATGGCGGGCATCCCGGCCATCCCCGACATCCCGGCCATCCCCGACATTCCGGCCATTCCCGACATTCCGGCCATCCCGGTCATCCCCGCCATTCCGGCCGGCTTACTCTCGCCGGCTGCGCCCGCATGGTGACCGCCGCCCGCTGAAGTGGCTTCGGGCGAGCCCTTTTGCCCGAGTTCGGCCAAGATCTCGTCGGGATTGCGGAAGGTGAAATCATTGAGCATCACCACGACCTCCTGCTCATCGAGGTGCCGCTCGGCGGGATCGCGGATGATCAGCGGCGCGGCCAACAGCCGCTGCATTTGCGACAGGCTGAAATGGGTGTGCATCCAATAGGTGCCGGGCTCGGTCAGGCGAAAGTCGTAGACATACGATGTCCCCGCCGGGATGGGGTCCTGCGACAGCCCCGGCACGCCGTCCTGATGGCTCGGCGGAGTGAGGCCATGCCAATGGACAAGCGTCGGCTCGGCAATCTTGTTGGAAAGGCGGACATAGAAGGATTCGCCGGCGACAAACTGCGCGCCGCGCCGGCCGTCCGACCCAACCAGCCCGTAGACGGTGGCGGCCTTGCCCTTCACGTCGATGACGCGCGTCACCACATCGATGGCCCGCAACGCGGGGGCACCCGCCGCCCAGGCCGCGGGAGTGCGAAACGCCGCCACCGACGCGGTTGCCGCGGCGCGGGTGAGAAACTGTCGCCTCGATGCCATGTCGACCATATTTGCCCCCGAAGCCCTGTTGATGAAGGTGCGAGGCGTGGGCCTCGTCGGACAAAATAGTAGCAAGATCGAGGAGCGTTGCGGAAGGATTTAGGCGGCTCGTCGTCCTGCGCGGCGACGGCGCGGCCGCGACCCCTCTTCCGGCGGCTCGCAGCCGGGAGCCGCGCGGGCGGCGTTCGCGGCGCGGCTAGCCGGACGATGACTGCGCAAAATCGAAGTAGGCGTACGGAAGAATTCCGTACTCGCCGTCAAACGGATAGCTCAGTTTGAGAATAACCAGGAACACGGACATCGTGACGGAGCCGACAAGCGCCGACATGAGCAGCGGCACATAGACGTTGGGACCGCCAAAGAACCACGGAAAGATCATCGAGATGACCGTTCCAACCACGGCGACGGCCCAGAGAAGGGGGGTAAGAGCGCCGAAGCTCAACCGGATGCGGTTGCCGCGCTGATCCCGAACGACCTGGAGCAGCTGCAGCGAATACTGGAATGCCGAGAGCTCCTTGTCCGTCTGGGGTTCGACCGCCAAATACGTGTAATAGACGTTGTCCAGGATCGGCGAGTTGCCGAAGTTGAGCGTGCGCCGGCGCATCTGCGGCCATTCGACCTCGGCGACATTTTGCGCGTATTCCCGGAGCTCCTTCCGGATCTCGGTCCGCGTCGCTTGGGGAAAGGCCGCGGCAACACGGTCGAGCGACGTAAGGGCATTGATCTCGACGATGATGTCCGAGCGAACGTCGTCGTATTTCTGGTAGACGCCAAACAGCAACAACCCGATGTAGCCCGCGTAGACCGAGGAAAGGAACGCGTACGTAAATCCGCCGACGATATTGTTGACGATGAGTTGGGCCGGGGTGAAATAATAGTTCACGATCAACGTTCCGAGCATCGCAATGAAGATGCCGCCGCCGACCGTCAGGAGAATCCCGGTGCCGACAGGCAGATCGTTGATCCATTGAATGAGTTCCATCAGTCTCTAACTCCCGTTCCGCCAGGCAACCCGCCTCAAGAAGGTGTCTGACCCGGCGTTCGCTCGCGTCGAACACTACGAATGTGCCGACCGCTTAGCAATGCGATGGATTTCCCCTCGATGCGCGTCTCCTTTGCGCACGCCGCGCGCGCCGTGCTAGCTTGCGCCCGATATCCTCGTTCGAGCGGATCATGCTCCATCCCACCCTGCAATGTCCCCAGTGCGCGCAGCGCGCCTTCATCGTCCCGAACGATCCGGCCGGGCTGGACAACGTTCACGGCGCGATCTGCCATTGTTGCGGCCATTACATGGACACGCAGGCGATCCGCCGCGGGCTGGAAGCGCTCGCCGCCGAAGAAGCACGGAAGGCGCGGCCCCGTTAGGCGCTGCATCGGCGGTCTCCTCGCGGCGCGACACTCCATATGTCGCCGCCTGGCCCCTAAGACGCGAACTCGATAAAGGGGGTCGGGGCAATGCCCTCGCCGCCCCCAAACGGATAGCTCAGCTTAAGCACGACCAGCACAACCGACGTCACCATGACGATCGAAAGCATCGACATGATCACGGCCGCATTGACATTGGGCGCACCGAACGTCCAGGGAAAGACGATCACGACGATCGTGGTCAGGATGGTGACCGACCAAAGCAGAACCGGCAGCGAGGTGTTGCTGCGCAAGATTCGGATTCCGCGATCGTTCCCGATCCTGGTCACGAGTTTATGCGATATCTTCAGGATCTCCCGTTGCTTCTTGCTGGTGGCATCGACGGCGGCATAGACATAGTTCAAGTCGTCCAGCGCGGGGGTGGTCAGGGGATCTCCGCTGCGGGCCCGCATCTGCGGCCAATCGATCTCGATCACCTCGCGCGCGTAGCTCCGAAGGCTCTTGTGGACCTGGGCCCGCGTGCCCTCCGGCAGCGCACCGGCCAGACGGTCAAGCGCATAAAGGGCATTCGCCTCGCTTACGATCGTCGCGCGCACCTGATCATAGGTTTCGTACACACCGAACAATAGAAAACCGATGAAGCCGGCATAGATATGCGACACGAACATGTACGAGAAGCCGCCGATCACATTGTTCAGGCCTAATTGCTGCGCCGGAACGAGGCGCCGCACGATCGCGGTGCCGACGAGGGACACGACGGATGCGCCGCCCATCACGATCAGGGCCGATTGCCAGAGCGGCAGGTCGTTGAACCACAACAGGACTGGCACGGGGGATCGAGCCCTTTCTTGAGCCTTCGCCGGGGAATCGGGCTGTGTGGCGGCAGCCATCGTCCCGAGGGTGCCGGGCCGGCAGGCGATTGTCTCGGTTATCCTAGGTCAGTCCCGCCCAATTTCAAATTCCAACGTTGGCGCCGGCCTGCCGTGCTAATTCCGGATGGCAATAACGGGCGGTTGGGCGTGCCTCAAAGCGTCCGCGGAGACCGTCGGGTGCAGCATCGCCCGAACTTGCTCGTCGTTACGGTGCCGATACCACCAAGCGGCGAGGTAACCGCCGGCAACGCCGCCGACGAGATAGGCGAAGTCGCCCGGAACGACGAAATGCAGGACAATCGCACCGACGATGACTCCTGCGCCGATCGTTGCCGCCTCTTCAGCACTCATGCCGAAGAGAGAGGCCGTTGGGTTCGCATCGGGCGCCGCCGTTTGTGCAAGCGCCGGGATCGGGAGGGCGAGACATCCGGCCAGCAAGCCTACGAAAATCAGGTTTCGCATCGTCTCTCGTCCTTGGCTATGGCAACGAGCCGAATCGGGTCGCGCAGGCCACGAACGTCATCCGTCGCACGGGAGCCCCTTTGGTCTCCCGAGAGAAACACTTCCCACGAAGCCAACGGACCCAGGATCGCGCTCACCATACCGATAGTCGGGACGGCCTGCCATCGAATTCCAGGGCCCGGGCGTGGGTGCGCGCCCGGATCGGCACCCAGGTCCGCAAAGGCGCGAGCCCCTTCCCGATGACTCAAACATGCTTGACCCGACATGCCGGCGTTTGTCTTATGTCAAAGCGCGCGGTGGCTTATTCTGCGTAACATTCGGACCGCCGATCGAATGCAGCCACGGGTCGAGCAACGAGCCTGCGTCGTGGGGACCCATCCTGTTTCCTCGGCGCGCGACGATTCGGTGGAGGAGGCGATGGACGTCATTGGACCGTTTGAACACGTCGCCCGCCGGCTTCTCCTTGGCCTTCTCGCGGTGACTGCGGCGGCCTCCGTCTGGCTGGGGGCGAGCATGCCCGCGAAGGCCCAGATGATGGGAGTGACGATGGCCCAGATCGCCGGGCCTTTCGCGGGTCGGATGGGACCCGGCGCCCCCGGCATGACGGCGCCCTACGGCTCCCAGGCCGGCGCCTTCGCCCATCTCATGCAGGGGACCCAGATGATCATGCCTTCGATGCCGCGTACGATCGCGGGCTTGAGCGGCATGAGCATGGCCAGCTCCACCCAGACCGCCGCGGCGCCCGGCCCCATGCTCGGCCCCGGCATGGAGAGCATGGGAACCATGGCGCCGCATCCGCGGATTCGGACGGGCGATGCCGGCGAGGCGGGCGACGTGGAAAAACCCGAAGCCGGAGAAATCGGCGACAGCTTTTGGGAGATCATGATTGGCGCCTGCACGGGCGGCGCCTTCATCGGCGCCTATGCCATCGCCAATGCCCCCGCCCCCGTGGCGGCGGCGGGCGTTGCCGCGCCCGCGGCGGCAACCGCGATCGTCTCGGCGATGGCGGTGGGCTGTGGCCTCGGCGTGGCCACCGCCGGCGTCAGCCTGGGCGCCGTCATGGGCTGGCGCCGGTTGCGCCGCTAACGGGAGCACGGCCGCGGCGTCGCTGGCATTTCGCCGGCGGGCAGGGCTGCCGCTACGGCAGCGTGACGTCGTTCGTATCGGCCTGCCCCGAGAGCCGGGCCCGGATATACGACCAGGAAAGACCGACGGCGAACACGTTGGCGAGCACGACCAGCACGATGGTGATGATCGTCCCCAGGCTCAGGTGCTCGATCAATCCGATGTCGATCGTGAGCCAAACGAACGTGGCGAAAAACAACAGCCAAACCGCGATCCCGAGGGCGCCGAGCGAGCGGTACGTCGCGAGAACGAAGGTGGCGTAAAGGATCGCGAGGAGGATGCCGATCAGGATCTTGAAGATCCAGTTGCCGGAGGTCGAGCCGATGACCCAATGGACGTAGGAGTAGCCGCTCGGATTGTAGGTGGCCAAGACCATCAGCATGGCGGACAGCCAACGCGCGACAATTCCCGGAAAACCGAAGGAATCAGGCATCGCCAAGGAATCTGGGGCCATGAGCTTGCCCCACCCCTCGGCGCCGCCCGAGCGAGCAGGCGGACGCCGTCACGGGTCAGTAGCTGGCCATGAACACGGAGCGATTACGCGACAGTCGCGTGGTGGCCAACTTGTCCAGCAACGTCAACATTCGGACTGCGGCAATGCGGGCAGTTGCCGCCTTGATCCAGGGCTTCGCCAGCTCCGCCGGCCGGCCGGATAGCTTGCTGAGGGCTGCAATGGCACCGGCGAGGTCGCTCGAATTGAGGGCAGTGTGCGCCTCCAATACGGTCTGCCCGGTGGGATCCTTGACTTCCAGCCGATGCACAAAGGCATGCAGTTGCAAGGTCGACGCGGCGGACAACATCAGGCGGTCGAACCAGCTCCTGTTCGGATCCACGATCTCACGCAGCATGATCTCGTTGGCCAGGCGGGAGAAGCTGGCCCGCAACTGGGGCACCGTTGGCACGCCGGTTTCGCTAAATGACGCGATCGCTTCAAGGGATTTCCTCATGTCGGGATCGTCGGACACGACACCGCGGAGCGTCGCCAGTTGAAGGCCGAACGGCGCATCGGATTCGAGGGCGGGCCGCAGTTGCGCGACGCTCAAGACAAGAACTCGGGCCGAGACCGCATCGCCGTAGATCTTTGGCGACCAGATCGGCCCAGTCAATGCGACGACGATGCCGACGATCGAGAGGAAGACTGCGGCGGTTGCCTTGTTGAGCGGCCGCTTGGCGTGCCGATCGCGTCCGGCCGCGGCTTCGTCAGTTGCGCGGGACGGCAAGGGCTCCTTGTCGGCGTCGACCGCCGCCCGATCGCCTTTCCCGGACGGCACTGATTCAGCCGGCTCGCCTTTCTTTGGATCTTTGGGATCTTTGGTCACCACTGTGTGCCTCCTCGAGTGCCTGGCCGGTGCCGCCTCGCACCGCCCCCCGACACCCGTATCACCCGCGAATCCGCAGATCAACGGGCAAGATCAAGAAGTCGACAATATTCGCATGATCGCACAGTCGGACCGTCCTTTCCTAGTGCAATCCCGCCCCGCCACGGCGATGACGAAGCGCCGGACTTGGCATACAATCCTGCGACCGGCGCGAATGTGAGAGGCCGAACGCGGCTGATTTCCGTTCGGCTCGCGCGACGATGGCGATCAAGCGAGACCCTGCCCCATGGCGACCAAGCAGCCTTTCAATCTATCGGGCCTGCCGAGCCGATTCGTATTCAGTCTGCTGGTGGTGTTCGCGACCTACAATCCGAGCGGCTACTCCTTCTATCACTGGCTGATCGACGTCAATAGCGCTTTGATTTCGTTGAAAATATTTACATCTCTCCTGGTGATCATCCTCTATTACGCGATGTTCCGGGTCTTGTACGCCGCGTTTCGCCTTTCCGGGCTGGTCGCCGCGAGCTTGGCGGCCCTTCTTTTCAGCTTCCTCTTGATCACGCATAGTCTGTCCCAGGGCTCGGGATCTGAATGGTCCTTCTATTTCTTGCTGGCGCAGTATGTTGTCTTGTTTTCGTTGGCGATTGTTTTGGCGTTCGGCCTGTCCTGGTCGCACCTGATCCAACGGCTCACCGGGCAGCAGCAAAAGCGCTATGTTCGATGATCGGGATTCGGTATCGGGAACATGTCATGAGGGGCCGCCACCACTCCAAAGAAGACGGCCGGGCCGCCGCCACCGCGGAACAACCCCTCGTCGCGGTCGGCCTCGGGGGTCGCCTCGAGCTGACGGATGGAAGTCTCCGGATCGTCAAGGGCGGCGTCATCGGCCACCTCGTCACTTTTCTCTGGCTCCAACACGGCATGATGGAAAAACGGATTGCGCTCGCCAGCGTGACCTCGGTCGAGATCGTGACGCCGACGTTTCTTCCAGACTTCATCCGCGTGACCTACGCCGGGAGCCCGCCTCAGACGGGTCGATACCTCGCGGACAGTCTCGCCGAGAACGCGCTGGTGATGAACGTCGTCGACAACCGGGCCTTTCACGAAATCGCCAAGCGCATCGAGCAGGCGATCGCCATTCCCGTTCGATCCGGAACTTCGAAGACCTGAGTCTGCCCAGTCGCGTTCGTCGGTCGCGTGCGCCGGGAAGCCGGCATCCGATGGCCCGGCGATGAATGACGCCTGGAGAATTGGGGCCGATGCGGGACTCGACATCGTAAGGCGCTTGATCTCTATATATTTAAACGTAGCGAGACTACCCACGGGACGGAATGCCTTCAGCCTTTCCCAGCATCAGTCGCGCGCGCGCATGCGCCGCACGTCTGCGATCCCCGTGTCGCGGCCGGCGCCGGCTCATGGTGCCGCTCGGTGTGGCGGCGGCGCTGTTGGCGGCCGTCTCAGCATCGGAAACTCGGGCCGCCGAGTTGTTCGAGCCACCCACGGGCCAGCAGGAGCCGCGCCCCTTGTTCGGTCCCGGCGTGCAAGGCCTCTACGAGGACGCTCGCACCCGGATATTCGAACCCGCCAGGATTGCAGCGGCTCAGATGCTCGGGAATCCGGCGACCCAGGCGGCGATCGATCGGGCCTCCGGCACGATTCGGCAGTTCGCCGAGACGGTGAATGCCGACCTGGCCCGCACGGCGGAAGCCATCGAAAGTTTTCTGTCACGGCCGGAGGTCGACCATTCCATCAAGGCGGCCGAGGCATCGGCTCGTCGCCTCCGGGTCGCGTTGCGGCGACGGGTCGTGGAACCATGGATGCGGGCGGCCGAGGAAACGCTCGTCGCCCCCGAGGGCGCAACGGCTCACGTTGACGCCGAAGGGGCACTCAGCCCGGCCGCGCCGATCTTCATGGCCGCGCCGCCGCGCGTGCCGGGCGGCGACGGCACCGGCGGCTTCGAGGACAATGACCCGCTCGAACCCATCAACCGCGCGATGTTCAGCCTCAACAACGGGCTGCAAATGACAGTGATGGAGCCGGTTTCGAATTTTTATATCCGGTCGACAACGCCCCCGGTGCGTAACGGCATGCGCAATTTCTTCGCAAATCTGCGCGAGCCGGTGACGGTCGTCAGCAACCTGATCGAGGGCAGGTTGGACGGCGCCGGCAACGCGACGGCGCGGTTCGGAATCAACACGGTCCTGGGTATCGCGGGCGTCCTCGATCCGGCCGCCCAGATGGGCTTCTCCGCAGCTCCGCGCAATCTCGAGCACACGTTGTGCGCCTTCGGCCTGGCACCCGGTCCGTACGTCGTTCTGCCGATCCTCGGTCCGGCGACCGTACGTGACTCCGTCGGCAGGATCGCGACGGTCGTCGCCTATTTCCAGGTGATGGGCGCGACCATCTATATCCCGTACCGCCTCACGGACATCACTCTACAATATGCGGATCGGCGCGATCGGATGAGGTCCGTGAGCGCGATGTCGATCGATCCTTACGTGGCCCACAGGGCGCTCTACCTGGCCACAAGGACCCTGACGTGCGGCGATCAGGCCAAGGCGGACCAAGAATTGTTCACGCGGTGAGGGGCGTTAGATTTTTCTGAACCACCTTCGCGAGCCGATCAGCCAACGGCTCTTCCTGGCCTTCCATCCGTGCTCCAAAACAATATGCTTTACGCGCTTGCGGATTTGGTCGTCGGGGATCCGCCCCTTGGTCAACCTGCGGTAAACGGCGACCGCCTCGGAGAACAATTTCCGCGCCACACGATTTTTTTTGACGGAATGCTCCAGCAGCATGCTGACGTGGTTTTCGACAGCGCTGACCAAGGTAATGTCGTGGTCGTCCGCGATCCCGAAGAGAACCCCCCGCGCCTCGTCAAGATCCAAGCCGAACCGCGCGATCCCCTCCTTGAGCACGGCCGTCTCGTCTTCACGCGAGATGATTTCGCCATCGACCGCGTGAATCCGGGCGTAGTCTCCGAATTTCTTTTTTTCGTGAGGAGAAACGGACATATCCAATTCCGTATTGCTGACTGCCTTGTGGGGGATCACGACACCTGGATCATGGAGCGCCGCCTGCAGGCCACTCGCCTTCGGATGACGGCGATTATGGCCCCGGCGGGGCGAAATCAACGACATTATCAGTCATTTGCGCCTTTGATCGGCTTCTCCTTCTGCAACAACCGCACAAAAAGGCCGCTGGATGAAGAGGCGTCCTCCGCGCGGTTGAGGGTGCGCGCCATCGTCGGGTTTCCGGCCTCGATCCCTCGCAACCGGGCGTCACCGCCCGACGCCGGGACGCCGGCCGCATGTTCCACGTCTCCAAAGACCCGTGCGCTGACGAATTGGGTCAGGTCGACGAGAAACCGCCAGACCTCGCCCAGAGCGGCAACAACGACGGTCATCGATTCCCTGATTGAGAAGCCTCGCTCGGCGCTCGTGTTGCCTTGCAGCATGGCGTGAGCCACCGCCTCCGACAAACGAACATCGGCCTTCTCGCTCACGACCACACCAAGCGACGTGCAGGTCGTGTGATACTTGCGGCTACCGTACAGCCAGCCGCCGTCGGCAAGGGTGATCTCGCGCAGCGTGTAGGGAGCGTTTTCATTGAGCGCAGCCAAGGCAATCGGACGGGAGATGACAGGAACGAGATCGACCTCCTCTCGCTCAAGCAGAGCATTGAGGTCGTCGTTGCGGAATGGCTGATAGGCGATGAAAAGAGCGGCATCGGTCTCGCCGGAAGCGACCCGGCTCAATGCCCGCGATCCGCCGAAATGCTTCCGATCCACATTGTCGAGCGCCGGATCCAGGGCGCGCAGAATCGCGAACGTCTCGGCCACGCGGCCCGATTCGGGGCCGATGTCCAAGGTTACAGGGCGGGAACGCCGAGGCGAGACCAGATCGTCGTAAGTCTGAATTGGCGATCCCTTGCGCACGACCGCCACCAGACAGGCGGGAATGCCGCCATAGAATTCCAGCCGGTCGAAATTCTCCGGGTCCCGGCGCAGGCGGTCGACGAAGAGGTCCCTTTGAACGAAGCCCACGCTGCGGGCATCGATCCGCACACGTCTCAAGACGTCGATATCGCCGTTCGTTTGGGTCAAATCGTATTGGAATCGGTCGGACAACTGCTGGCGGAGGTTCGGCCCGAATGTCTCGAAACTCGTCGCCTGCCAGGCGCTGACGAGGATCGTCCCCTCGCCCGCGGCACCCGGCCAAGCCAAGGCGCCGACGCAACCGCCGACGAGCACACCAAGAACGTGGGCGCGGAAACCTTTTCCGTCCGTCGTCGCAGACCACCGCATGGAATTCCCCGGCCGGCTGAACGGGCGACTATACACAATGCCGATCTCGGTTGTCACCATAGGGTCTGAACTCACCTCGGAGCCAGAGGGACATCAAAGCATGATCTTTCCGGATTGAACCGGCTGCCCCGGGGGCATTTTGCGGCGCGGGCAGGAGCGGGGCGCAGCGCGCAGCGAGGCCTATGGGCAAGCCCCGCAACATTGGGCGCCATGCGGGGATCCCATCCTGGCTCGCGCCCCCGGACCGGCTATTGTCGGCAGGATATCTCTAGAATTCACCGCCGGTGCGTTGTAGCATCGCACGACCGGTTGATGGGATGAGCTTGCGGATGGATGCCCTTGGAACAGGGCTGAAGTCTTCGACATCGCGGTAGCTGGGGAGAAATATCATGCGAGCATTTGCACTGGTTGCGGCTTTCGTCCTTGTCGTCATGCTGCCCTTTGGCGCCGCGGCACAGCAGCGCGCACCGGGGCCGCAGCCGCAGCCCCAACTGCAGGACGCGATTCAAGGCGTGACCGCCGGTAAGATCCTGGCGATCGGCGTGGGCGTGATCGTTGGAGCCGTGGTCCTGGACGCCCTCCTGGCGGCCAATGCTGCACCGCTCGTGGGCGGGATCGTGGGCGGCTTTGCCGGAGCCTGGTGGTACAACAACAGCGGCGATTCGACGCCCCGGGTGAATATCCGTCAACCGACCCACGTCGCCGTGGCGTTGCGCCAAGCGCCTCTGGATCGGACGTTCTAGCTTCCGAGGCCGGGCTCGGCGGCGGTCATCGTGCCGTCGCCAAGGGAACGGGCAATGCCGGGCGACCACGAGGTCGTCTTGCGCCAGGGGATCGGTTTGCGGAAGGCGACCGGGTCGTATCGCGAACCTCGACCAGCTCCAGGCCCGCGTGAGCGTCTCGCGCTTGAAATCGAGCGAAAAGTTCGCGGATCGGGCCGAAATGATGTCGATCAGACGCATACTTGTCGCGCTTGCCCTGCTGATCGCTTGGGTCGGACCGGCCGATGCCGGACTTGACGAGAGTTGGGATGCAGCGCGCAGCGGCGATTATTCGCGCGCGCTCAAAGAGGTCGTCACGCCGATCAGACAGACACTCAACTCCCTGATCGAACAAGCCGGCCCCACGCTGGAGCGCAGCGTCGGCACGTTCGAAGCTCTGATCGGCGACGCTTACTACTATGGTCATGGCGTATCGCGGGACTATGTCGCGGCGGTGGGCTGGTACCGTCGGGCCGCGGCGAAGGGGAACGCCATGGCACAGAGCACGCTCGGCGACGTGTACTACTACGGCCGCGGCATGCCGCAAAACTTTGTTGCCGCCGCGACGTGGTGGCAATTGGCGGCCGACAGCGGAGTCGCCATCGCCCAGCTGAACCTGAGCGTCGTCTGCGCAAACGGGGACGGCGTACCCCAGGACTACGTCAAGGCTCACACGTACGCCAATCTGGCGGCCGCGCGTCTCCCCGAGGGCGAGGATCGCAATACCGCGATCAAGAACCGCGATATCGTCGCCAAGCTGATGACCCCGAGCCAACTCGCCGAGGCGCAGCAGCTGGCCCAGGAGTGGCGGCCGAGGAAGCTCGACTGACACGACGGGACGCCTTGGTGTCGGCGCAAAGAGCATACGCCGCGGGTGGAATGGCGTCGTCAAATTCGCCGTGCCCAAATGTGCTTCTGTGATATGATTTGGCTCTGTAATATATCGATGATGCTTGCTGCCAAGCCCTGCCGACGCTGCTTCTTGGCTTCGGTGTAAGAATAGCCAGATGGAATAGGGGGTCCGCGTCATGCGAAAGCTCTTGTGCGTCGCCGTTATCGGGGCGATGACGGTCGTCCCTGCTGCCAGCCGGGCGCAGCAACCGGCGCCGCCTCCTGTCTCGAGCGGGTTGACCGGGGGAGAGATCGTTGCACTCACGATCGTCGCCGCCGCCGTCGCGGCCGCGGCTTGGTATGCGCTGGCCGGAACTACCATGGTCGTCAACGGCGGTCGCGCCGCGATGGCCGGGGCTGGCGGGGCTGGCGCGGCTGACGGCGCCGCGGCAGCCGGAGGCGGGATGGCGATGGAAGCGGCGGCCGCGCGTGCGGCGGTGGCCGAGGCGGCTGTGCCCGCGGGTGGGCGAGCCATGGCGGCCGAGGCGGCTGTGCCCGCGGGCGGGCGGGCCGTGGCGGCCGAGGCGGCTGTGCCCGCGGCCGAGGGAGCCATGGTGGCCGAGGCGGCCGCGCCGGTAGAGGCGGCGGCAGCGGCTGCGCCGGCGGCTGAGGCTGCGGCAGGTGGGGGCATGGCTGGCGGCGCGGCCGGGGCCGGCAACGGGGCCATGGCCGGCAACATGATGGGGCAAATGCGTGCCGCGGGCATGCGAATGGCGCCGCGCGGCGCCGCAATGGATGGCGCCGCGATGCCCATGGTCATGGGCCAGCATATGGCTCGCATGGGCAACGCGGGCATGGGCGCTGCCGCCGGCGTGGCGCCCTGAAGGCGCGTCCCCGGCGGCGCCTCGTGGTCGAGGGCCGCATAAGTTATAACGGGACCGACATCGCCGAGAGGTCCGCCGGGTAACACGGGTGCGGCGCGCGACGGTCATCTGCAGTCGCCTCCGCGGCACGTCGATCGCGGTGGCGTTGCGGGCTCCGCAGGAAGGTCCCTCAGCAAATGAGAAACGCGATGCCAAAGTTGCTTGCGGCTCTCGTGATTTTGGCCACGGCCATCCTGCCGCTTTCGGCGGAGGCGCAACAGCCCACCGATCCGCCCAGTCTCCGGGGTGCTCCGATGAGCGAAAACAAAGACGGCGCCCGGGCAATGGCAATCGGTGCGGGGCTCGCGATCGGAGCGATCATCGGCAGCTCGTTGACATCGATTCGCGCAACGACCACCCTCGGCGCGATTGCCGGCGGGTTGATCGGAAACTGGTGGTATAACGAGAGCCTCGGGGCGCCCGCGCTCAAACCCGGCAAGCCGACCCCGTGACGATCGTGCGCACGTTTCTCCGCGGAAATCACGCATCCGGCGACCGGCGATTGCGGCCGGGGTGCCGAGCGGACCGCCATGGGGGTCCGCTCAGGGCGATCGATCCCGTTCCGAGGGCGATCGGCCGCAACCGGTCCTTCGTCGCAGCCGCGCTGTTGTTGGTGACGGTCCTGTTCTGTCCGACGGACCCTTGGGCGGCGGAATCCGCCGCGGACAAGGAGCGGCACACCGTGATCCTCGGGCTCACCGCGACGCAGTTGGCAATAGCCGCAGCCGTCGGAGCCGGGCTCGGGGTGACGGCCGCGGTCGTGTCCGGCAACGCCGCCGTGGGTACCGGTGCCAGCCTGCTTGCGGCCGTCTATATCGCCCATCTGGCCGCCGAGGCTGCCATCGTCGGGGGAGTCTATTTCTTCTGGCCCTGGGGGGCGGAGCCGAAGCAGCAACCGGAACCGGCCCTTGCGCACAGGGCTGCCGAGCCACGCCTGGTTGGCCTCGAGTTCGCCGGAAGGACGCGACAGGTCCTCCCCTGACCTCGCGCAAGCGCATCGCGCTCGGAGTTCGGACGGGTGCACGTGACTGCAGTGGAGGTTTCGTATCTTGATTTTCGCCGCGTGCTTTTTCGCGGTCTTTCCGGCGGGCGTCGCCGATGCCGATGACCGAACAACTGCCAGGGTCTCGTCGCCGACCTGAGCATTGCTAGGCCATTGCTAGACGCTTCCCCGCCGTGAAATTCCTTTTACCTATTAATACCTATTAATAAGGTGTGCAAAATTTCCTCGGGTTTCCTAATCCTGGGGTCGTGGGTTCAAATCCCGCCGGGCGCGCCATTGGTGTGCTGTTCTCTGTCAAGGTTTACGCCCTCTCAAACTGAGACACTACCCGGCCGCCCGGCATGGAAGCCATCCCTGAACCGGGACGCTGCGGCGCCCAATCTCCCCTCCAACACAGCCCATCGGTGGAATGCACGCCCCCAAAGCGCCGGCATATTGCCTGCCGGGCGGTATTGGGGCACGGTCAACCCCGTTGAAGGAACTCAAACGGGGAATTCCAGCTCAAATAATCTGCGGACGGACTTGGCCGGCCACGCTGGTAAAAAGCTCCCTCTCAAACTTACATTCAATCTGGACCACCCCATGGAGGCCGATCAATGGCTGGATTTAACGACGACGAACGCGTCCTTGCCCGTTTCCTCGACAACAACAAGGAGTGGGCGGAACGCGTCCAACTCGAACGCCCCGGCTTCTTCGA